>DHFN01000167.1 GCA_002402275.1 Anaerolineales bacterium UBA4823
TCATTACCTTTTTATTAAAATCTAAGGATCCCTCCCTGCTTCAATTAGGTGCTCTTCGCTTTGGATTACTCCATCCATCCCCTCCGATTGAACCCTTATTACCCCTGATAGAAAACCAAAATCCTAATATTTATACCATTGCCTGTAAAGCTTTAGCTGTTAATGAAAACCCGAAATCCCTCGATTACTTGACCGATCTATTGGTTAATGCTCCGGAACAGCTACGTATCGCTGCTGCAAATGCATTAGCAAGCCACGTGGAACAAGGTCACTCAATTTTAAGGGAAGCCATTAATCAAACCGATCCACTCATCCGCAAAGCTTGTGTGTATGGATTGGTGAAAATCAATCAACCCTGGTGTTACCCAATTTTGGAAAATATAGCCATTGAGGATAATCATTGGATGGTTAAAAATGTAGCTATCAGCGCATTAGAATACTTAAACCATCCAAAACCATGGATTCCCAAACCATTCCCAGACCTAAAAAACCAGGAATGGTTAATACAGTTTTCAACTTCTCAAGGAATTGATTTTCTCTCGGTAAATGATGTTAATGAAATAATATTGATGGCAATAAAGCAAGGTAATTTAGATCAACAATTAAAGGCTATTGAGGTAATCCGATATTATCCCTTCCGGGAAGCTATTCCTCTATTATTTTCAGCAATGGCTTCGGCCCAACCCGAATTGAAGAGTGAACTGTACTTGACCTTATGGTTTATTTCAATTTCCAATTAGGCAGATAAATTCATCATTTCAATATCTTATCCCCTAGTTATAAAACTACCCTTCGTCATTTTTCATAGACGATCAAATGCGATATTAAATTAAATCCATAAATTAAGCGATCAACCTTTTTTCATTAACTTTGTGATAATTTTTTCTGCATGTTCAGGTTCAACCTCCACGATGGATACAATTTTGTTTCTTGAATGTTCTCCAGCTACAATTTCGATATCGGAGCGGCGTACGGCGAAAAGCTCTGCTAAATAATCAATCAGCACTCGATTCGCTTTCCCATCCACTGGAGGTGCATTTAGTCTGATCTTCAAAGAACCATCCTCCAAAACCTCAGTCAATTCCGTCTGACTAGCACGCGGTACGACATGAATTGCTAAGGCGATCCCTTTACCAGCTGGTTTAAATTGGAGGTTATTGTTCATAAATTAATAAAAAGAGGTAAAAATCCTCATTAACAAAGAATCAACAATTTGAATAGCAACAATCAAAATCAATGGGCTGAAGTCAAACATTCCCAAAGGAGGTACATTGCGACGGATAGGATTAAGCAATGGATTGACCAACCGATCGATTGCTTGACGGATTGGATGGAAAGGTGACATGAAATAGGATAAAAGCACTTGTATCACAACTAACAAGGTATAAATTTGAAGTAACAAATGGATTAGGTTAGCAATAAACAACATCATTTCATCCTTTTGGCTGATTTCGTGGTCCTAAGATAGCTTGTCCAATCCGAACCATCGTTGCCCCTTCTTCGATTGCAATAGAATAGTCTGAACTCATTCCCATGGATAATTCCTTCCATGGATTTTGAGGAATGTTCATCTTCAGAAATTTTTGAAATTCGACGAGACGCTGAAAAATTGGGCGTGCTTTTTCTGCTTCATCGAAATAAGGAGCCATAGTCATCAATCCACATACGTCTAAGTGAGGTTTGTTTAGTATTTCTTTAATCTCATAAAGTAACTTATCCCAGTTGTTGCTGTCCCATGCCGAAAAACCAAATTTTGATTCTTCCCCACTGACATTACATTCAAGCAATACTGGAATCTTCTTGTTCCATTGCCCAGCAAACTGTTCGTATCGCTCTGCAATTTTTAAGTTATCTAACGAGTGAATGATATCAAAATTTTGAACCACCATTTCAGCTTTACGGCTTTGGACATGTCCAATCATGTGCCATTCGATCCCGGAAAATTCTTTTAGCTGATTTATCTTTCCGATACCCTCTTCCGCATAATTCTCTCCCAATCGTTTTGCCCCAGCATCAATCACTTGACGGATACGATTGACCTCATGTCCTTTCGTAACAACTACAAGCTTGATATCATCGGGAATGCGTCCGGTTTTTACAGCAGTCTCAGCAATTTTTTCTAATACAGACTGATATTGCTCCGATATCTGGTTTGGATCACTTATGCTCATAAATACTCAATTATTATAGACAGATTATTACACCAAATCTACCAGTCTTCCCTTGCTCTGCCCGATGGGAAAACCAGTCTTCTAGATGACAAGCGGTACATTGACCAGCAAGTTCTATTGATTTTACACCATTTTGTTGGAGTATGAGTTGATTGGCCCGCCATAAATCTAAATAGAATTTTTGATCTTTTATCTCAAATATTTCTGAAATATCTTGCGGTAGTGTTCTTTTGGCTTGTTCATATATTTCCGAACCTACTTGATAGTGATGAGCACCTATTGAGGGCCCTAAGCCAACCAGGATATCTCTCGGTTTAGACCCATAGTGTGTTTCCATGGTTCTGAGGGCAGCTTCAGCAATTCGGTAAAGTGTTCCTTTCCAACCTGCGTGAATTAATCCGATCGCCTTTTGAATCGGGTCAACCATAATGATTGGTACACAATCTGCAAAACGCATAAATAAGATGACGCCCGATTGGTTAGTTACCATTCCATCCGCTTGGATAAGCGGTTCAGATGACTTACGGGGTTGATCAACGCAAATGATCCGAGAGCTATGGACTTGCCAAACATCATAAGATTTTTCAATTGAAAAATNNGCAATTGAGGGCTTGAAAGGCTCGATACCGATTTTCTTGAACTCTTTCCTGATCGTCACCGACCGTTCCACCCAAATTTAACGAAGCCCACGGTTCAGGACTCACCCCGCCCTTACGGGTGAAAATCGCATGAGGGATTCCTAATCTATCTAGTTTATCAAATGTTTCATATTCGAGTGAGTCACGGTTATGGCGGTTCACTTGGAAATTTCACTTGTCCATAAATCGGTTGAAGCAATTCGCATT
>DHFN01000002.1 GCA_002402275.1 Anaerolineales bacterium UBA4823
TTCTAATTACTTGATATTATTTATCATTAATCCGTTCTAAGATTTGCATTTAATTTTGAGGATGGTAAAAGAACGATATGTCATCCTTACGAATGTTCTTTTTGGGCCAACCAAAAATTGAGAGGGATGGAGTTTTAATTAAAGTGCCGCTTCAGAAAGCGTTGGCTCTCTTGGCAACCCTAGCGGTCACTTCCGAAAGGCAGTCTCGTGATTTCTTATCCACCTTTTTATGGCCAGAATATGATCCGCACGCATCCTTCAATAATTTACGAGTCTCCCTGCATATTTTACGGAAAGCAATTGGTGAAGAATGGCTTCTCATTGATCGCGAGGGAATTGGTTTATTCCAAAAAGAAAATTTATGGGTGGATGTACATCAATTTAATGACTTAATATCGAATCTTAAATCTCATAATCATTCCAAAACGATTATTTGTACAGAATGCATCTCCAAGTTGAGCGAGGCAATTCAACTTTACCGTGGTAACTTTCTGGAAGGATTTACCCTCACGGATAGCATTGAATTTGATGACTGGCAGCGGTTTCAACAGAATGCTCTGTCACAAAGAGCATTAGATGCCTTGAATAAATTGGTGATTTTTTATACTGACCAAGGAGATTATCATCAAGCTATCTTATTTGCTCAACGATGGCTAACTCTTGACCCAACCAATGAATCAGCCCACCAAGCATTGATGAAACTCTATTGTTGGACTAATCAACGAAATGCTGCAATCAATCAATATCGAGAGTGTGCTCAATTGCTCGAAAAAGAATTAGGGGAAAAACCTCAAGAAACTACCAAAGAGATTTATCAAGCTATAAAAGAATATCGTTTAGCCCCCCCTCTCGTGTCTGCAAAATTGGTGAGCATCACTCCCCGCCCAATCACACAGGTTGGATCAACAACTCCCTTTCTAGGAAGAGTAAAAGAGCTATCCGAAATTGCTGAGCGATTAAGGAATCCGGCTTGTAGATTATTGACTTTAATTGGTCCAAGCGGTATTGGGAAAACCCGTTTGGCTCTCCAGGCAGCCCTGGATAATGAGTTAGTATTCCCTAATGGTGTATGGTACATCCCCTTGGTTGCGGTTAATACTCCAGATTTAATTGCTACAAAGATAGTCGAAGGGTTAGGGATTTCATTAGAGGGGCAGGAAGATCTACAATCTCAATTATTGAACTATTTAAAAAATAAGAAGGCGCTTCTGATCCTGGATAATTTTGAACATATATTGGAGGGAGTAAGCATCATTGAGGGAATCCTTAAGCAAGCGCCAGATATCAAAATGATGATCACTTCTTGTGAACGTTTAAACCTGCAGTTAGAATGGCTATATTTGGTGCCGGGGTTGGATTATCCAACTCAAGCAGGGGGGTCTATCGAAGAGTATAGTGCAGTACAATTATTTCTCTATAAAGCCAGGCAGGTAAACCCGAATTTCATTTTGTTAGAAAACGATAATCCTTATATCGTTCGAATATGCCAAATTCTGGACGGAATGCCCCTTGGTATTGAATTGGCAGCCTCTTGGACTCACTTGCTCTCTTGTCAGGAAATTGCAAAAGAAATCGAACAGGATTTAGATTTTCTTACCGTCTCGACGAGAGATTTACCGATGCGGCATCGAAGCCTTAAAACAGTGTTTGAACGCTCTTGGAACCTGCTTTCTGATGAGGAGAGGAGGGTCATTAAGTATTTGTCCATTTTTCGAGGTGGTTTTACTCGCCAGGCGGCAGAGGAACTTAGCGGGGCTAATTTAGCTTTGCTTTCTAGTTTGACCAACAAATCCTTTTTACATCGGTCGCTCAATGGAAAATATGAGATTCTTGAGATCTCGCGTAAATATATTCAGAAAAAATTAAAAGAAGACCCTCGCGATTGGGAAAGCATTATGGATCGCCATGCAGAATATTACAGTGACTATCTTCACGAGCGAGAAGACCAGCTAAAAGGAGGGCGTCAGATCGAGGCATTGCGAGAGATATCCGACGATATTGAAAACATTGATATGGCTTGGCACTGGATGGTTACAAGATCAAAAGGGAGAGAAATTGACCGATCCCAGGAATGTTTACATTTATTCTATAACATGCGTTCCTGGTTACATAAAGGAGTGGAGATATTCAGTGAAGCGGTAGAAAAATTACGATTTATGGTTGCAAATGAAAATGAGGGTAAAAAGGAAAATCAATTGATCTTGGCGCGTCTTTTAGCCCGTTTAGGATATTTTTATGATAGAACTGGTCAATACGAGAAAGCAGAAGGAGTTTTACAAGAGAGTATCTCCCTTTTTTGTGAATTAGATAAGCAAACAGAAATGGCACTTTCTCTGCGCGGTCTAGCCCGGCTTTCTTTGGATTTAGAAAACTATATTCAGTCCAAAAAACTCTTTCGATCAAGTTTGAAAATTAGTGAGGACAATAATGATACATGGGAGATGATCCGCTGCTTAGATAGCTTGGGTTTTATTGCGTTGTACTTTGGAGAGTATGCAGAAGCGCGGCAGTATTTGGAAAAAGGTGTGGCTCTATCAAAAACAAATGGGGATCAATGGGGCACAGCCTGGTGTTTAATGGATTTGGGTTTTATTGCACTGATCGAAAGGTCCTATCAAGAGGCTGAACAAACCCTTCAAGAGTGTCTGATGATCACCAAGATGATTGGTGATTGGCAGGGAATTGCAACTACATTGAGTTATCTGGCTTTAGTTGCGGTGGGAGAAAGAAAATATGAAGAAGCTCGAATGATCTATGAGCATGAAATCTCTAATTGGCAAGAACTGGGTTACCAATTGGGCGTTGCTTGTGCGCTTGTGCACTATGGTCTCTTTTTAACTTTAGTGGAAGAATATCAGAATGCAAAACAGTATTTACAAGAAGCCCTGGATTTAGCATTGAACATACAATCAGCGCCTACCATTGAACGTTCGCTGGCGGGGGTTGTAACCTTATTGATGAAAGAAGGAAAAACTGAAGAGGCTAATGATTTGATTAAACGGACTCTTTACCACCCTGCTCTATACGGTAAAGTGAGTGATGTCCGCAGGCATTTGTTCTCATCAGCGGATATGAGCCTTAAAATTTATGCTCAACATAATCCAAGCCTTTATAATGAATTCCTGGGAGGCATTCAAGAAATCAATAAAGTGGCTAATGCGATTGCTGCTCAACCGAGATATCAGCAAACAAATATGTCATAAAACACTTTAGAGAAGGAATAACCTTTTCATACCAAAAAATACGGCAATGCTTCATTTCTTCAATGAGCAGCATTGCCGTTACTGATTAGACACAGGAATAAATCTGGTTAAGAATTATCGTTTTATACCGATGGTCACTGGATGTTGATCAATCTGATAGCTTTCCTGATAACATTCTGATGGCGGAGTTTCTTCTAGTAGCTTGGTTGTGAGCGTCTCAGCCTGAATATAATCTGCCCAGCTCTGGAAGATCTTCCCCAATTCCTCATCAGTCTGATAATATGTCGTGATGCGGTCTTCGATATTGAAACCGGCATCCTTGCGCATAGCTTGGATGCGTCGGACGAGCTCGCGTGCCAGACCTTCGGCGCGCAGTTCTGGCGTGATGGCAGTATCAATGGCGACGGTCGCTAATTTATCAAATGCTACGGTTAAGCCACTAGCTGGTTTAGTTTGAACCAAGATTTCCTCGGGAGCTAATTCAATCGATTCACCCTCTATTTCGAGGACTACCGGCAACCCCGCTTGAACTTGCAAAGCCACTTTGGCGGGTTCGAGGATTGCCAGGGCTGTCCGTACTTTGGGAAATTGAGCGCCGAAACGGGGACCTAGCAATTTATTCTCTGGCAGGATTTGGTAAGTGACCAATTGGCTGGCTTCCTCTACAAACTCAAGGGCTTTGACATTTAATTCATCTTTGACAATTTCAACCAGCTCAGGCAGCATCGTACGGGTTTTCCCAGCATATACCAATACTTTTTGGAGCGGTTGACGCACTTTCAACCCGGCAGTATTGCGGGCACTTAACCCCAGGCTGGCTATTTGACGTGCCAGCGCCATCTGTTCTTCTAAAATTGGGTCTAGAATCAATTCATCTGCGAGGGGCCAGGTGGTATGATGAACACTCTCATAAGCATTCGGGTGTACATTGCGCACCAGGTTTTGATAAATCGTCTCCGTGACAAAGGGGATAAAAGGTGCTAAAAGCCGGATGAGTTTCACCATGACATGATACAGGGTGGCATAGGCGGTATTCTTATCGGCATCCTGTTCTGATTTCCAGAAGCGCCGGCGTGAACGACGAACAAACCAGTTGGTCAAATCATCGAGCAATGCTTCGAATGCCACCGTGGCATTCAAGCTATCGGAGTTTTCCAAGGTGTTGGTCACCGTGATGGCTACTTGATTGAGGCGGGAGAGAATCCATCGGTCGAGGAGGTTATTGCTTTTTGGAGTAGGTCCTTCTGGAAAGGCAGGATCGAAGTCGAAGGTCGGCTCCCAACAATCCAGGCGGGCATAAGTTGCCAGAAAAGTATAGACATTCCACAAGGGGATGAGGAAACGGCGGCGGGCATCATCACCGCGGTGATAACCAAAGAGCAGGTCGTTTTCCGGTTTGTGATTGCAATATAACCAGCGCATTACATCCACACCCATCTTATCGGCTGCTTCGTTGAATTCTATCGAGTTTCCCCAACTTTTATGCATCGGGCGCCCATCCTCAGCCAGCAAGGTGCCATACCCAAAGTTTTGGAGGAAGGGGGGCTCTCTAACGATAACGGTTGCCATGGCTAATAAGCTGTAGAACCAGTTGCGGAATTGACCGGGGAAGGATTCGCTGATCCAATGGGCAGGGTACCAGGAACGCCAATAAGCCGGATCGGAACGATACCGCAGCGTGCTGAAAGAGACAATACCGGCATCAAGCCAGGGATTGCCGACATCGGGAATGCGGCTCATCTCACCCCCGCATTGAGGGCAGCTCAATTTGACTGCATCTATGAAGGGACGATGAGGGGTATGATGATCAAAACTATCTAAACCGGCAATCGCTCGCTCTTGTAACTCGGTCTCACTGCCAATGACTTCATGATGACCACATTTCGCNNTCGTGCATATTGCGCAGCCAATCCATTTCGCGGGAGTAGCCAAACTCTGGGATCCAGCGGATTTGATCCACAATATCCATGATTTGGTAGCGCAGGCTACGTTCTTTTTCTTCTGCGGTTACCTCTTCGCGGGGCTTGTCATAAATCTCACCCATGCTGATGAACCACTCGTCCACCAGCCGGAAGGCCAGCTCGGTCTTGCAGCGCCAGCAGACCGGGTAGCGGTGCGTGTAGCCCTCGACCTTGTAGAGCAGACCCTTGCGCTTGAGGTCATCAAAGATCAGCGGGGCCACTTCGCCCACCTGGTGGCCCGCCAGCCAGCCAAACGCCGGCAGAAAGTGCCCTTCGTCATCCAGGGGAGCCAGCACCGGCAGGCCGTACTGCTTGCCGAGCTGATAGTCCTCGGCGCCGCAGCCCGGGGCGATGTGCACGATGCCCGT
>DHFN01000030.1:0-4205 GCA_002402275.1 Anaerolineales bacterium UBA4823
GTTAATAGCATTCGCGAATATTATCGGTAGATATTCCGTATATCCCAATGCGCTTCTCATCAAACCAAAAACATCCGTATTATCAAGATAGAATCCTCGGATAGGATCCACTCCCCGAATAAATTGGTCTAACCGTTCACTTCCCGCTCCCCTGACAAAGATAGGAACCAAGCTATTTGTATGTCCGGTGGAGTTCCACGCCCAATAGACTGACTCACCTATTTCTATTTCATTATTATCGTTAACATCATCCCAACTCGCCACAGGTCCATCGGGGAGGACCTTTTTTTCTAAAACAACTGTCCAAGGGGATACTTCTCCCAGAGATTGATTGGCAAAAACTCCCGGAGCCTGGGCGAGATATCCGGTCTCATGATCGGCAGTGACGATAACGAGGGTATTTTCCCAAGTGGGGTCATTACTTGGATCCTCTACCCAATCAACTACGGTTTGAACAGTCTGGTTGAAATCAATCACTTCGCCTATCATTTCATTCATATTGTTAGCGTGTGAGGCGTGATCAATAGTGCCACCCTCAATGAGCAATATAAAGCCACATGGGTTTTTCTCTAAAACGGTCAAAGCTGCCAATGCCATTTCCGGAAGGGTAGGGTTTTCAGCATTTGCGCCAGAATTATCAGCCAACCGATATTCGATATCCCCATTTGTGCCACCAAACAATCCAACTAAACGAGTGGTTTCGGTTTTCTGGGCTTCCTCCAATAACCGATTGCCTCCGTCGGATTTTCCGGAGACCCTTTCCACATAATGAAATGTACCAGCTTGACCAGCTTCCTGTTTTAGTTTTGTAACCATATTCGAATTGACAAAATGATTGCCTAGAGTAAACCAAGCCGGATTGCCTCCACCAATTAAGACATCTATAGGGGGCATTGTCGTTCCATGACTTCCTTCATAAAAACTCGAATCGAAAGGTGTCCCGGTTGTATTTGGATTTCCCCACAAGCCTTCATCTGCAATCGCATAACCATTATTTCGAGAATCATTATGGGCTATCCAAGCTGCTGGTGTTGCATGGGAAATGGGGGTTGTGGTAACAGCGCCTACTGCGAAGCCTTTTTCTCGGGCAAATTCTGTAATGGCTTTCAACCTGACATTTGAAGAAGCACCCATGCTAATTCTCCCATTGACAGTTTTCACACCTGTATAAAGCGCTGTAGCAGCGGCTGCGCTGTCAGTGATAGAATCTTTTGTGACATAATCAAAGGTTTGCCAAGCAAAATTCGGATCATAAGTACCCACGTAAGGGAATGTGGAAATCCATGCAGATCGCCAGGTTTGATCTTCTTGATAATCAGGCTTCAATCCTGTATAGGAATTCGCTGCTAAAAGATGGTTACTTCCCATTCCATCCCCGATGAGCAAGATAATATATTTTGTCGAGTTACCATCCCACTGAGAACCTACGCCCTGGGGTGTGAGGATCAAGAAACCACTAATCAAAATGGATAAGAATATAAACCGAATGCTCAACTTGAACATGGAGAAGATTTTATTCATTTATTCTTCTTTCTAAACTTACATTTTGGAAAGGAGGAGTCCTAGTTAAATTCTTATAATCCTTTTACATATTTCTTTCGTTGTATATTCTCAAAAGGATAAAATATTAATAGATATGATTTTAACAGTTAGATGAACAAGAGACTGGTAGAATTAATCACTCATCATAAAGTCATTGAGGAATCTCTTTTAAGAAACCCGAATTACTTTAATAATTATGTAAAGGATTAAAGATTATGAAAGACAAAAGAGCACAAAAGCTTATCACCCTAGGAACGTTAATATTTGTTTTAGCCGTTAGTGCAGCATGTTCTTTTTCGATACCCTCCTTATCGAGTTCACAACCAACATCTGTCCCAGGCAGCGTTCAGGAAATATTACCCGAACCTACCGTGACCCCCCTGGTTGTTCCCGAAGCGGTTTTAGATGAACAAGGTGTCTTAGTTAATCTATATGCTCGGGCGAACCCGGCTGTAGTCAATATTACTGAATACGCAAACCAAGGTGGACAAGTGGTCCCGCTTGGTCAAGGATCTGGATTTGTCTATGATGAAAAAGGTCATATTATCACAAACGCCCATGTGATTGAAGGAGCAGATGATCTAGAAGTCACATTTTCGGATGGAAGTATCGAGATCGGTACATTGGTGGGAAAGGATTTGAATAGTGACCTCGCAGTGGTAAAGATTGAAACAGTCCCCGATGGTGTCCAGCCATTACCCTTAGGGGATATAGAAAAATTGGCGGTTGGGCAAACCGTGGTTGCTATTGGAAATCCTTTTGGATTGGAAGGTTCTTTGACCCGCGGGATTATCAGCGCCCTTGGACGGTCGATTCCTGCGTTAACCCCTTTTACAATTCCTCAGGCTATTCAAACCGATGCAGCTATTAATCCTGGAAACTCGGGGGGACCATTGCTAAATCTTCAAGGAGAAGTCATCGGGGTAAATGCTCAAATTGAAACCGGCGGTGTAACCCAAGCTAATGCCGGCATAGGGTTTGCCATTCCGGTGAGTATGATCAAGTTGGTAATACCAGACCTAATCGAAAAGGGTAGCCATGATTGGGCATGGTTAGGTGTGCGTGGTGGTTCGCTTGATTCCTGGACCCAAGAAGCCATGCATTTGGATGTCAATAAAGGTGCTTACATTGCCGAGGTTGTGCAGGGTGGACCAGCAGAAAAAGCTGGGTTACGAGGTTCATCGAAAACAGCGACAATCCGGGGACGGGAGGTTGAAATCGGCGGGGATGTTGTGGTTGCGATCAACAACCAAACCGTACGGTCATTTGACGATCTATTGATTTATGTCTCGCTCCATTCCAAACCCGGCGACGTTGTGGTGTTAACAGTCATCCGCGGTGGGAAAACGCAGGAAATAAAAGTGACCTTAGAAAAACGTCCAGATAATTTATCGGAATAAGAATGGGTCTGGAAAAGATAAGGGATAAATATTAACCGACTGGTTTCATTCACTTTTCTTGGAAGGATTATCTGATTGGGATATCCGGGATAATTCAGCAATATAGCCCAACTCAAACAAACCCTTGAGAACGATTTGTTCGCTACCCGGGATCAAGATAGCGACAGTTGGGCTAATATAATTTTGAATATGGCGAGAAAGACGACTCTTTTTGATGGTCTCTAGTATTTCAGGGGTTTGCACTTGAAGTATCGGCATTTGTTGAATTTGAATTTCTGTGGCATTGGATTCCCAGCGGATAAGCGCCTTGGTTAGATTGGCAGGAAAATAAATAGAATTTTTCCGTAATAAGGTGAGTAATTGACGGGGGGATAGATTATGCTTGCGGGCATAAGTGAGGGATTGCGAAGTAATCAGATACAAATAGCTTTCGTTTTTAATTCCTGCCCAATCACAAAAACGGGCTATTTGATAGCGAACCGTGCGGGGTACGAACCGCCCTATAGTGATTTTACCGTTCGATTGTAGACGAATTTTTTCTGTTTCTTCAGGTAATGTTTGAGGGGTGGGTTCGTTTTCCAAGAGGTCTTTGAATTTCGAATTTATGCGAAAAGATAAGATTGGAGAATTGTTATCTTTGCTGCCTAATTCGATCAACCCAAACCAATAAAGCGGACCGCAGATAAAATAGTTAAGCAAGCGACCTTCAACGAAGTGCCAGGATTCAAATCCACTTAAGAATTCCTGGGTGGATTGATCTCGAATGATCCAAACCTCAAAATTGCCTGAGGGACGTTGGAAATCAGGCGCTATCTCATAAATCATCTGGATAAAACTATCTAGGTTAAACCATTTTCCAGGCTCAAAAGAATATATTTGTTTAAGAATAAACTGACGGGTACTTAATGGGTCATTTTGCCAATCTCCCAAACATTCAATTTCTGGGAGAAGCCGTAGTTCATTGACATTTGTGCTATCAATCCAGGATTGAAATAGACGTTTGTATGAATTCGATCGGGAATCAGCCAAAAATGATCGGACTGAGTCAGAAATTGGAGTGCCGTCTGGTTTAATTAATCCACCCGCTTCAAGTAATAAGGAAAAAAATATGGTGGGGGGAGAATAATGGGAAAGCGATCCCACCATAGAAGGGATCATTAAACAGGATTCAAGATTTAGGTTATGGGTAAAATCTCCTTTTCTCAAATAGGATAAATAGGTACAACAATCATCCAGTATTCGATCTTCAAGCTGACTGCTGGT
>DHFN01000030.1:4243-11668 GCA_002402275.1 Anaerolineales bacterium UBA4823
TCCTTGGACAGAAAAGAAATCCCGAAATATTAATCCGCGGTACCATAGAATTTCGCTAGCATTTAGAGGATGAAGATATACTTTTTCCCGATCGCGTTTTCCTGCTCCTATTTCGCGAATGCCACCATATTTTCGTTCAAAATGTGAATATCGAATTTGACCATGATGGAGGCTCAAGTCAGCCAATATTGCTTGAGCTTCCTCAGGCAAACTTATTATCAATTGAACGACACGCTCCTTCTGAAGCATGCTGATTGCCAGCTCTGTTAAAACGCTGTTATGGTTTTTTGCAGCAAGCTCAATTCCCCAAAGTTGAGCAATAATTCTCAAAAACGCCAGGTCATATTTGCTCAGGCTTTGAGTGAGGTTAAGCATATTTATACCTCAGCAAATTACTCTTACGGCATTTGGGTGCAGATGGATTTTCATTTCATGTACATCCACACCAAATCCAGCAAAAATTTCTCCATCCATGTGGATGATCAATGGGCGATCACTGAGGAGGGACATATCGGTGAATTTGCCATTGCGAATTTGAGGATAATGGAGATGAGTCCCGTTCATAAATTCCAAAACCAAGCGCAGCATCATTAAGCGGGAGACCGTCGTCACTCCCACATAATTAAAAATTCCGTCACCCGGTTTAGCTTGAGGATAGATTTTAAAACCACCCCCCTCACGTCCTCCATTGCACAACACCAACATGAGCATTTCCAGTGAAAACTCCTCATTATCCGTCTTTATATTAAATGCCGGGGCGTCGTGGTTGAATAGGATGGTTTGTAATGCTGCTAATAAATAAATTAAGAAACCGCGCACAATGGTAAACTTCCGAGAATGAACTGTGACGATTGCATCAAACCCGATCCCAACAGCATTATCCCAATATTCGGTTCGACCACGGTTATCTTCCACCGATCCAACATCAATCCATTTTGGTTTTCCGGTAAAGATTTGGCGTAATGCCAGGTCTGGCTTGGGATTCATGCCGATTGCATAGGCAAAATCGTTTCCTGAGCCAATCGGAACCACTCCTATGCAAGGGCGATTTTCATGAGGGACCTGCATTAGTCCATTGATCACTTCATGCACGGTGCCATCTCCGCCGGCAATCAGAATGGTTTCGTATCCTTCATGAGCAGTTTGTATCGCAAGCTCGGTTGCATGGGTGGGATAAACCGTTCCACTCCAATCCGCACCCCCAAATTCCTCGACAATTGGGCGTAAATCGCTAATTTGGTGCCAAGCACGACCAAGATCAGCATTAGGATTAACAATTAATTTGACAGAATGTTTTGGCATGATGAGTCCTATGTTTGAATTAATAATGGTTTTTCAATGAACTTGCTGGGAGGAAAATTTGCCCTTCTGCTTGGTCACCAATGAGGGAGGTTTGGTTGGGGGAATTTACTGCTAACCAGGTACAATAAGAAGCAACCAATGCATCTAGTTCCGCAAAAGTTAACACCCATTCATAAGGAAAGTTACCTAAAAGTAATTTATGGCGGGTGATTTCTTCAAAAAAGCGCATTGGATCAGCAACATTCAGGTTGTGCTCATATAATTCAAGCTGCCTTTGTAACCTCCCTTCTAGTGTGTTTTTGGGAAAGGGATTGTGTCCTAGTAGCGTTGCATAAGCAGCCTGGGGATAAACTTCTAAATATTGAAACTTGGAATCTTCTCCTGGATACGCGATAAACCCATTTTGGGTTAGTTTTTTATAGAAAAGAAACCCTTTCTGAATCCAGCGGGGACAATTTATTGCCTGGTCTGGAGTTGGAGTGATAGGGATGCGATGGGAGCGGAGAATATACTCAGCCAGGCGATAATTTCTCCAGCGCCCTGGAGAGGGAGGGGGGATTTGTTTTTGCCGGACTTGCTCATCCTTCATCAAACTCTGATTTGGTTGAAATGGAGCACATACTCCGACAATACATTTTTGTTGACCAACGATAAAAGCAAGAATTTCGTCCATACTGGCTTGAAAAATATGTTGAATAGATAAGGTTTGGTCAATTGCAGCCAGGGTGAATGGTATCTTACCTGCTGTTATGTCAACCCCAATATATAAAGAAGAAGGAAAAATTACTTTATCATTCATAATGATTTCAGTTTATCTGAAAATTGTCAGAAATGCAATAATTTTAGGCTGTTTTTGACGAGATTGAATGAGTGGTTTATACTTATTTGTATAAGGATTCACATCGTTTCATCAATCTTGTAGTTGATGAAGTTCTGTTCTATATTTTTCAATAGGAGGCAAAACATGTCAGAAGAATTCAAACTTACCTATGCAACCATGTTCAACCCACCCGAAGAACTTCATAAAAAGTTCGAAGAAGCTTTGAAAAAAGCCAAGGCTGATTTGGGAAAAGAATATGGCATGATCATCAATGGTCACGATTACTATGTTACTGAGAAATTTGAAGACAGATCACCTTCTAATACCGACCAAGTACTGGGCGTTTTCCAGAAGGGAGGCGT
This sequence comes from Anaerolineales bacterium UBA4823, assembly GCA_002402275.1. Classification (GTDB taxonomy): domain Bacteria; phylum Chloroflexota; class Anaerolineae; order Anaerolineales; family UBA4823; genus UBA4823. The sequence continues at coordinate 6,728 of DHFN01000030.1, forward strand.
AAAAGATGCTCAAGCAGCATTAGAAGCTGCCCGCAAAGCATTCCCGAAATGGAGCCACATGGATTGGAAGGAGCGGGTAAAAATTCTATATCATGTGGCAGAACGAATAGATGAAAGAATTTATGAAATAGCAGCCGCTATGGCGATGGAGGTAGGTAAAAACCGGATGGAAGCATTAGGGGATGTCGCCGAAGCTGCTGATTTAGTGCGCTATGCTTGCTCCCAAATGGAGAAGAATAATGGATATATAGTAGAGATGGCTCACGACCCATTGGTGGGGTATAAGGCAACCAATTTCTCGGTACTAAAGCCATACGGAGTGTGGTTGGTTATCAGTCCATTTAATTTCCCCAATGCCCTAAGCGGTGGTCCAACCGGTGCGGCTTTGGTAGCTGGGAATACAGTCGTATTAAAACCCGCTACAGATACACCTTGGAGTGTACGCTTGTTAGCAGAATGTTTTCAAGAGGGGGGATTGCCGGAAGGGGTTTTGAATTTTGTAACAGGCCCTGGCAGCACTCTTGGGCAAGCACTGATCGAAAGCCCATTAGTTGACGGGGTGACTTTTACGGGTTCTTATGATGTTGGAATGAGTATTTTCCATGACTTTGGAAAAAGCAGTTACGTTCGACCGACTATTTTAGAGCTGGGTGGAAAAAACCCTGGCATAGTCTCGAAGCATGCTGATTTAGAGAGAGCTGCGATTGGAATTGTGCGTTCGGCATTTGGACTGCAAGGTCAAAAATGTTCAGCTTGCTCACGGGTATATGCTGAAGAGGAGGTTTATGATAAACTGGTGGCTCGCCTGGTAGACCTGACGAACAAACAGACAATCGGCGATCCAACTGATCGAGACACTCTACTGGGTCCAGTGATCAATAAAAAAGCCTATGAAGATTACCAGAAATATGTTGAAGAATTATCTAAAGCAGGCACTATCCTTACTGGTGGAAAAGTACTAAAAGAGGGAATGTATGCAAAAGGATATTTCTGTGCCCCAACCTTAGTTGCGGATCTCCCATTAGATCATCCGCTCTGGAAAACTGAGATGTTCTTACCCATCACCACAGTGACAAAGGTATCCTCTTTGGATCAAGCTATGGAATTAGCGAATGATGTGAACTATGGGTTGACAGCTGGCTTTTATGGCACGCTCGAAGAAGCGCAATGGTTTTTCGAAAACATCCAAGCTGGTGTAAACTATGCCAATCGTCCTCAAGGCGCTACTACTGGTGCCTGGCCAGGTTTCCAACCCTTTGGCGGCTGGAAAGGAAGCGGTTCTTCGGGAAAGAATTCGGGAGGTGTTTATTACCTGCCCCTTTACATGCATGAACAAATCCGAACAGTGATAGAGTAAACTTAGAATTAGCAATCTGGGAGAATCATGTCAAAAATATATCCTCTATCCGATGCAATTGCCCAGTTTGTAAAAGATGGCGATTTGATTTATGCGGCTGGATTCACTCACCTAATCCCTTTTGCTGCGGGACATGAGATCATTCGCCAAAAGCGAAAAGATTTGATCCTCGCCCGAGCAACTCCAGATTTATTATATGACCAGATGGTCGCAGCTGGGTGTGCCAGAAAGGTAATCTTTTCCTATATGGGAAACCCTGGGGTTGGCTCATTAAGGATTGTTCGAGCGGAAATCGAAGCGGGCAATTTAGAATGGGAAGAGTATTCCCATTTTGGCATGATCTCCCGATTGCAAGCTGGTGCTACTGGATTACCATTTATGCCAATGAATCCGACTGCTGCGGGGGATTTAGAGAAAATGAACTCTAATTATCGGCAGATTATCGATCCTTATGTTGGTAAACCCGTTGTAGTAGTGCCAGCCCTTAAACCTGATGTGGCGATAGTCCATGTTCAACGATGTGATCAAGAGGGGAACTCTCAAATTTGGGGAATTATTGGTGAACAGAAGGAAGCAGCTTTTGCAGCTGACAAAGTGATCATTACAACTGAAGAAATCGTGGATGATAGTATTATCCGTTCCGATCCGAATCGGACGATAATCCCTGGTTTTATTGTAGATGCGGTTTGTTTAGTTCCCTACTGTGCTCATCCTTCCTATACTCAAGGATATTATGATCGGGATAATTCTTTTTACTTAGAGTGGGATGAGACCAGTAAAAGCAAAGAATCTGTAAGAAAATACTTAGCTGAATGGGTTTATGGGGTCAAGGATCGTCATGAATATTGGGAAAAACTTGGCGAGGATACTCATGAACGATTAAAAGTGACACCCCGCCTAAGTCAAGTCATCAATTATGGGAGTTACTAAGCATGGTTAACTATACCTCACCAGAGCTCTTGACCATCAACGCTGCCCGATTATTACGAGATGGAGATGTCGTCTTTGTAGGAGTTGGATTACCTAATCTGGCATGTAATCTTGCTCGGAGAACGCACGCTCCTAATTTGGTCATGATCTATGAGGCGGGAGTGATCGGTGCTCAACCAGCTCGACTACCCCTCTCGATTGGGGATCCAACCTTGGTTTCTGGAGCTATCTCAGTATGTGGGATGTATGATGTTTTTGCATTTTATTTACAACGCGGCAACGTGGATGTGGGCTTTTTAGGCGGAGCTCAGATAGACCGATTTGGAAATATCAATGCAACAGTCATTGGCGAATATGACCATCCCAAGGTGCGTTTGCCTGGTTCGGGTGGTTCGATGGAGATCGCAGCTTGGGCAAATCGTTGTTATATTATTAGCCCTCATCAGAAGCGTCGTTTTCCAGAAAAGGTGGATTTCAGAACTTCGGCAGGTTTTCTTAATCACCGCAAGGAGAGAGAAGCTGCTCAATTGAGGGGTACCGGTCCTCAGGCTGTTGTCACAGATATTGGGGTGCTTCAACCAGACGAGAGTGGTGAACTGATTTTGACTGCGCTTCATCCTGAAAAAACGGTTGAAGAAGCAAAAGCGAATACTGGTTGGGAACTGCGTATAGCAAACAATTTGGCTCTGACTGAGGCTCCTACAGAGCGGGAATTAAAAATATTACGAGAGGAGTTAGATCCTCAGAGGATTTACCTCAAAGGGGGAGACTAATTGAATATTTTTATCAATCCAACAGAGCATCGCCTACGTTCGGGTTGGCGATTGCTGATCCATTCGATTTTAGTTTTCCTTTTTACTTTTGTCATTGGAACCGGACTGGTGATAGTCAGTTCTTTTCTAAAGTTAATTAATCTTCAAAGCATCTCTGAGAACCCATTAGCCTCTAACTCACTTCTAACCCTCTCTTCTGAATTTGCTTTTGCTTGTGGAGTTACCCTGGCAACTCTCATTGCGCGCCGATGGTTAGATCGGCGCTCTTTTCGTTCTTTGGGTTTTTATTTCAAATGGGGTGGCTTGGGTGAAATTATGGTGGGATTTTTAGTTGCTGGATTAATGATGGGGTTGATCTTTGGAATAGAATGGGGTTTGGGTTGGGTTGAATTTAGTGGTTTTGGTTGGCAATTCGAGGACTTTGATACATTCTTTATAAATTGTATAGTCGTGCTAATTCTGTTTATTTTAGTAGGCTGGACCGAAGAATTGCTATCACGGGGATATCATCTACAGAACTTATCCGAGGGATTAAACCGAACTTGGGGAATTGGGTTGACTGCATTGATTTTTGCCCTGCTTCATATCAGTAATCCAGGTTACTCTTTCGAAGCTTTTATTGGATTGTTTATCTCAGGGGTCTTTTTTTGCTATGCTTATTTTCAACGCGGGAATTTGTGGCTGCCAATTGGATTACATATTGGCTGGAATTTCTTTGAAGGGACAGTTTTTGGTTTTCAAGTAAGCGGTTTGACAAACATGCCCACTATAATCCGTCAATCCACCTCTGGAATTTCATGGGTCACAGGGGGTGAATTTGGACCAGAAGCCGGTTTGATCCTTCTACCTGGCATAATTCTCGGAGTAATTCTCGTCTGGATATGGGGAAGGCTAAAGCCACTTGAACAAGAGATCTAATTAAATCTACTTATGCCTGCTAATGGATCAATTCTATTAAATGGTGGCATTCACATTATCCCTTCTTCCCATTTTGCTCATTTTCATATTAATGGTGGTGTTTCATTTTGGCGCTGCAAAAGCAAGCCTATGTGGGTATTTACTTTGTTTGTTGATTGGGGGGATTTTTTTTGGTGGGAATAAATGGGTATTCTATTACTCCCACATCAAAGGATTTTGGAATGGTTTAGATGTTCTGTTAATCATTTGGGCAGCTTTTATATTCTATCTTATTGTCGAAAAAGCTGGCACTATTGAACAAATAGGACAGATATTGCCCTCTCTTTCACCTTCTAAAGATATTCAAGCGTTATTGGTTGGATGGGTGTTTGCTTCTTTTTTGCAGGGGGTTGGTGGATTTGGTGTGCCTGTGGCAGTGGTGGCACCCCTTTTGGTTAGTTTGGAATTTTCCCCAATGCAGGCAGTATTAATCCCTTCTATTGGGCATGGTTGGGCGGTTACCTTTGGCTCTCTAGGATCTTCATTCCGGGCTTTGATAGCAGTCACCGCACAGACACCCCAACCTTTAGGGGTTGCATCAGCAATTTTATTAGGGGCTTCAGCGATTCTCTGTGGATTTTTTGTCCTTTATCTGGTTAATGGATGGCAATCGATTCGGAGTAATTGGTTATTAAGCTTAATCCTAGGAATTTCGATGGGTGGTATCTTAGTGTATCTGGTAGGGCAAGGGTTGTGGAATTTAGCTTCTTTTCTAGCTGCAACTGGTGGATTAATCTTGGCGATGCTCTTGATTTATTTCCGGAATCAACCCCAAAGAATTCACCTGGAAATTCTTAAAAGAATGGCTTTTGCCTTTTCGGGGTATTTTATTTTAGTGGTTGTGGTTATCTTGGTCCAAATCATCTCACACTGGCAGGGTGTTTTGCAGTCTTTTTCTATTTATAGCAATTTACCTGCTTTTCA
>DHFN01000099.1 GCA_002402275.1 Anaerolineales bacterium UBA4823
GCTGATGATAGAGGCGTGCATTCTCTATGGCAACCATGGCTTGATTGGTGATGATTTGCAAAGTCTCACATCGTTCGAGCGTGAAATATTCTGGAGCGGGATGAGCAAAAATTGCGACTCCATAGACTTCTAATCCGCGACACAAAGGGATGCAAAATATGGATTTACAGGTGTGAAAGGCGACTATGCGACGGAGTTCTGGATCACTAATTGGATTTATTGCTTTTTGGGCAGTTCGTTCTTCAATGGCTTTGGATAATATTCCGCTTAAACCTCTCAAACTAATTCGTTGATCAGAGGGAGTGAAATGACGGGCGGAGACAAGCTTTAAATTAGCATAACCATTTTTCCCGTTGTGGTAAATATAGTAAGCCGAGACTAACTTTTGTTCAGATTGATCCGCTGAAAAAAGAGCCTGAGAACTCATATTGAGCGCTTTTTCCACAACCATTTGAAAATTGAGGGTCGAGCTAAGGGTTGTGATAATCTGATAGAGTGCTTTACGACGTTCTGTTGTGATGGTTTGCTCAGAATGATTTTGGTTTGATGCTAGATCTGTAGTGGTATTCTCTCCAAGCAGGGGTAACCGCTGTAGAAGAAAATAGATGCCCACACAGATTAGCGCATCAATTAGAAACCAAATTGAAGAAATCAGGATTGCAAAAACATGGTCGGGTTGCATCAACACAATGGAAATGAACCAAACCAGATTGGTGGACATAGCAATTAAGAACCCGGTTAGGTTAAAGTAAAATCCGGCTGACCATAAGGGAAGCAGGCTCGCCAAAAGCATGATTGGATTGCCATTCGTAGAGAGGATCAGGGTGGAACCACTTGTGAGAATATCCATCACGAGACATAACCAACGAGAAGTTATTTGACTAGGATGAAAGCGGGTACGGAAAGATAACAATGTGTTTAATAAACCATTGGCTAATAAGATAATCAACACTAGGGGCGATGAGCGGTTTATCAGGGCAAGCGAAAATAAGGTTAGCCACCGTAAATGGATAACCAAATAGTCTTGTTTTGTAATGAGGAGGGAATCATTCTTCATTCTTGTGATATTAATTCAATCACATTGTTATGATTTCTTGCCTAACAAAATAGTAAGGTAAGGTAAGGCAGACTGAATGGCGTGGGCACGATGGCTGAATTGATTTTTTTGTTCCATAGTTAATTCTGCCATGGTCAAATTAAGCCCAGGTAATAAGAAAATGGGATCATAGCCAAACCCATTATGTCCACGCTCTTCTGCAATGATTTGTCCTGCACATGTTCCTTCGTAAGCATAATGGCGGTTATCTGGAAGGCAAATAACCACGGTACAGACGAAGCGAGCTTCCCAAGGTTGGGGGTAATCCTTTAGCAGATCAAGCAGGTAAGCGCGGCGATCTGCGTCGCTTGCGTTAGGTTTGGGTGAAAACCGGGCGGATTGTATGCCGGGTTTTCCATTTAAAACCGAAACCTCTAAACCCGAATCGTCTGCCAGGGTGATCAAACCACTTTGCTGAGCATAGGTGATTCCTTTTTTGAGTGCGTTTTCCAAATAAGAACTTCCGTCTTCTTCTATTTTTTGATGGAAAGATATATCTTTTAGAGTAAGAAGGACAGCAGGTAAAGAGGAAAGGAGTGATTTTATTTCTCGAATTTTTCCGGGGTTTGTGGTTGCAATTAACAATTTATTTTGCATGATAACTTATCCAATAAATATTACAAGATTAGTATTAAATTACAAAAGATTTAGTAATTATTGACATTTAAGTTGGTTTATGCTATAATGTGGACAGATTTTATTCAACGAGATGATTGTGTCACCCAATAATTTACTGCGGATAAATGTTGGCTTTATTATTAATCTCCCCGTTGGTGAGAGCCGCGATTTTTCCCTTGACATCTCCAGAATTTACCTTAAACCAGACCTTGAATTATCCAATCTGAACGGAGGGGTCCGAATTACGCGGACTGCCCAAGGTTTATTAACCCATGTTATTTTGAATGCACTCACACCATCTGAGTGTGTGCGCTGCTTGGCCAACTTCAACCTGCCTCTCCATGTTGATTTTAGCGAACACTACGCCTTCTCAGAGAATTCTCTTGAAGAAGGCGGGATGCTGCTTCCTGAAAATGCACAACTCGACTTATCTGCGGTTATCCGGGAATATATGCTGTTAGATATTCCCATTAGCCCATTATGTAAACCAGATTGTAAAGGACTTTGCCCAATTTGTGGTGAAAATCAAAACGAAATCACCTGTGATCATGGCGACGCGGAGGGTAATCCGGCGCTATCGGTCTTGAAGTCGTTTTTAGATCATTGATATTATCATATTTTATCCATTTAGCTCGTCTGTTCTCCATTCCTAGGAGGGATGCGCATGGTTCTAACCAGCTTAAAATCTCTTCAAGAGAGTTCCGGAAATAAGAGGGAAATTCCGGAAATAGCCGAAGCTCTGTTCAAGGATGATATTGTTCATCTCCACGAAAATTTTCCTGACGATCCCTTAGATTTATACTTAAAAGAAATGGCTTCTGTTCCTCTTTTAAGCCATGATGAAGAAATAGAACTGGCGCAGCAAATCGAAAGTGGACGGAAGGCACAAAAACTCATTGCCAACCCTGAAACTCGCCTGAACAAATTACAACTTCAAGAATTGCAGCAACAAGTCCATGAAGGAATGGCAGCTCGTGAGCATCTCATCCGGGCGAATACCCGTTTAGTCATCTCGATTGCCAGGCGTTATATTGGCTGTGGAGTGCTTTTCAGTGATTTAATCCAAGAGGGCAATTTAGGATTGATTCGGGCGGTGGAGAAATTTGAATATCAACGCGGCTTTCGATTCTCTACTTATGCCACCTGGTGGATCCGCCAGGCAGTCATGCGCGCCATCGCGATGCAAAGCCGCACAATCCGTCTGCCCGTTTATTTGGGGGATCGGGTACGCAAAATTCAACAAATTGCTCATAACCTTGAGCAGGATTTAGGACGCCCGCCAACCACTGAGGAGATTGCAATCGAAGGGGACGAAACCCCTGAGCGAGTGAATTGGTTTTTGCAGCTTTCACAAAGCCCTCTTTCATTAGAAAATCCTTATGGCGAGGATGAAGAAGCCGAGTTCGGTGCATTCATCGAAGATGAAACCGCAGAAAAACCCTATGATGTCGTTCAAAACCTAATGCTTCAGGAAAAGATCGAATCAGCTTTGGCAACCCTTTCCCCTCGGGAAGCACGCGTCATCCGTATGCGTTATGGACTTGATCGTCAACATGAATTAACCTTAGAGGAAGTCGGTGAGAAATTTGGATTAACCCGCGAACGGATTCGCCAAATCGAATTGCAGGCTTTGCGCCGATTACGTCATCCAAGCCGGGCTAGGACATTGAGAGAATACTTGTAAAACGAAATTTCCTTTTCGATTGACAAAAATTAAGGTAAAGGATAAACTCTAAAAATGAAACGGATAAGGGTGAGAATCCTTATGGATATGGCGGTTCAAATTCGTAAACCCGGTCTGGAGGCAGCCCCATTGACTAGGTTTTTATGATGTGGAACGAAATATAAATATTAGGCTGTCCGATGTGGACAGCCATTTTTGTTAATTAATATTTTTCGGAGGTTTGAATGGCAGAATATATTTTGGTTGCTGTTGCCTGGCCTTATGCTAATTCTGAAATTCATGTTGGTAATCTTACCGGATCTTACTTGCCTGCCGACATTTTTGCTCGTTATCAACGATTGAAAGGAAATCATGTCATCATGGTATCCGGATCCGATTCACACGGGACACCCGTAACAGTGCGGGCTGACGCAGAAAAGACGACCCCTTATGCGGTTTATCAGAAATACCACGAGGGATTTATAGAATTATTTCAACAAGCTGGTTTGGCTTATGATTTATTTACAACCACTCATACCGATAACCACTTTAAGGTATCTCAGGCAATTTTCTTAGCCCTCCAAAAAAATAGGTATCTTTATACGCAAAAAGAGACTCAGTGGTATTCCTCTGCTCAAAAACGTTTTTTACCCGATCGCTATGTTGAGGGCACTTGCTATATTTGTGGGTACGAGAATGCCCGAGGAGATCAATGTGATGGCTGTGGAAACTTGCTTGACGCCACTCAATTGATCAATCCTCGTTCGAAAATTGATGGGAGTGTGCCCGAGCTGAAAGAAACGGAGCATTTTTACATTGATTTGGAGAAACTACAACCTCAAATTGTCACATTCCTCGAGGCGCGACAATCTTATTGGCGTCCGAATGTACTACGACAATCCCTGGGTCAAATTCAAGCAGAAGCCTTACATGGGAGACCAATCACCCGTGATCTAGATTGGGGAATACCGGTGCCAATTGATGGATGGCAAGGAAAATGCTTATATGTCTGGTTCGAAGCGGTGATCGGTTATTTATCAGCAGCGATTGAATGGTCGCAATTAACCGGGCAGCCAGACGCCTGGCAGAACTGGTGGTTCAACCCTGGTGCAAAAAGTTATTATTTTATTGGGAAGGACAATATCCCCTTTCATGCGGTTATATGGCCCGGACAGTTAATTGGTTCTGGAGAATGGTTTGGAAAATTATTTGCTGGATTGGATAATAAATATCTTACGCTTCCCTATGATGTGCCAGCGAATGAGTTTATGAATCTGGAGGGAAAGAAGATATCCGGAAGCCGAAATTGGGCTGTGTGGGGGCGTGATTTTCTTTCCCGGTATGACCCTGATGCTTTGCGTTATTACCTGACCGCAAATATGCCGGAGAGCCGGGATAGCGATTGGGATTGGCAGGATTTTCTCCTCCGCAACAACAATGAATTAGTCGCTACCTGGGGGAATCTGGCAAACCGGGTGCTTTCTTTTGCCTATCGAAATTGGGAAGGGCAAATTCCCAAGCCAGGAGAATACCGGGCGATCGATCAACAAATCCTAACCAGGGTAGAGGATGGTTTCAAGAGTGTGGGAGAACATTTTGATGCAGTTCGTCTGCGGGTTGCTCTGCAGGAAGGGATGTCCATAGCCGGTGAGGTGAATAAATATCTAGACGAGACTGCCCCGTGGTTTGAGATAAAAACCGATAAAAATGCTGCTGCCACATCTATTTATACCGCCCTGCGGGCAATCGATTCGCTCAAAATTCTTCTTGCCCCATTCTTGCCTTTTAGCGCCGAGAAATTACATCACTATTTGGGTTACTCTGGAACTCTATTTGGTGAACAGACTACTCAACTAGTCGGGGACAGTTTAGGGGAACATCGAGTGTTAGGCTATGATCCCCAGAATGCAAGTGGAAAATGGGCACCCAGCCAATTACCGGCCGGACAGAAGTTGCACGAGCCCGCTCCGCTATTCAAGAAACTGGATGAAAAAATTGTAGCTGAGGAACGAGAAAGATTGGGAAGATAAACCGAAATTATTTGGTGGATCTACAATTTCAATATCAGTATTTCCCAGTGGCTAAAGTATGTAATTATCCTTCTTGTTATACTTACTATCCCCTATAAAAATTTTATGTAATTGTTTAACCAATATGTGGCAATTCATGTGGAGGGCGAAGATACCAGCGACCATCGGGGCGCTCAAGTAACTCAAACACTTGATTCTTTATATCCATGACTAAGACATGCCAGCCAAGTTCATCCTCCCATTGGCGTCCGCTCGAGACAATTTGGATATCCTTCTCTTGCCAATTGAATGCGTGAATTTGAGGGGTCCCATCAGCAGCGTAGGAATAATTCACTGCCAGAGGGTGATAGTAAGGTGTTATTTGAGGATCAGGTGGTTGATGGATATGCTGTTGGAGTTCTTGAAATAACAGCCAGAGCGCCAATTCGGCGGATTGGTTTTTGATAGCCAGACGTTCTCCAAAAAATCGGTAACAATGAGCCGTAGTAGTATCTGCTGAAGCTAAGCCGATCCAGACTGTCCCGACCGGTTTCTGAGGAGATCCTCCACCTGGTCCGGCAATTCCACTGACTGCGATAGCGCAATCGCTATGGAACAGTTGTTTGGCACCGTTTACCATTTCACGGACAGTTTGTTCGCTCACGGCACCAAAGGATTTAAGGGTCTCATTTTGGACACTCAATAGGTTGTGTTTAGCCTCATTCGTATAGGCGTTGATTCCACCCAAATAATAATCAGAAGCACCCGCAATATTGGTTATCCGATGGCTGATCAATCCCCCAGTGCAAGATTCTGCCAGCGATAATGTCCATTTTAATTGGCGCAACAGGGGTGCAATGTTAGATTCTAAATCAGGAAGTTTCATCTCATAATCCATGATATAAAATTGAAAGTTGGTTTTATAACTCGTTCAAGAATTAGGGTCACGAATAAGCGAAACAAAATTAACGAACCCATCATAGATAAAAAGATGGGTTTGATCAAGCGTTTTATTAATTATAGCTTTCAAATCAGTTTTTTCACAATGGATAATGAGATGCTTATAAAAAAGGTTGTCACCCCGAGCGAAGCGAGGGGTCTTTACGTTATCAATAAGATATCTCGCTTTGTTCGATATGACAATTAAGACTTTTAGGATAATTGCTAAGATTTATAAACTAAAATAGGTCCTAATATAAGCCAAACAATTAATAAACCGCCCACGAATATAAATACGAATAAACGAAAAGGACGTGATTTGCATTTGAATCTGAATCACCAATATGTATTTTCCTTAAAAAATGACCAGTAACTAGTATTCTTGGTAAAATTAAGGGTGGCAGGATAATTTAACGTGAAAGTTTCAACTAAAATTTCTACTTTACTGAACAATTTACCCACCCAGCCCGGTTGTTACATCATGAAAGATGAGACCGGCAAGGTGATTTATGTCGGTAAAGCGATCAATTTACGTAATCGGGTACGCTCGTATTTCCATGGGATCACGAAACTCAATCCCCGCACCCAAAGGCTGGTAGCCAAGATCGAAGATATCGAATGGATCATTGTTGATTCGGAATTAGAAGCCTTGATCTTGGAAATGAATCTGATCAAGCGCTATCGTCCTCATTACAATATCCGTTTGAAGGATGACAAACGTTATCCATATATTAAGGTGCATTGGGGCGATGATTTTCCGAAAGTGAGTGTTACTAGAGAGATGATCCAGGACGGTTCCCGGTATTATGGTCCTTACACCAGTGTTTGGGCGGTCCATCAAACGTTGGATATCGTCCGTCGGATTTTTCCCTATTTGACTTGTGACCGGGTGATCACGGGTAAAGACGAACGGGCTTGTTTATATTATGATATCAAACTCTGCACCGCCCCATGTATTGGAGCAATTGATAAATTAGCCTACCGGCAAATGATTGATGATTTATGTCAATTCTTACAAGGACATAGTGAACCTATAGTGGAACGTTTGCAGAATGATATGGAGATTGCTGCGGATCACTTGAATTATGAAAAGGCAGCCACGATTAGGGATCAAATCAAAGCCATAGAGACAGTGGTAGAGCATCAAAAAGTAGTCTCTAGTGATTATGTCGATTCCGATGTCATTGCGATGGCGCGCTCCAATGGAGAATCGTGTGTTCAAGTATTTTTCATTCGTTCAGGAAAACTCATTGGTCGGGAATATTTTATGCTCGAAGGCACAGAAGAAACCCCAGACGCCAATGTTTTAGCAGAATTTATAAAACAATTCTATGATCAAGCAGCGAATCTCCCCAACCAGGTGTTGCTTCCTGAAGAAGTCGAAGAAGCGAATATAATCCGGCAATGGCTGAATAGCAAGAAACCTGAGCAGAAAATCGAACTGAGAGTTCCTCAGAACGGATCCCAACAAGAGCTGGTTGCCATGGCGGCGGAAAATGCGGCTCAAACCTTAGCGGTCTTAAAAGCCCAATGGGAAAATGATAGTCACCGCCAGGAGGAGGCACTGACAGAATTGCAGACAGCTTTAGAATTCTCGCAGCCAATCAACCGGATAGAGTGTTATGATATTTCCAACATTCAAGGCACCGCAGCGATTGGAAGTATGGTGGTTTTTGAAAAAGGCATCCCACACAAAAATCTCTACCGGCGCTTTAATATTCGCACCGTTAATGGACCGGATGATTTTGCCAGCATGGAGGAAGTATTAATTCGCAGGTTCAACCGTTGGCAGGCGGCCCAGGATTTATCCCAAAATTTGGGAAAGAAGCCCGACCCATCTTTTTCTGTTCTACCGGATTTATTGATCGTGGATGGGGGAAAAGGGCAGTTAAGCAGAGCAATCTCTGTGTTACAACGATATAATTTATCTGAGCGAGTCCGATTAGCTGGTTTAGCAAAACAAAATGAAGAGCTTTTTTTACCGGAAAAAGAACAGAGTTTGCTACTTCCCCGTCATTCCCAAGCGTTTTACCTAATCCAACGTATCCGCGATGAAGCCCATCGTTTTGCCATTAGTGGACATCGCAACATGCGTACAAAACAAGGGTTAGCTTCCCGTCTGGATGCTGTTCACGGGATTGGCCCAACCCGGCGCCGGCAGTTATTAACTCAATTTGGTTCAATTGATGCGATTCAAAATGCCTCGATCGAAGAATTGATGGCTGTCCCTGGTATAACTAAAAAATTAGCACAACAAATCAAATCACAGTTAGAATAATAGGAGTGTGGATAAGAGCTATGGCTAAGAAAAGTCCTTCAAAAAGTGAGACACGGCGTATACGCTCTCAACAAATTATCTTTGCGATTATTGGGGTACTGATTATTATCGTGATGGTAATCGGGTTGATCGCCCCCTAGAGCATTATCTAACCAATTCCAGGATTGCTTGATTGAAATCCTGAATCGAAAAAGGCTTTTGTAACCAATGGACATTTCCTTTCTCTAGAACAGTCCTATTCTCCTCTTTCATTGGATGTCCAGTAATCATCAACATTTGGACAGATGAGCTTTTGTTTTGGATAGATTGAAAGAGCTCAAGACCGCCCATTTTTGGCATGACGATATCACTGATGATTAAATCAATTATTTGGGTGGTTTGTTCAAAGATTTTCAATGCGCTCACTCCATCGCAGGCGGTAAGGACAGTATATTGTTGGACCTCTAATAGGGTTTTCAATGCCGAACGGGTCGCTTCATCGTCTTCTACGATTAATACTACTTTTCCTGCTCCATCTACTAACTCAGCTGGTTGATTGGAGATATTCTCCAGTTCTGGCTGAGCTATAGCGGGCAAGTATATTGTAAATTTTGTTCCTTTTCCTAAAATGCTTTCACCATCAATATACCCCCCGTGTTGTTTGACGATCCCATAGACTTGGGCAAGTCCTAACCCGGTGCCTAACCCAATTGGTTTTGTAGTAAAGAATGGTTCAAAGATATGAGGGAAGTGCTCAGGTTCTATCCCTTCTCCAGTATCTTGGACAGATATACAAACCCATTCTCCGGGCTGGATATATTCGGAGGGGAGAGGGTCGTTGGGTTTCAAACTCAAGCGATCAAGGCTGATGGTAATTACCCCTCCATTGGGCATAGCATCACGCGAGTTTACTGCTAGATTCATCAACACTTGTTGCATGCGGGTTGGATCGGCATTTACAAGATATTGGGTCGGTTTATAAAATAATTCTATGTTGATCGTTTCTGGTAGCACTCGCCGCAGCATTTTTTCGAACTCTTTGATAAAGGGCAATAAATCAAGTGTGCTTTGCTCCATCACAGAACGGCGGCTGAAATCTAAGATTTGGCGAATTAAACTGGCAGCCCGTTGAACTTGCTGTTGGATAATTGCCAAACGATCTTGCCCAGCTTGACTTAGAACCGGTTCGTTTCTCAATAGATCCGCATAAACTAAAATGGCAGCCATAATATTGTTAAAGTCATGGGCAATACCAGCAGCAAGTTGTCCAACTGTGGCGAGCCGCTCTTGCATTTGGATGCGCATTTGAGTTTCGCGCTCTTTAGTCACCTCGCGAATCGTCAATATCCATTGGGTGGGTACCTCGCTGATCGGGCGCGCTAATGTCTCAAAAACTCGCCGTAGGTTGCCTTCAAGGATGATGTCTTTAGGTATAGAAGAAGATTGTTGATTAATCAATTCCCGAATTTGGGCGGGACCTAATTTAATCAGCACCTCATTCTCAATGACTGCATTCATTTCTACAAGCAATTGATGAGCAAGCGAATTCATTGCTAAGATATGATATTCATTATCGAGTAATAAAATCCCACTCGGGAGTTTTTCGATAATATCTCCTAATCGCTTATTTTCAGCCTGGCGGATAGCTTCTAAACGCTGCAATGCTAGCCCGGCTTGGTTAGCAAAAGTTTGAAGAAGTTGCTTTTGTTCTTCACTGAAATCCTTTTGTTTCTCATCTCCAATCCCAATCATTCCAACGATTTTGTCTCCTAGAGTAATAGCAGAATAGGGGATACTTTGAAATTGTTGTATAGTTGATCTCTCTGCTTGGTTATCTTCTAAATTGACTTTAATGGATGCTAGAGTCAATTCTTGACCGACTTGTTGGCTAAGTTGATTCTGGCAATACCCTTTTACCTGAGTTAATAGTTGTGGAGAGATTGGACGAATCGCATTCACGAGTAGGGTGGATTTGCTGTTGTTCAATAAACAACCTAAAGTAAAGTCGCACTTTACCGCATTCCTTAAATGTTTTAAGAAGATTGGGATTAAATCTTCATAATTCAATGTATAGCCAATCTCTTGGCTTAATTCGTAGAGTTCCGAGAGTTCTGCTGTTCTTTCAGATACAGCTTTTTCCAAGTCATTTGCATGTTGACGAACGTTTTCGTATAACCTGGCATTTTCCAAGGCAATTGCGATTTGATCAGCGAGGAGGCGCAGGAAGTCATAATCATTTTGAGTGATTTGTCCTTTTTTATTGGTTTCAATGTTGATAGCCCCGACGACAACCTCGTCATGGACGATTGGAACGATTAATTCTGACGTAGTGTTAGGGATATCAGGGATATATTCCGATTCCTGAGTTACATCCACTGCTAAAATAGCTTGTTTCGTTTGGATAGCTTTACCAATTAATCCACGATCAAGCGGGAGGTAATCCGTGCCTGGAACTCCACCAACTCTTGCCCGCTGTTCAAGTTCATTATCTTTCCGCAGGTATATCTCCACGGTTGGATAATCGAAGTTTTGAACCAGTTCATCCACCATGGTTTTTAATAAATCCTGCAGCTCTAAGTGCTGGGTGAAGGATTGAGAAAATTTCTGCAGCAAAAGCATTTGCCTTAAGCGGTATTGCCCTTCTTGATACCTTTCTGCGTTGCTCAAAGCTAAACCAACTTCCTGACAAATTGCTTGAATTAAATTCAGATCTTCTCCACCGAAGGCATTTTTATTTATGTGAAAAACAATAATCACCCCGTATAATTTATCTTTAAATAAAATCGGTGCACAAATCGCTGATTGTATATCATCATCAATACCCGATACGACAACCCAGCGGGGATCATTATTCACATCGGGCGAAATCACGCCTTGACGATACTGGGCAACCCAGCCAACCAGTCCTTGTCCGATCTGCCATGGGTGATTTTGGTTATACTCTGCAATAGAGGTATTAATTTCACCGGAAACAGCATTTAAGACCAACATCTCATCAGGTAGATTTACGCAAAACCCGAGCCCAAATTGACCTCCTAATGCTTTGGTTATCAAAGCGACCGCGCGATTAAGAATTTCACCCGGTTCGACACTCGATGTCAATTCATGACTTATGCGATAGAGCACACTTAAGTTGCGTTTCTCATTCTGGATTTGTTCGTATAGACGGGCATTTTGGATGGCAATAGCAGCCTGGTCAGCTAAAAAGCCGAGTAACCGCAGCTCGTTTTCGGGAAATTTGCGTGGCTCTGAGAAGGATACATTCATCACCCCCACTACCAAGTTGCTGATTTTTAGTGGATTGCTAATAATAGACCCTCCCCAATTATCAGGCAGATCCTGATATAAAGGGTGAATCCGCATATCTTCCACAGCGATTAATTTTCCCGAATGGGCTACCAAGGCAGTTAATCCGTTTTCACGTGGGGGGTTAACCAGTTTTCCTTTTTTACCATCATTCCATTGAGCAGCTCCAAAATGAAAGTGTTCTAGGTCATTAGGGTAGTAGAGATAGATATGGGCACTGCGAACATTGTGGAGTAAGAGGAAGATGCTTTTCAAAATGGCATCTAACACATTTTCTAACTGCATGTTTGTGGTTAGGCTCAGACTCACTTGCCGAAGAGCTTCAAGATCGTTGGCTTTACTCTCATTTTCGTGAAACAGTCGAGCGTTCTCGATGATCATGGCAGCTTGATTCGCGAATGCACTTGCCCACTTCCCTTGTATCTCTTGGTAAAAATCAATTTGATAACTATTTAAAGTAATATAGCCTATCACCTTATCCCGGTTTATGAGAGGGACCCCCATCCAACCATGCACATTTTTTGTATTTAACCAGCCTTTGAATCGAGCATCCCGAGCGGCATCCCCTAATATCAGAGGTTTTTTCTGGTGTTTGATCTCTTGGAAAAGCGCATCATCAACAGGAAAATTCATCTGAGAATCAGTTTTATTAATCTCTAACCCTTGTTGAGCTACTAAAGTGAGTTGGTCTCCCTCTACAAGTAAAATAGAAGCGCTATCATAAGGTACGACAGGAGCTAAAAGGTGCAGAATATTTTCTAAAATGAAATTGATATCCATGGAGGACGTCAAGGTTGAGGCTGAAGTGGCTAGCTTCTCGGCTAATACTCTTTGTTGGTGTTCGATTTCAAATAAGGAGAGGTGGTGGATTAATGCTGATGCATGGGTCGCAAAGATTGATAATAGTTCTTGGGTCTCACTGTGGAAATACTTCGGTGGTTGAGTATCCCACATTTGCAAGATTCCCAAAAGTTGACCATCCCATAGCATCGGTATACTTAAAATTGCTTGATAAGAAAGCGATTTGTTTTTGGAATGATTCAGCCAGCTGCAATAATCTGGAATAAAAAGAGGCATATGGGTTTCTACAACAGATTGGATAGCTGTTTTTCCTATCTCCGATAAGGATAGTTTTTCTTCTTCCGAGAGTGGGCCAAGGACAATATGGGATTGAATTTTCCCCTCGGGCGTAAGGATGTAGATACAACCAACTTCATTATGGATTAATTCGATGCCTAAATTAAGAACATGACTCAATATTTGAAAAGTGTTCGATTTTGGATTGTTCGCAACACTAAACTGATTCAATTCGTTTAATTTACGGAGAAGCAAATGGGTTTGATCGCTTTTATTTCGCAAGGGAGAATTGATTATATTCAACACAAAAATCCTGTTTCCTCTGCGGGGTTAAGTATAATGAGTAGGATTGAAGACTTCTTTTAGCATTTGACTATTTAACATAGTTTTAAAATTTCTTTACTCCATTCCTGCAAGCATATATTATAGAGGATGGATGTTTAAAATATCCTTACAAATTTATTAGGAAGGATAGGTTCTTCCTATCATTAATAAAAAAGGCTACAAAAGGGAACCCTTTTGTAGCCTAAACTTATTTATTCTACTTAATTAGAATAATCCAACCACACGCCCGGTTTCAAGGTCCAGGTCAACGTCGAAAAATACTGGACGGGTGGGCAAACCAGGCATAGTTCTCATTTCTCCCAACAACGGATAAAGGAATCCTGCCCCGACTGATGCACGAATATCTCGGATAGGGATTTTATATCCTTTGGGAACGCCTTTGAGTTTTGGATCATGACTCAGGCTAAGGTGGGTTTTTGCCATGCAGAGAGGGAGTTTATCGAACCCAAGCCGGGTATATAGCTCGATCTTTTTCTCTGCTTCTGGTAAATATTCAACTCCATCAGCACCATAAATTTCCTTGCAGATGATCTCAATCTTCTCTTTGATTGAAAGGTCGAGTGGATAAAGGAACTTAAAATGGTTAGGCTTTTCAGCTGCTTTTACCACTGCTTCCGCAAGGGCAACAGCCCCTTCGCCACCATTCATCCAGTGGGTGCAAACAACTGAATCTTCGGCACCTGCCTCTATAGCTGCCTGGCGCACTATTTCAACTTCCTTCTGGGTGTCAGTTGCAAAAGAGTTCACCGCTACAACACAGGGGACGCCAAATTTAAGGACATTGTGAATATGATGCTGCAAATTGGGTAACCCGGCTTTAAGGAGCTCAAGGTTTTCTTCGGTATAAGCGGGATTAAGTGGTTTACCAGCCACGACGGCAGGTCCACCACCATGCATCTTGAGAGCCCGGACAGTTGCAACAAGGACAACCACATTCGGGATTAAACCAGAATATCGGCATTTGATGTCAAAGAATTTTTCCATACCAATATCTGCACCAAAACCCGATTCCGTTACCACATAATCAGCTAGTTTCAAGGCGATCCGATCAGCGATAATGGAACTATTTCCATGGGCTATGTTGGCGAAAGGACCAGCATGAACGAAAACGGGAGTCCCTTCGAGAGTCTGCATTAATGTGGGTTTGATGGCATCTTTCATTAAAACTGTCATTGCACCAGCAACCCCAAGGTCCTCAGCGGTAACAGCATCACCTGCTTTTGAGGTGCCGATTACGATTCTACCCAAGCGCTCCCGCATGTCAGCCAAATCGGTTGTGAGGGCAAGGATCGCCATAATCTCGCTGGCAACCGAGATATCAAAGCCAGTGCGGCGTGTCATTCCTTTTTCTTCTGGTCCTAAACCGATCATGATCTCCCGCAGGAAACGGTCATTGGTATCAATGACTCTCCTCCAGGTGATACTCTCTGGATCGATATCCAAACGCGCAAATTTGCTCCTCTCTTCTGGAGTGAGTTCATTGGGATCGGTTTTGTTGATACCCAGTTTTTTGAGTCGTTTGAACATCGAGGGAGAAAAACGGCGTTTACCTTGTTTATCTGGCGGGCAAAGTGCATCGAATAGTTGCACATCGGTTTGTAATGATTCATGAAACAGCCGGGCGTCAATTGCGGCAGCAAGTAAATTATTCGCTGCCGTAATGGCATGAATGTCGCCGGTTAAGTGCAGGTTGAAATCTTCCATGGGGACGACTTGACTATATCCACCACCAGCAGCTCCGCCTTTGATTCCGAACGTTGGTCCCTGGCTTGGTTGCCGGATGCAAGTGAAAACACTCTTCTTAAGTTGAGCTCCTAATGCCTGACTCAATCCTACCATTGTAGTGGATTTTCCTTCACCTAAAGGAGTAGGTGTTATGGCAGTCACATCCACGTAAACACCATTGGGGAGGTCTTTTAGGCGGTCGAGTACTTCTAATTTAACTTTGGCTTTGTAGTTTCCATAGAGTTCCAGCTCTTCAGGAAGTAAACCGCATTCAGCAGCTACTTGAGTGATAGGTTTCAAATTTGCTGCTTGAGCGATTTCGATATCTGATGGAACGGGGAGCTTTCGGGGTAATTTTCGATACTCAAAAGGTTGACGAGCAAGGTCTTTTTTTGAAGCGCACATATTTACTTCCTTTCATTGTTATTGATTTACTTTTAACGTATCATCTTATATTGTCATATTTATTTACTAATCTGACAAGGGATACCTTTCCTAAAATGGATGTGCTAAGCGTCTTAAAATTGCATTTTCATGCAATTTTGTGCAAATTTCCAGAAAATCGAAAGCCAGCCGATTAATTAGATAGGCTTTGTGCATAGACTTGCATAGCAAACCCGATGGCTCCACAGACCCCAGCTCGGTTTCCTAAAAGTGGTTCAACGATCATTTGATTGATTTCTTTCTCAGTTAAATTCTCATAACCATTTATTAATTTCGTTGTTCCTTGCTTGATCTTCTCGACTAAACCGAGATGATGCATAATCCCCCCACCCAGGATGATCCGTTCTGGACTAAACGACAAGATGAGGTTGGTTATTGCATAGGCTAAATATTGAGCTTCTAGTTCCCAAGCCTGGTGATCGTTGGGCAGCTTTTCTGGTTGGAGGGACCAACGCATTTGCATCGCAGAACCGCTTGCCAATCCTTCAAGGCAATCTCCATGATAGGGGCAACTGCCGGTAAAAGGATCTTGCTCTAAGTTATGGGGAATGCGGATATGCCCATATTCGGGGTGGTTGAAGCCATGCAAGAATTTACCTGAAATGATTGCTCCCATCCCAATGCCTGTACCTACAGTCATATAGAGGATAGTACTCAATCCCCTTGCCGATCCAATCAACCATTCTCCAAGTGCGGCACCGTTAACATCTGTGTCAAGATAAACCGGAATATTGAATGCATTTTGAAAAGGATGAATAATATCTATACCTTCCCAAACCTTTTTAGGGGTGCTGATGATTTGCCCAAAGGAGGGTGAGTGAGGTTTTAGATCGAGTGGCCCAAATGAAGCAATTCCTAATGCGGCAAGTTTGCCAGTTTTGATTTGTTGATCGACAAAGAATTGAAGAATACACGGGATGGTCTCATCAGGTGTGCTGGTTGGATAGGTGCTTTCTTCCAGAATGTGATCAGGGGATGTCGCTACGGCACAAACTACCTTCGTTCCGCCGAACTCTACACCCCCAAATACGGTTTGCTTCAAGGAGTGATTTCCTTCAATAAGTAATATTGACCTCGTGTAAACCCTCGATCGAGATAATACTTTCTGGTTCCCACAGCAGAAATAACAGCCATTCGGCGATAACCATTTTGGATAGCTATTTGTTCAGCCCAGAGTAACAATTGACTTCCTAAACCAATATGCTGAGCTGCTCCTGGAGCATCTTGTCCAACCTCCAAGGATTGACCATAGACGTGGACTTCACGGATCATTGCTGTTCCGTCTATTTCCTCGATGCCGATCTCAGGAGAATCTAATTTGGGTAAGGAGAGGCGTAAAAAACCTGCTAAATGATCATCTAGAGTATTGTAGCTAAGGAAATGCTCTTCTGCAAATTGGGTGGAATAAATGATTTCATCTCGAACCAGTTGTTTTTGGTTAATGGGTTGTCTCCCAATTTCGCGGCAGCGAATACAATTGCAATGAGTGCCTCTTTTTTTGAGTTCTCGCTGGACATCTTGGCGTAAACTAGTCACTTTGTTTCCATCCATTACATACGTGGAAGGGATATCTCGGACAATCCGGTTAACCCGGCAATAACGGGGAATTGTGGGTTTGACATCAGCAATAAGCTCGATTAATTGCTGAGTCGTATAGGGATGATAACCGCCTTGCTGCCAGATTTTGTATAATTCGGAATGTTCCAATAATTGAGTTGGATATATTTTTATCTCATCTGGGCAAAAATTTTCCCACATTCGTTGAAAATCAAGCAGATCCGATTGAGGTGTGGCTGCAAGTAAATTAGGCATCCAATGTAAGACAATCTTAAAACCCGCCGCTCGCAACAATGAGACCGCTTGAAGTGTTTGTTCAATAGTATGCCCGCGCCGGTTTATTTTGAGGATTTCATCATCGAAGCTTTGGGCTCCCATTTGAACCTTCGTCACCCCTAAATGTCTCAGCCGCACAATTTCTCGGGGCGTAATTTTATCAGGGCGGGTTTCAATCACTAAACCAACATTCCGATGAACGGTGTTTTCGTTGATTTCAAAAGCTTCTTCAAGATTCTTACTATACGTTTGGTTCATTGCATCAAAACATCGTTTGATGAACCACTCCTGGTAATCTTGCGGATAGGCACTCCAGGTTCCGCCAAGGATGAGTAACTCGATTTTCTCGGTAGGGTGGCCAATAGAGGTTAATGCCTCAATCCGTGAAGCAACTTGATCATAAGGATCAAATTTGTTTTCTACTGCCCGACGGGCACCTGGTTCATCAGCAATGTAACTTTTGGGCATATTGATTTCGGTCGGGCAAAAAATACATTTTGCTGGGCAAGGATACGGTTTAGTTAATACTGTTACAGTGGTTACTCCTGATAATGTCCTGATCGGTTTAAGGCGCAGACGCGCCAATAAGGCTGGGTCGTCTGCCCATATCCCGTTTTTCACCATCTGACGATAAGCAGCAACCAAGCTGTTTTTCCCCAAATATCCCCCATCTGGGAGAGGATTTCTGCGTAATGCATCAGCAACATCACTCCCTTTGCGGATTTCATCAATAACCTGCAAAGCCAAAGACATCTTTTGGGTTGAATTTTGTTTAGCTGCTTGCCAAACTTCTCTATCCATTTATAATCACCTTATGGAAAAAAGCACCATTAAAATATTATACGATCTCAATCAACAATTTTACCAGACCTTTGCGCATTCTTTTTCGAATACGCGTTCGAGGATTCAACCTGGAGTAAGATTTTTACTTAGGGATCTGAAGCTTTATCCTTCAATTTTGGACTTGGGTTGTGGAAATGGTGAATTAGTTCTAGAGTTAGTTCGCCAAGGATTCCAGGGTAAGTATGTTGGATTAGATTTTAGCGAACCATTACTGGAAATTGCCCAATCTCGCTTTGAAAAATCAGGGTTTACTCCTCAATTTAGACCTCGGTATATCCGAACTAATTTATTGGAAGAGGAGTGGAAACCATTGATTGCAGAGTATGAGGCGGAATGCATCGTTGCTTTTGCAGTGTTGCATCATATTCCCAGCCATGCAGCGCGTTTGGAGTTGTTGAAACGGGTCCGAGAAATCTTGTCGTTAAATCAAGGGTTGGATTCATCCAATCGTTTTTATTTTTCGGTTTGGCAATTTTTAAATAAGGAAAAGCAGCTCAAGCGAATCCATCCCTGGTCTGAAATAGGATTAGCTGAGGATCAAGTAGAACCAAATGATTATCTGTTAGATTGGAAAGAAGGTGGGTTTGGTTTTCGGTATGTCCATTATTTTACTGAAGAAGAATTGAGTAGATTAGCCAGGGAAGCTGGATTTTCAATATTAAAATTATTCTATTCTGATGGACGAGAAGGAAACCTGGCACTTTATCAGATTTGGGAAGTTAAATCAGAATAAAGATTCAAAAAAGCAGGTTGAAAATAGTATAATTCAAATAACATCAGAGAAGATGCTTCCCTTTTTTGCTTGCTTGTGGGGAGAACTCCTTCTATGTCTTCATTTTCGATTAGAAAATCTATTTATGCGGGTATTGATCATTTCAGATATTCATGCAAACTTTACAGCCTTAGAAAGTGTGCTTTCTGATGTTGGAGAGATTGATTCGGTCTGGTGTTTAGGGGATGTGGTAGGGTACGGTCCCGACCCAAACGAATGTATAGAGAGCCTGCGGCATTTACCAAACCTGACCTGCGTGATTGGGAATCATGATGCGGCGGTGATCGAAACGATTGAAACCGAAGCATTCAATCATGAGGCAAAAAAAATTATTTTTTGGACTCAGTCTGCATTGACCGATGCTAGTTATCAATTTTTACGTCAATTACCTCAACGAGTAATTATTGACCAATTTACCCTCGTACATGGCAGTCCACGCCATCCGGTGTGGGAATATCTCCTTGATTCACAAACAGCAAAGGATAACTTTGACTATTTTAAAACTGATTATTGTTGTGTGGGGCATACCCATCTACCTAGTTTTTTTTATTTAGATGAGACGGATAGTCAACCCAGGGTTAGTATGATCACAGAAGGGCAATCTTTTCAAATTGCACCACGCACAATTCTAAATCCTGGTTCAGTCGGTCAACCTCGTGATCGGGATCCCCGAGCGGCTTATGCAATTCTTGATACCGAAACTATGCGTTGGGAAAACCACCGGGTTTCTTATAATGTACCCATAGTACAAGAACGAATGCGGTTGATTGGTTTACCCCAACGTCATATTCAACGCCTGGCAGATGGATGGTAAATAGTCTGGAACAAAATTACCGACAATTCGTCTTATAAGAAAAAGGAGAAAAGACGATGAATGGAAATTTTCATAAAAAGAATAAATGGATTATGTTATCCTGTATCTTAGTGGGTGTATTGCTGGTAAGTGGTTGTGCACAAAAAGCTGTAAGCCCAACCCGGGCACCAAATCAAGCTGAGAAAAGCCCCGGGCAGCTAGAGGATACATCCAGCCAAAGTTCCCTTACAGCTGGCAATGTTTATGCAGTCCCTGAATCTTCAGAAACTCAAAAAGATTTTTCAAATAATCAGGCTGCGAACACCGATCGATTGATTATCAAGAATGCTACTCTATCATTAATCGTTAAAGACCCCCCCGAGGCAATGGATGCAATTACCCAAGTTGCAGAAAAAATGAAGGGATATGTTGTTTCAGCCAATCTTTATCAAGCTGAATCGCAAAGTGGGAAATATTTACCCCATGCTTCGATAACTATCCGCGTACCAGTGGAAAAATTGAACGAGGCGCTTAGTGAAATCAAGTCTATATCTTCTCAATTACCTCAATCAGAAAGTATTGAAAGTCAGGATATAACCAGCCAATACACTGATTTGGATTCTCGTTTGCGCAATTTGAAGGATACCGAAGAGCAATTGCGTAAAATCATGGACCAGGCTTACTCAACAGAAGATGTCTTAAGCGTCTACAATCAATTAACCCAAGTCCGAGAACAGATAGAAGTAATCGAAGGTCAAATGAAATATTACCGGGAATCCGCTGCGCTTTCTTCTATAAGTACTGAATTAATTGCAGAAGAGGAAGTAGAACCTTTGAGTATTGCGGGCTGGAAACCGGTTGGGGTGGCACGCGATGCTGTCCAGGCGCTGATCAACACAATGAAAACCATTGTTAATATCGTTATCTGGTTAGTGATCCTGGTTTTGCCGGTTTTAGCTGTTCTTTATGTCATCTTTGTCTTGCCATTCGGTGCTCTCTTCCGTTATATCCGTAATCGCCGGAAAAATAAAAAAGCCGAAAAGGAAATTAACGGGACTGGACAAGGAATTGTTGGGGAGGAAAGTAAAAAAACTGAGGATAAGAATCAATAATACTTTGTTCGGAAACAAGACGAACCCCTGCCAATATCATTAAGGTAGGGGTTTATTTTCTCCAATTGCCACGGCAATTGCGATTGCATAATGTAGATTGTGGCTTAGACTGATAGACCATTCGGTTAGATTTTGTTGTTTACTCAGGAAAAGCGCATGATTATGAAGGATAAGATAGGGTTGGCGATTCTCACCGGAGAGGATTTCAATATCTAGCCAGCCTACTTTTCCGATACCGCTTCCCAGAGCCTTAGCGACTGCTTCCTTTGCAGCAAAACGGGCTGCTAAAGATTCAGGTTTGGAGTTTGAATCGTTGATTTCCTGCTTACTAAAAACCCGATTAAGGAAATGGTCACCATGGCGTTGGGTAATTTCTTTTACTCGCTCAATTTCGAGGATATCAACCCCAGTCCGAAGGATCATAGTATTTTTGGATTATTCAAGACTGCCCGCTGCAACTATGGCTAACCGTTTTGGATCTAAATATCTTTGAGCTGTCTCAAGGACCTGGTCTACTGTGATAGAGTTAATGAGTTCATCATAATGAGTGTAATAATTTAGCCCTAGCTCATATCGTTCCAAATTGCTAATAGCATAAGCCACACCCAAATTTGATTCTAATGAAATTGGTAAACGACCAATAAAATTGGCTTGGCTATCGCTCAGTTCTTCTTGGCTCACTTTTTCGGTCACAAAGCGTCTGATTTCTCGGGTAATTAGATTGATGGTTTTTTTGAGGTTTTGCGGTGCTACTCCGGCAGCCACCACCCAGCTGCCAGGACCAATCCCTGAACTCAAGCTAGAGTAGGCATAGTACGCTAATCCTGCTTTTTCACGGACAACCTCCCCTATTCTACCCATCATCCCGAACTGACCTAGAATGCTGTTTCCCAGAGCAGCTGCTAAATAATCTGGAGATTTACGAGCGGGGCCAATTGTTCCAATGAGCAAATCAACTTGTGATTTACCAGCGATAAAAACCTTTTTTTGGATTTTCTTTTTTAGAGGTGAAAGAGTAGGAAGGCAAATCGGTGCGGGTTGTTGGGGATTTTCCCAATTCCCTAGATATCGGGTAATCAGATCCACTGCCATTTGGGGATCAATAGCACCAACAATCACAATCACCATGCCTTTTGGGCCATAATACTTTTGTTGAAATTGTACTAAATCTGTTACGGAAATATTTTGGATTGTTTCAATATATCCTTCTTCTGGTCTGCTGTAAGGATGATTTGCAAATACAATTTGATCAAAATTGAGTGTTGCCATTTCGGCTGTATCCTGGGAGCGAAGAATAAGATTGGTAAGGAGTTGAGCTCGTTTTCGTTCAACATGTTCGCTTGGAAACTGAGGATACCTGATTGCATTGCTAAATAGGCTTATCAGCATTTCGAAATCTTCAGCAAGGCAGCGCCCCCCGAAACTGGTTACATGGGTTCCGCCTTCGAAGGATAAATTCGCTGCTGCTGATTCGAGCTTTTCATAAATAGTTTGATAATCAAAATCCTTCGAACCTAACAATAGGGAGGAGGCAGTGAAATTGGCTAAACCCAGCTTGTCATCCTTGTCAGCCAGGCTTCCAACTTGAAGATATCCGTTAAATACAATCGAGGGATTGTTAAAATTTGACTTTATAAGCATAACAATCCCATTGGGGAGTTCCAAGCGGTTAATATTTGTTGAACTTGGCAGGGAATCACGATGAGAGGATAGATGATTTGAGGGAGTAATCATTTTAATTGTCACTTTCGGGCTGGGATTGGATTTGTTTTGCAGATTGGGGAATATAGATTCCGGTTATCCGATTTTGGGGAAGGAGATATTCTTGGGCTACCCGTTGGACATCTTCAGGGGTGATTTGGGATAATCGATCCAACACCGAGAGATACCAATCATAACTGGCAATTATTGTGGAAAAGCCCATCCAGAATGCTTGATTAGTTATGCTTTCGGTTCCATAGGTAAATAACGCCCGAGATTGTTTACTAGCCCGCTGTATCTCATCTACTGTTGGCGGATTGTCCTGGATGCGCTTGATCTCACTCTCGATTTGTTCTAACGCCTGTTGAGGGGTTTTATCGGGATGAACAATACATGTAATTGAGTACAAATAGGGGTCTATAGTTGCCCCAATCCCGCCATGAACACTGACCGTCAAGTCATTTTCAACCAATGCGCGATAAAGACGTGAGGTTTTATTTGAAATTCCTCCCCCAAAAATATTAAGATTGCTCGGGCCTGTAAGCAGACTATCCAGAATCATCAAAGGGATGAAATCCGGGTGGGTTGTTTTGGGAGTATGGTAGGCTACCATGAGAAATGCTGTGTCATCTGGTCCTTCAACAATCACCCGTCTTTCTCCTTGCTGTTGTGGTTCCGGGCGTTGTAGGCGAGGAGGAGGTGGTCCAGCTGGTATATCTCGATAGAGGTGTTCAATTTGATGGAAAATTGTATCGGTTTCGAAGTCACCAGCGATACTCAAAATGGCATTATTGGGGGTGTAGTAAGTGTGGTAATGTTGAAAAAGATCATCGCGCTGCATGGCTTGGAGATCTGGTAAATCTCCGATTACTTCATGATGGTAAGGATGCACCCGAAAGGCTAAGGCTTGGACTTCTTCATTCAGGCGAAAAAGAGGTTCGTTTTCGTTCCCTTGACGTTCAGAAATAACGACGGTTCTTTCTGATTCAACTTCTGCCGGATCAAATAAGCAATTAACCATCCGATCGGCTTCCAATTCCAAGACCAAAGCGATTTTATCTGCCGGCATTGTTTCAAAACAAGTTGTCCAATCAAGGTAGGTCATGGCATTCCACGATCCACCTTCACGGGAAATTGCTTTGTCGAGCATCGCTGCAGGATACCGCTTAGTCCCTTTAAAAAGAAGATGTTCAATCCAATGGGCAATGCCAGTTTTTCCGGTTGGTTCATCCCGGCTGCCAACGCGGTACCATATCCACTGGCTGATGATAGGGGCAGTATGAATTTCATTTAATAAAATCATTAATCCATTAGGAAGAGTGATGTTCGTTATTTTTTCTGTCATTTCAACTCCATTGATAGGTTTCACTAATGAATAATACCATGAGAGGAAAAACTTTTGCGATAATCAGCATATTTTTACTTGTGAATTCTATAACGCTTGTTTATAATCATAGGGGAATAAGCTATTTATATACTATTCTTTGTAAGTGACTATAAGCCAGAAATGCCTTTCGCGGAGGAAATAATAAAATGGGATCCCATTCTAGCGCAAAATATTCCATAGCAGTTATTGGAGCAGGACCGGCAGGGTTATATGCAGCGCGGTTGTTGGCTGAACAAGGTGCTTTAGTTGTCCTATTTAATCGGGATATTAAACCAGGCGGATTGGCAGAGTATGGTATTTACTTTGATAAATACAAAATGAAGGAAGGATTGCGTAAACAATTTCAACAAATATTGGAAATGTCAACCATTCAGTATTATGGAAATATTGTAGTCGGGAATGAAGGGGATATATCTTTAAGCCAAATCAAAGATATGGGTTTCGATGCTATTCTAGTGGCAGCTGGTGCTCAAGGAACAAAATGGTTAGGAATTCCGGGGGAGAACATTCCCAAAGGTGTGTATCACGCCAAGGAAATTGTCTATCATTACAATCAATTGCCTCCTTATAGTGAAAAGGAATTTCATATTGGCCAGAGGGTAGCAGTTGTGGGGGTAGGGAATGTGATGACGGACATTGCGCATTGGTTGATCCGAACGAAAAAAGTCAATGAAGTCATTGCTGTTGCTCGCCGAGGACCAGCTGAGGTGAAATTTGACAAAAAAGAAATGGAATATATCATCGCAAATCTAGATTTAGATGCACTTGATGAAGAGATCAGGCGTGCCAAACCGATTATGCTAGCTATTGGTCAAGACCCAGAGGAAGCCAAGGCTAATATAGTGGCAGCCTTGCCCAAAGCGGTTGAGCCGGTTTCAAAAACCCGCTTTCGCTTTGATTTCTTAGCTGCGCCTACCCGCATACTAGGCGAGGATAAAGGGTATGTTACTGGTTTGGAAATTGAAGATACCACTCTTGTAAAAGTCAACGGTGACACCCGGGTAAAATTATTGGGTTCACGGCGGAATCTCTATGTGGATACGGTTGTTTTTTGTATTGGGGACAAGGTGGATGAGAAGTTTGGGTTGCCAGTACAATGGAATGAATTTGTTAAGAATCCCACCCCGCAATTTCCCATTGAGGATATTTCTTACGAAGCCTATGATCCAAATTCGGGGAAGCCGATTGAAGGAGTGTTCATAGCCGGTTGGTCACGGGAAGCCAGTAAAGGATTGGTCGGTGTTGCCCGAAAGGATGGTGAAAGATGTGCTAAAGCGATGACAAAGTTTTTAGAAACGAAAAAACCTAATAATCGCCCTGAAGAGGTTCTGCAAAAAGTTCAACATGCCTTTGCGGGGTTAAATAAACCTATTGTAACTCAGCCCCATTTAGCTACCCTTACTGCAGTGGAAAAGGCGAAAGCTGCAGAATTAGGTGTTGAAGATTTTAAATTCTCAACGAATGAAGAGATGCTGCAAGTGATGGGTTTTGAGCTAACTCTACACTAGTTTACTGAACGTAGCTTCAATTTTTTTTCGGGTAGGGTATCATCATGATTATCCCTGCCAGGATGGTTACCTGACCAAGGATGACACCAATAGCTTGGGCTGTACCAAAATAGGGTATTTCTGGAAAATGGTGGCTGCCGATTCCAAATACATCTGCCATCCCGCTTAAAACAGCCACAACATACCCGGTACAGATCAATCTGAACCCAATATCCGCAACGATGGAACGTTGTTTTCCATTCCAAAGGCTATTCAAACACATATACCCACCTAAGCATATCCCAGCCAACCCAATTAGAAAGACTGCAATCTGAACAAAACCAATGACTGGGCTGCGATCTAAGCCAAATAGAGCCGGATGGATTCCGATCAGAAAAATCACTAATCCCAAGCTGAGGATAATTACGCCATTGCGGACATGCTGGTTTATTTTATGTTCAGGCTGATTTTCTGTCATATAGTTCTTAACCTTGATCAGATCATTCGGGAAGATTTTGACTAAGCAGATTCAGCCAATTCTTCCCTAGGATTAATTCCGTGTCTGCTTGAGAATAACCATGCATCAGCAAGAGGTTGGCTATTTTTTGAAGGTCAGCGATTGTGTCAATCTCAAATGGGGTACTTTGTTTGCCAAATCCCCCGTCAAAATCGGAACCGATCGCAGTATGTTTGGCATCTCCAGCAATTTGACAGATATGATCCATTTGGGCAAAAACATCATCCAAAGTCACTTCTTCCTGGGCATCTCCATATTTCCAACCCGCTTTTAGAAAAACATTAAAAGGTACAACTCCAATTACACCATTTCTTTCGATTATACGTTGTATTACGAGGTCGGAGAGATGGCGGTTGGAGTCGATTCCCGCTAACAAGGCTTTTGCGTTAGCGTGGGAGGCTATAATGGTTTTAGGGTAAGTATCCAGCGCTTGGAGGGCAGCTTTTTCATCCATATGACTGAGATCGAGAATCATCCCAATTTCTGCCATGCACTCCAATAACTCAGAACCAAGAGCAGTGAGTCCTCCCGGTTCTGCGGTACCACCGCAATAAGCATTCCCCGCCCAAGCTGGACCAATAATCCTGACACCCAACTCCCACCAATCTTCCACTTCGGATGGGTATAAGATTCCTTCTGCTCCTTCCATCAACATCACTAATCCGATCGGATGGTTACCAGGCTTATTTTGCCAATCTTTGATGATTCGGTAGAGGTCAGGCTTGTTGTTTATAAGTTGGTATTTTTCAGGGTAGTCCGAGGTCAATTGGCGATATAAATCCACTTGGGAACGGTATAATTTTTGAGCTCCAGCTGGATCGTGGTAACATTCAATGTCCCATTCTCCCATTTTACGGCGAGCGGGCGCGGCGAATAATGTGGAAAAGACGATGGCTACCTCGCCTTTTTGATAATCATCCCAACCCAGGAGGGTATCCCCATTCCACCGAGGAATGAATGTATTAGCCTCCAGGAGGCGAGTTTCCCGAGCGGAACGGGTATAGTCGCGGTTAAAGGTTTGGATATTCCAGGCCAGGTCTTCATGAGCATCAATGATTAACATAACGACTCCTTGAAAATAGATTGGGCAATTTGGCGATCAATTTTACCCATTGGAAATTGAGATAATTCGGAGGTAGCTACCCAATAGAAAGCTGGTTGGATTTTGGGTTTTGGTATGGGATGAGTGAGCGGGTGACAGCAATAAGCATGCAAGGTTATTCGAAAATGCGTATAGGTATGTTGATATACCGCAATTTTCTTATCAATCTCCACCGGCAAATCCAATTCTTCTTTTAGTTCACGGAGAAGGCAATCTTCTAGGGTTTCACCATCTTCTAGTTTGCCCCCTGGAAATTCCCATAAACCGCCTAACAAACCTTTTGGAGGGCGTTGGGCAATGAGGACTCGGTGGTTTTGCCAGATGACCCCTGCTGTGGCGGTAATATGGGGAAGGTTCTTTTTGCTTAACTTTTGGGGTATTTTTTCTTGTACGCCTTTTGTGAAGGATTGGCAATTTTCAATTAATGGACATTGATCGCAGTGAGGTTTGTGGGGTAAACAAACCAATGCTCCAAGTTCCATTAGTGCTTGATTGAACTCACCGGCATGACCAATGGGTAATAAAGTGCTTGCAAAATTAAGCAAGGTTTGGCGTGAGATTTTATCTTGAACTGGAGCTTCTAAGGCGATCAGACGGGCTAGTACACGGGATATATTCCCATCTAACGTCGGAAGATCAACATTAAAGGCAATGGATGCGATGGCATTGGCAGAATACTCCCCGATACCAGGCAAGGATCGTAACTCTTCTGGCTTCTTAGGTAATTCACCATGATATTTTTCTTGAATGATTTGAGCAGCTTGATGGAGATTGCGTGCCCGAGCATAATAGCCAAGCCCTTCCCAAACCCTCAATACATCAACTTGATCTGCCTGAGCGACTGAACGGATATCTGGAAATTCTTCCATCCAGCGGTTAAAATATGGGATTACGGTATCTACCCGGGTTTGCTGGAGCATGATTTCAGCTATCCAAATACGATAGGGCTGGGGATTTTGACGCCAAGGGAGTATTCGGGCGTTTAGATTAAACCAATCTAGCAATTTTATAGACAAAAGAGGTACCATAATTATGTATGGTTTTTAAAGTTGAAAACCAGGGCGATCCTCTACAATTTTATATTTTAATTCCTCGACAAAATCCAACAGTTGTGAAGTAAGACGCTCCCAATCCGATGAATGGAGGACTTGTTGTAATTCTTTAATAGTTGCACTGCGAATTGCCGTCATAATTTGGGGTTGGTCTCCATATACGGTAAACCAGGCATCGGAAGGTTCTAACCCTAATTTCTGAATACCTGGAATAAAGTCACGCACCATAAATTCAAAATATTCTTGCTCTTTTGATGGAAGGATATCCCACGTCATAATTAATTTTATAGCCATGATGTGATCCTCATCAGGAAGTTTGTGATTTCAAAACGATAATTTTAGTTTCTTCGGGGATTGAGGTTTGGGTTATTTTCAATGAATCTTGCTGCTCAACATCCCCGACCCCCATTTCTTTTAGAAATTTGTTGAGGGGGGCAAGTTTGAGTTGACATTTTGGCAATTGGTAATGCATAGGAATTACGATGCTGGGCTCCAGGAGGCTAACGATCTCGGCTGCCTTAGCTGCGCTCAAGCTGCCTCCGCCTCCGACAGGAACCAAAGCTATATGAACATTTCCTAGCGCTTCTATTTCAGTCTGGCTGGGGACTCTTCGAATGTCCCCTAAATGGGCAATCGTTACCCCATTGAAATCGAAAACATACAATGTATTCCGAGGTTCATCGGTGGTTTTTTTATTAGTGCCGTTGGTTTGTACTCCAGTAATAAATACTCCACCGATTTCATATTCGCCTGGTCCATTGATGATGTGCTGTTTCCCCTTCACCGCTTGAGCAAAATTGTGGCCAGGAGCTTCATGGCTGATGGTAACGATCTCGCTTTTTAATTTCAGGGGTTCTAAACCGACTATTTGGTGATCATAAGGGTCAGTAACTACACTTGCCATTCCACGTTCAGATAATCTGAAACACGATAAACCATACCAGGTAATTTCCATTCAAAAACCTCCAGATAACTAGATTATACTTCATCCGTTAGCTGTGCGCCGAGAATGGAGATGATTTGTAACCGTGAAAATGATGGCACCAAATGAGGGTTGCTACCGGAGAAAGACAACCAGGAGAGGTATAGGATATCAAGCGGTTCTAAAACTTATGATCATCAAAAGCTGATAGTAAAAAACCTTTGGAGTCTTAAAACCGAGACTGTCCCAAAAGAAGGTTGTCACCCCGAGCGAAGCGAGGGGTCTTTTCATATGTGTTCAGATATTTTGCTTCGCTACTCATAACATAATTAGGTACCTCCGTTGAATGTTATTTCATCT
>DHFN01000253.1:0-8583 GCA_002402275.1 Anaerolineales bacterium UBA4823
AGTCTTCGTATGGATGGACAAGGATGTAGCCATGCTCTGCCATCTCCTCGCGGACTTTCTTCATGCGCTCGTCGTATTTGCGTCTCCACACAATCACATTCGCCCCCATCGCGCGGGCATTCTCAATCTTGAGGGCTGGTGCATCCTCCGGGATGACCACCGTCGTATGAATACCGAGCATCTGTCCGATGAAAGCACAGGACTGTCCGTGATTACCGGACGAGCTGGTGATTATACCTTTCTTCAGCTCGTCTGAGGTCAAAGACAGCACCTTGCTGAGTGCGCCCCGCAGCTTAAAGGCGCCAGAGATTTGCAGCATCTCCGGCTTGAGATAGGCTTGGCACCCCAATGCCGCATCCATGCCCTGCTCCCGGAGCAATGGTGTGTGCCTGATGTAGGGTCGGATACGCTCCGCAGCTTCCAGGACATCCTGTAAAGTTACTGAGGTTTTTTCCATGATATTCTCCCTTTTATGGGTTATATTTCATATAATATAAATAATATTCATTATATGAGTCTGGTCTAAAAAGCCAGTTTTTCAATTTCGTGGTATTTTCGATTTATTGTTAAAAAAATCATTGTGAGAAACTTTTATCCCGTGCAATCGGGACAAAAGCTGTCTCGGGCGCTATATTTATGGTTGAGGGTTTAAAATTATTTCTTCCTTGAAATAGGATCAACTTAATCTCTTTCTCTTTCTATTTTTTAGGTACTTGATCGGGCTATTTCCAATGTTTGTGAACTTATGTAACGATATATTCTTCCAAAGTTCACACTTATTCCTCCGGCATAGGCAAATAGCTCTGTTTTGAATAACCCTCTCACTTTTAGCTTTCGGTTATTTATCTTTCTTGAAAACTCGCTCACTGTTGCCTCCACGTTTGCCCTTAAGCTTCTTCTTGATTTGGGTATTTTTACTATTTGTAGAATACCATCATAAGGACCTTGTCCGCCATGAATAACTGTTGTACCTGGTCAAAATTTTTCTTTTATATTATCCTCCTTTATGTATAAAAACCAAATCACACTATCGGATTTTATATAATAAAATTAGTTTTCACAATATAAATATATAATAACACATTCTCTATTAATTGTCAATATTTCGCGTTATATCAAATAAAATGTTACCGAAGTATCATCGTTCTATCAAAAGAAAATGTTACCGAGGGAACGATGGCTGAAACAGATCCAATGAATATATCAGAACGACGAAAATACTTGCACAAGATGAGAATTATTTACTGGCAAACCAAAAAAAAGGACACATAATATCTGATCTGAAATAGAACTGCAAATCACAAGTGGAGTGTAATTTATTGATGGTATCCTAATTCTCCAGAAATTTTGTTAGCGCTTTTGATTAATTCATTAGTAAAATTTTTTAGGAGTTCCTCATTAAATAATTGGCTTGAAAGGCCTGAAATGTCAATCGCAGCAACGATAGAATTACGATGGTCAAAAACTGGAGCTGCTATTGAGCCAAGCCCGACGATTAGTTCACCATTTTGAAGAGTAAATCCTTGTTGGCGAATTTGTACTAACTCTTTTTTGAATAAATCAATACTAAACTCTGATTGCATAAATTTTTGAGTGATATTAAGTTGAGAAATTAAATGTTCCCATGTTTCAATGGGTTGATAGGCTAAAAGGACTTTTCCTAACGCAGTAGCAAAAGTTGGCAATCGCTCTCCGATATTGGTACGAAAATATATTCGATCCGGAATTTCTGCTACCGCAACCATGACCGTGTCAACCCCATCTAGCACAGCAAGTCTAACGGTCTCATTAACAATTTTGGCTAGTTCCAATATTATAGGTAATGCAACCTGCCGGACAATAATACCTTCACGTGCTGGAAGACTAATTGTAAGCATCCGTAAACCCTGCCGATATCGCTTTGTCTCTTCATCGCGAATGAGATATCCTAATTTCTCCAGAGTATAGACAAAACGGAAAACCGTAGCTTGGTCCAAATTATTAATTTCAGCGATTTCCGAAACTTTTAATGAGGGTCGCGCCACGGTAAATGTAGACAAGATTTGCAACCCACGCACTAGTGAAGACACAACATAGTTATCATTTATCTCTTCATCATTTGTAAATATTTTTTTATTATCCTGGCTTATTTTTGTCATCTTATTCATAGAGATAACCTCCTTAATGATTATTTATAGAATAAAATTATATTATAAATATTGACAGATTATTTTGATTTTGGATTCGATTTTATATTTTTGTAAATTGATCCTCTGTCCATATGTTGACAATAATGGCAAGTTTGTTATAATAATAATTATAATATAAAAATATATTTCACATTGTGAATATAATTACCCTCTTAATTAACCCACATAAATAAAAGAAGGAAGTTATGTACGATAAAATATTACCCCATGTTTCCCCCATTTGGAATCGAAATACAAATTTAATTGTCGACCATGCCAAAGGATCCTATATCTATGATGTTCATGGTAATAAATACCTCGATTTTACCAGCGGGATTGGCGTGACTAGCACAGGCCATTGTCATCCCAAAGTGGTCGCGGCAATTCAGGAACAGGCTAGCCAATTACTTCATGGACAAATTAATATTTATTATCACAAACCATTACTTGAATTAATCGAAGCTTTGCAGCAAGTTGTTCCCACTAGTATGGATAGTTTTTACTTTACCAACAGCGGCGCAGAGTGTATCGAGGCATCAGTGAAGCTCGCCAAACACGCTACCGGACGCACAAATGTGATTGTCTTCAATGGAGGATTCCACGGGCGTACCCATTTAACAATGGCAATGACCTCAAGTAAAGTTGGGTTACGCCGAAACTACCAACCCTTGGTTCCAGGAATATTTGTAGCACCCTATCCTTATTCGTTTTATTATGGTATGGAGGATGATGATACCACCGATCTTTGTCTAAAAGAATTAAAAAAATTACTCAAAGGGCAGAGTGCCCCTGAAGAAACTGCCTGTATGGTGATTGAACCAGTACTTGGAGAAGGTGGTTATGTAGTCCCACCAATCCGTTTTATGCAGGAATTACGGGATATCTGTACTAATTATGGCATTTTGCTGATTGCTGACGAGGTCCAAAGTGGTTTTGGCCGCACGGGAAAATTCTTTGCATTCGAACACTATGGAATAGTTCCTGATATAATGGCAGTTGCAAAAGGTATAGCCTCAGGTTTGCCCCTCTCAGGTGTAATCACTCGTTCTGATTTAGCAGCAAAATGGTTACCTGGGTCGCATGGAGGTACTTATGGTGGAAATGCTGTTGCATGCGCGGCAGCAATCGCAACATTGAAAGTTATCCAAGAGGAAGGATTAGTGCAAAATGCTCAAGTTCGGGGTGAGCAATTACGAGAACGCTTGAAAGAATTACAATATCTATATCCAACCATGATAGGTGATGTACGCGGTTTAGGATTAATGGATGCAGTCGAGTTCACTAACCAGGGTCAACCTGATCCCAATATGACTAAAGCTGTTGTTTCTTCAGCCTTGGAAAAAGGCTTGATTTTATTGACCTGTGGAACATTTGACAATGTTATCCGTTGGATACCCCCCTTGATAGTTACCCAGCAAGAAATCGATCAAGGAGCGGATATATTTTCTCAAGCTCTAAATAAATGCTCTAAATAATAAATATTATCTACAAGCTTGCTCTTCCTGGGAAAATTAAATAATATCCTCCCTCGTGGGCAAGCTTCGCGCTATAATTCAATCTACATTGGAAATCAATCTCATTTCGCATATTACACTTTCAGAGGACATAATGCAAATGAGATTTTAATTATTAGGATTGGGGTAGGTTTTTCCCATCTCGCCAAGCAATGGATGTGAAGGTGAGTGCAGTACAGGCAGTTATTGCTGTAAAAATAACAATTGTCTTTTGATACGATTGGGTTGATTCCAATGAGATACCAAACAAGATAGGTCCTAAAACATCAGCAATACTGGTTATAAAAAATACAGTTGATGTAGCAACCGCAATTGAGTTTGAACCCACTATATCTCCAATAACTGTAGATAAGATTCCCCAAGATGAAGCTATACTCAAGCCAATCGCAATCGAAACTAGAGCAATCAACCAAATCCTACTAGATGAATTAAGTAAAATTAGCATTGTGTAAGCAACCACCGAGAGCCAATTGACAATGCTGAGCAACCAGATCCGATTTTTTGAAAAAAACTGATCTGCCATAAAACCCCAAAATAATCTCCCCCCAATACCTACTAATTGTATTAAACCAGAGAAAAAACCTGCAGTAACAGGAGTTGTTTTAACAACATCAACGAAAAATAGGGTTATAAAAACTTCAACTGACATGCTTAATACATAAAAACCATAAACAATAGCAATCTTCAGAAATAAGGGAGATCGAACATAAGATGGACTATTGTCATTATTGACACTAGATAACTTGGAATAATCTTTGGGAATTTGATTTCGGCAGATTAATCCCCCGCATAAGGTGATTATTCCCAAAATCAAATAACAAGTTTCCCAACCTTTATATGAGCCGAGGGGAGGTAGAGTGATAGCTCCTAAAAAACCGCCGAATGGTGAGGCAGCGTAGATAATTCCCATAACCACACCCCTATAAGCTGGTGAAAATGTTCTGGAAATGAGTCGATTTATTAAAGGAAAAATCCCAGCTCTAATTAAACCCAAAATAAACAAAGTTACCAGCAAACCAATAAGTGATTTCTGAAATGAGAAAATGATAAAATCTAATCCCATACCTATCATTAATAGAGGGAAAACATTTCGGGTTTCTAGATGATCTAGCCTGTGTCCAATTGGTAAAACAGCTAATAAAGTCCCTCCTGTAATTGCTGCTGACAAATATGCATATTGGCTCTCTTTAATGTTTAGCCCTGAACGGATAAATGGAGCTAAAAAGATAATTGAACGGACAGCGAGAGTGTCTATACAGAGTCCAAAAATTGTGATGGCTGCAATGTCCCAATGCTTTGCTAGGGGGTTGATATTTTTTTGAGATAAAGTATTCGATGTTGAAGAGCGGTTATCACTCATCTTATCCCATAAACTCCAGATATCCCGCTTTTTTCCTTTGTTACCCAGGCAGTAGCTTTGATTGGAATATCATTAGTAATTGTCCGCTTCTAATCACATTGATCCTCCCATATTATCAGATATACAAACTAATAAATGGAATTATAGATAGGTTAGCTAACTTTCCAACAAGCAACCCAGTGACCCGGGCTCATTTCCTTGAATTCAGGTTCTCCCTGGTTGCAAACATCCATAACAACCGGACATCGAGTATGAAAATGGCAGCCTGCGGGAGGATTAAGTGGACTGGGTACATCCCCAGTTAATATGATTCTTTTCTGCCTGTTTCGATGTGGATTTGGATGAGGAATTGCAGACATTAATGCCTGGGTATATGGGTGTAGATGATTCTTGTAAATTTCATCACGATCAGCTAGTTCGATAATTTTTCCCAGGTACATCACTGCAACGCGGTCGGAGAAATGTTTTACAACACTCAGGTTATGGGCGATAAATAAATAAGTGAGACCAAATTCTTCTTGTAAATCGGAAAGTAAATTCAGAATCTGAGCTTGTATTGAAACATCTAACGCGGAAACTGGCTCATCGCATACTATAAATTTAGGATTAAGAGTCAGGGCTCTCGCGATCCCAATCCGCTGAAGCTGTCCTCCAGAAAACTCGTATGGATAATGATTTAGGTGTTGAGCCTTTAAACCAACTTTTTCAAGCATAGCCACAACGATTTCTTGACGTTGTTTGGCATTTTTCATTCCATGGACATATAACGGTAAACCAACACTTTCACCAATTTGCAGACGAGGATCTAAGGAGGAGTATGGATCCTGAAAAATGATTTGCATATTCCGTCTGAAGGATTTGAGATCGCTCGATTTTGCCTTTAATATATCTTTGCCATCATACAAAATCTCACCGGATGTGGCACGGGTTAATCGTAAAATTGACCGACCTACTGTTGTTTTCCCACATCCAGATTCACCCACCAGTCCTAAAGTCTCTCCATCTTTTATGTTAAATGATACTCCATCCACAGCTTTTACATAGGCGGTTATTTTTTGAAATAAACCACTGCGGACTGGGAAGTATTTCACAAGATTGTGTATTTCAACCAAGATGTGATTGGTGCTCTCTTTTAAATTTGATTGACCATCATTACATTGTGTATGTCGCATTTATTTATCTTTGCTCCTAATGGCTAAATTCTTCATACAGCCAACAGCGCACCTTGTGATTTGGACTCACTTCTAACAAATGCGGTTCGTGCTTATTACAAATTGTCATGTTTTTTTCTATTTGTACCTTACAGCGTGGGGCAAATTTACAACCTGCCGGCATATTGATACAATCACAAACAACACCCGGTATGGCATTTAACCGTTTTCGATCTTGGTCAAGAACAGGGATTGACTCGATCAACCCTCGAGTGTATGGGTGTAGCGGTTCTTCAAAAAGGGAATTGACCGAGGCTTCCTCGACGACTCGTCCTGCATACATAACCGAGACCCAGTCCGCCATCTCTGCTACAACTCCCAGATCGTGTGTAATGAGGATTATTGCCATTCCTAAACGTGATCGTAAATCACAAAGAAGTTCTAAAATTTGAGCCTGGATAGTTACATCTAAGGCAGTCGTGGGTTCATCTGCGATTAACAATTCGGGTTCACATGATAGAGCAATGGCTATCATCGCTCGTTGAGCCATACCGCCAGATAATTCGAAGGGATAGCTATGAGATCGGCGACTAGCGTCCGGAATACCTACTAGATTTAACAAATCTACTGCGTGTTTCCATGCCTGGCGCTGGTCCATTTTTTTATGAACGAGAAGAGCTTCGACAATTTGATCTCCAATAGGACGAATCGGGTCAAGTGAAGGGAGTGGCTGTTGAAAAATCATGGAGATACGATTTCCTCGAACCTGTCTCATTTCAGCATCAGTTAACTCCAATAGGTTTCTACCTTGAAATAATATTGATCCATCAACTACTCTTCCCGGTGGATTGACCAGGCGTAGAATTGAGAGAGAAGTAACACTTTTACCACATCCAGACTCTCCCACCAAACCAAATATTTCACCAACTTTTACTTTAAAATCTACACCATCTACTGCCCGGACAACTCCTTCGCGTGTAAAGAAGTACGTTTTTAAGTTATGAATATCTAGCAAATCATCATTTTGGAAATTCGGATCGTTCATAAGTGGTTAACCCTATTAGATTACAAAGTAGAGTAGACATTTGTTATTGCCAAGTTCGTTTTTGTTGAGGGTCAAACATAAGCATCAAACCTTGACCAGCCATAGTCACACTTAAAGCAGTGATGAAAATCGCTAAACCTGGGAACAGAAGCAAAGTAGGAACACGGACCATGAACGGTTGCGCTTCAGATAACATAGATCCCCAATCTGGAGTTGGCGGCTGGATACCAAGACCCAGGTAAGAAAGACCAGCAATAGTCAAAAGGGTATGACCAAATCGAAGAAATATCTGAGCTAAAATAGGACCTAACGTATTCGGAATGATATGTTTACGCATAATTAACCATTCCGATTCCCCAGTTGCTACTGCTGCTTCTATATAAGTCTGAGAACAAATCTCAAGACCCACGGCTCGTGCAAGCCGTGCATAGACTGTCCATCCAGTAATAGATAATGCCAGTACCAGTGGCCAAAAACCGGGTTTCAATGTTGCAACAATCATTAAGGAAATGATAATTTGGGGAAACGCTAAAAAAAGATCTACGCTGCGCATTAGGATTTCATCTAGGAAACTCCCTGCTCGTCGGCTGGCTAAAGCTCCCATTACTGTTCCAAAAGTTGCAGATATCATGATTGTGACAAATGATATGACCAATGCTTGTCGTCCACCATAATAGATACGGGCGAGGACATCTCTACCTAGGTTATCGGTTCCTAAAGGATGTTCTACAGTTGGCGGTTTTAATCGGTTCCGCAAATCCTGATCGGTAGGATCATAAGGCGAAAGAAGGGGAGCAAAAATTGAAACAATTACGACCAATCCGAAAATTACTAAACCATAAATCGCTGTTGGATGCCAACGAAACCGGGGTGTACACCGTAGATCCTCAGGGCAAGAAAATTCCTTTACAGTGATATCCATATTATCCATTTTATCTACTCCGTTCGAATGTTAATCATTTTCATAAAGGTGGTGGAAAATCTAA
Source organism: Anaerolineales bacterium UBA4823 (assembly GCA_002402275.1). Classification (GTDB taxonomy): domain Bacteria; phylum Chloroflexota; class Anaerolineae; order Anaerolineales; family UBA4823; genus UBA4823. The sequence goes on from DHFN01000253.1 coordinate 8,225, forward strand.
TTCTTTTGCCCTTCTAACCGGATGGTTGGGTTAAGTGCTATATAGCCTAAATCGGTGATGGTATTAATAATAATGGCTAAGGCAGTAATGAGTACTACACCAGCCTGAATTACAGGAAGATCACTGGCTATGACTGCATCATACATGACTCGACCGATCCCTGGAACAGCAAAGATTACTTCTACAATTACTGAACCACCTAATAAACCCGCGAACCAGAGTGTAATCATGGTGATGATTGGGATCAATGAGTTTCGAAAAGCATGACCCCATATAACCTTTCGTTCTGGGACTCCTTTTGCTCGGATAGCACGAATATAATCCTTTTGCATGATATCAATCATCGTTTCGCGGGTCAT
>DHFN01000253.1:8599-17095 GCA_002402275.1 Anaerolineales bacterium UBA4823
AGTTTTAGCGAAAAAATTAGAATAAGGATTGGTGCAAACCAATACTCGGGGATTGCTACACCCATTTGAGTGATTGCCGCGATCAGGTTATCAATCATTTTCCCTGGGTACAGTCCTGCATATACTCCTAATGGGATAGATATCATGATAGCAATCGCTAGGGATACAATCGAGAGGATAAAAGTAACCTTCAAGCCATTAAATAGGATTAGGCCTACCGGAGCCTGGCTGACATAAGATTTTCCTAAATCTCCTTTGATGAGATGTTCAATCCAATAAACGAACTGGTAAGCCAAAGGTTTATCAAGTCCAAGATCCTCTCGGATGGCAGCTACAATTTCGGGTGTCCGTTCACGTTCTCCGATCCGAGATCGTAAAATGGCACTGGTGGGATCGATCCCGCTCATGTAGGGGAATAGGAAAGCGATCAATGCAACCAGAAGAAGTAATATAGGCATGATCAACAGACGGCGGATCATGAGTGTATACATAATCGAATATCTCTTTCCTTTCCAATTGATAAATAATGTATCAAGTGAAAAACAGTTTGGGTCATTTTTACACCTGGATCAACCAAAGTTGTTCAATATTAGCCATTAAATAGGTTAGTTTCCCCCTAAGAACTATATTCCAAGTAATACAGGTAAACCAGTTAGATCATTCAACTCAATGTAAGGACCGTAATCGTCTTGATTGCCTGGCCGTTTGTGACGGTTAATCCAGACGCGTTCCCAACCGAGTGCATGTCCTGGCATGATATCATAGTTGAAACCTTGAGCAACGTGAAGAATCTCCTCCTTATTGCATCCCAATCTCCTTAGAGCATAATAAAAAATGGGCGGCGTTGGTTTATACGCCTGGGCTTGCTCAGCAGTAATTACATCATAAAATTGAACATCCATGTTACGAATATTTTGGTCAATCATTTCGTCTTCCGCATTCGAGATGATGACTAACTTGCAACACTTACCAAGATTGTCGAGCACTGGTTTAGTATCTGGAAAAGGTCCCCAGGTGGGTATTGCTGCAACTAATTTATCACCATCCTGATTCTTATATCTCAGACCACAGATATCCATGGCTTTTTTAAAACTAGTTCGGATTAAGTCACTGTACCGCTGATAAGGGGCAAAGCACTCATAGTATCTTGCATCTCTGAAAACGACCAAAAATCGTTTAAGCTCGTTAGTATTAATCCGATCGCCTAAAATTTCTACCGTGACTTTATTAATCTGAAAATCAATCAAGGTTCCATAACAATCGAATGTAATATATTTAGGTATTTGCATGTTGTTCTCCTTTTATCAATTGTCATTAATAAACTTGGCTGGCATATTCCCGGATCGTACATAAGTTCTCTTGTTTCCTACGATATTCGTTGCTATGCCAGCCAGTCTATTAAAGCTTCTGATAATATGGATTTAAATCAGTTACTCGGTTACATCTAAATCAGCAGTCAGCACAAACCTTTCAAGGGGATGGAGCTTGAAATTAAGCACATTATTCCGAACTCCATCCAGAATTTCTGTGTAATTCAAGTAGACACCAACACATTGTTCGTCAACCAAGATGGATTGAAGTTGACGATAAATATCATAACGAGCTTGTATATCGGTTAACTTACGTGCTTGAGCTAACAACGAATCGAAATTCTTATCACAAAACTGATCCATATTAAAGGATCCATCACAAGAATAATCTGAGGAGAAGAAGCTCTCAGGATCAAAGGAATCGACTATATGGTTGCGGGATATAATAAAAAGATCATAATTACCTGAGAGAACATCTGGCTCCATCGGGTCATACTGACCCACTCGCACCTCTGCAGTAATACCAACCTTTGCAAGCATATCTTGAATTGCGATAGCAGTCAGTGGCAGGTTTGAACGGGCTGAGTATGTCCATAGACCTACTGTCAGGTCACCTTCTTTGTATCCAGCTTCAGCGAGTAATTGCTTGGCTTTCTCAGGGTCATATGGATATCCCTTTAGCTCTGAATTAACCCATGGCTCAGAAAGTGTGATTGGGCCAATAGCGGGAATGCCAACGCCTTCCAAAGTTGCATCAACAATAGCTTGCTTATCTAATGCATAAGCAACCGCTTGACGAACTTTGACATCATTGAATGGCTTTCGACTCATATTCATGTGTAAAGTTGTAGTACGGGCAGTTGGCATTTCAAGTACCGTAATATCTGGATTCTGTTTTATTTGAGAAAGTTGTTCAACCGGCAGATGGATATCTATATCTAATTCGCCAGTTTGCAGCATGGTTGCCCGAGTTTGAGCATCTGGAACATTTAGAATTGTGGCTTTATCTAACTTTACCTCCCCTCCCCAATAATTGGGATTCTTAACCAACGTGAGACTTTGATCGGGAACTTCGTCAGTTAGGATAAAAGGACCCGTTCCAGTATTAAAGGGATCAACAGGGCCGCTTTCAGCCTTATAAGCAGATGGAGCGAGAATTCCCGTATTGGGGCTGGTAAGACGGTTGGGAATAAGAGCGTCAAAAGTGGCAGTATGGATTAATACCGTATATTCATCTGCGGCTTCAACATCTTTGAAGGTTTCAGCTGTAATTGCCGACGGCGGAGTTGGCGTATTCTTAATATAATTTAATGCTTTAACAACCGCATCAGCATTAAATGGTTCGCCATTGGTAAAGCTAATCCCTTTGCGTAAGTTAAATTGCCAGGTAGTATCGTCTACTTGAGACCAAGATTCGGCTAGAAAGGGTACCATATTACCGTCATAATCTACCTTTACTAGGGTTTCTAATACACCAATATAGGCCATAGCGAATCCATCACTAGTTTCAATTGCCCAACCGCGGTGCGGATAAATTGCAGTATCAAAACCAATAGTTACCTCTTTAGGTTTACTAGTTGCTGGTTCAGAAGTAGCTTCGACTGGCTCTGCGGTTGCACTAATTGCTTCTGTGGCAGAAGTAATTTCTGTAGCAGCTTGAATTGGTTCGGCGGTGGATGGCTGTGTAGGTGAAGGGGAGGCACACGATGTGAGCAGTATTACTAGAGCAAACAAGATAAAAATACGTTTATTCATAACTCATTACTCCTTAGTATTATTCGAATGGAAAAATTCATAACCGAGGAAATTAGTGTTTATGAAGAATATTATTTTTATCAGCCTCCTTTCGATTTCTACACTAGAGGTGAATAATAGTCTATTAGTATTTAATTACCTTTTATCAATTCATATATTGAAAGTTTAATTCATATAATAAAATTATAAATTAGTATTATGATTTTGTCAATATTTTTATACAGATTCTTGATAGGGGTTGTAAATACCAAGTTTATCTTATCTAATAATTCGATATTTTATTTGGCTCAATAACGCGATATCCCCCTCTATAAGCCACACTAAATTATTTTTAATATTAAAGGATTTCTACTAAGTGGATAATTCTTTCTGTAGATTCTAATTATGGGAACGGCAGGTTTGGTGTTTCCTTCTAATTTGCAACAAACTAAAAATAAAGGAGTAGCAACTTGACCGGCAAAAATGATTTTTCCCTTACGACCAGAATTATTGGAACAAATAGCCAGCTAAGATTTTGATATACTTCAATATATTCTTTTTTATGGGGTCTGCGAAACATATTAGTTGATGTGTAAAATTTGTCTTTCCTCCGGTAGGAATCAATAGATCAGATGTCTTTCACAGAATAATGTAAAATTTACATATCTTATCTAATCGCTATCTCCGACTTAACTTTGTCGTCTTTGACCTTCGGTAATATTGAGCCAGCCTGCGGTAAGACAATCACTTTGGCATCTTCGCCTATTCTTATCAAAGCTTCGTTGAGTGCGGTCTGCACTGTTGGAAAAGGAAACCAGCGAATCTGACGGACGGTTGTATCATCTAAGGATGAAACCAATGAAATTGATGCGTGTTTCTCGATTAAAGCAATGGCAGCAGCTTTATGCCCACCGAGAACAAAACCTTTTTTAATTTTTTCCAGAACCGCATCTGCAGAGGGAATTTCCCTCATCCAACTTTCCATCATTTTATTGCCAAACCCTTCAATGCACTCTGCAACAAGAATAATCTCTCCTCCTTCACGAACAAAGTATTTAGCATTTTCTAAACCTTTATGAGCTTGATAGAGATTAATATCCTTCGGATATCCCCCTGCGCTGGCAATGATAATATCCCCTTGGTATGGGATATCAACTGTTCCACGTTCTATAACAGCTTGGCATCCTCTTCGATGAGCTGCTATGACATCACCAGCATACGCTCCAACAATTCTATGACTGCCATCTACAATCACATTGAAGATAAAATCCACCCCCACCATCGCTGCACCCTCTTCCAAATCCTCACGCACCGGGTTGCCTTCGATCCTCATAGCAGATGCCTGAGGATAGACCATCCAGGAATGATTGGCTGTTACTGTTTCGCGTGAAGCACAGCCAGGAAGGATCGCCTTTGCTCCACCCGAAAAGCCAGCAAAATAATGAAATTCGATATTTCCTAAACAGATTCGTACATCCGCTTCCACGAGTGGTCGAAAAATATCAACTGGCGTGCCCCGCCTCGTGACACCTATACGCAGTACTTCAGATGGATCATGGTTAATAATCCGATATCGTTGAATAAATGGTCGAGATACAGCTTTTTGCATTTCCTCTGGGTCCATAGGTCGATGTAAACCTAAAGCTAAAACCAGAAATACATCTTCATCAGGAATACCGGCTGCTTCAAGTTCAGCAGCTATAAATGGTAACATACGTTCCGTAGGGGTAGGTCGGGTTAAATCGCTGGTTACTATAGCTACCTTTTGCCCTCGGTGGACAATCTCCCGTAAAGGTGCACTACCTATAGGATTCTGAATAGCAAATTGCATGATATGCTGCTCATCAGTTTGATCTACTACTTGCTTGGGATAATAAATCCCCAAAAGGTTTTCTTCAGCGATTTCAACTGGTATTTCATTTTTCCCATACGGCAGTAATATTTGCACCATCTTCACAAATTCTCCAATCATATTCATTCATAATTTTCAAATTTTATTATACATTGTTGCTTGATAAAAATATATTACTGTCAAGATGAGATCGCTTATACAGATTCTATGAATATATCAAAACGACCATACTACCTGCAAATGGCGAGAATGATTGATTGGTAAGAATCGGGAAGCTACTCCAATCGCCTAATAGACAATATGGGTCAATACACGATAGGGATGCTCCTCTACAGGGAACGAAAGTATTGTGTAAATCTGTCGAACTTGGACCTATTGAGCTTGATAGCGATTAGGGCAACCAGATAGATCAGCCACTCACTAGTGTACGAGTACATTTCTTATGGCAGAGCCGATATTTGACAATCTAAAAGGTCTGATCAATACTAGCCAACGGCCATGTCTTATCAATTCGCCAGCGACGGATTTTCGCTCGCCTTGGTTCCGGTGGCAACAGCCAGCCGGATTAATCAAGGTCGGCACGTACTTACAATCTCGAGGGTACGATGTACGGCTAATTGATTGTATCCAAATTCCAGCAAATAACCGTCTGACCTGCGAGAAGGTCAGACAAGTGGAGATTGAGGGTTATCACATCGATCTCTGGTGTTTTGGTCTTTCTCCATTAAAAGTGATCTTCCGGCTGCGCGAGTGGGAAAAACAAGACTGGAAGCCAGATATAGCAATCGTCTCTTGTGGAATGAGTTTTTGGTGGCAAGGCGCTAAGGAGCTAATTTCACAGCGCAAATCGGATATAAAAATACCCATTATCCTTGGCGGTCCTTATCCCACGTATTATTCAGAACATGCCGCCTTAGAGAGCGGTGCAGATGCACTGTTTGTAGGCGATGTATCTGAAGCGAGCAACGTCGTTCCTGATTGGAATATCTATGCTCCCGGTCCACTGCCACGTTTCGCTGGTATCCATCTTTTAAACCCCTCTGGAATATTAACCCCTTCGGCCTCCCCCCGTGATCCACGGGAACTGGCTGGCGAAGTGGAAGAAAAAGTCCTCCAAGGAGTAACTACTTTTGCCTTTTTCGATGCCTTGGTGAAACCTGAACACCGCCAACACCTTGTAGATACCCTGAAGGAGGTTATTGCCCGGAAGATACCAAAAATTCATTTCATAGCCCCTGGCAATTTCTCTCCTCGCTTAATCGATCCAAACCTGGCGACGTTGCTCAAAGAGGCTGGTTTCAATCATATTTATTTGCATGATGACATACAGCACAGCCCCAATCAAATTGATTACCTGTTAAACCTTGACGATTACCGGAACTGTATAGAATCCTTGTCCCAGGCAGGATTCCATCCGAGAACAGATGAAATTGGTGCTGCTATTGTGATAGGTATTCCTGGTGAGGACCTGGATAACATAACAAGTAGGTTAGTTCAATTATAATCAATCGTTGGGTCCCTTCATCTGGTTCCTTTCCAATTTACACCGGGCTCGGCCGAAGGAAAACCCTATGAAAGCTGGTTAGCTCAAAGAAATGGACGCTTTGATCCGGCCAACTTAAATGGGCGGACCTTTCCATTAGCACGCTTAGCTGGAGCTTCATACGAAGATTATTTAGAACTCACTCGCTTAGTAGCGTTGCTTAATAGTAAGTTTCATAGCCGTACGTTTGATTTTCTAGGAACTGGATTGACAGCTCAATTTGTGCGTAAAAGCCTGCAAAACCAACTGTGGAATCCATTCGCAGACAAGGTACAGACCGAGGATCGAGAGGATTTCATACCCCTTCCCATCAAGGAGGACAATTGATAATCAAAGACGATCCTTCTCGGCTATTAGTGGGCGCAAAAAGAGCATTGTTGATCAATCCGCCGATCTATGATTCACAATATTGGGCACGGTGGAGCCAACCGCATGGCTTGCTTAAAGTTGCAACGTGGCTACGTGGACAGGGCTATGATCAGCTAAGATTACTTGATTTTCTTGCTACCGACCAGAATCGAAAAGTTCAATTTAAACGACGAGACAAAATACAACGAGACGATATTGCTCGGCATTTTTATGAATTTGGCTGGCCTTTGAAAAAATTACAGTCTGAATTGGAAAGACATGTCAGAGGAGATTTGTTTCGCCCCGAAGAAATTTGGATAACTTTTATAATGACCTACTGGTGGGAAAGTACTCGGGATGTAATCCGTCTCGTGCATCAAGTTTTCGATCCGCCACGCCCACGAATTCTGGTAGGTGGTATCTATCCAACGTTAGATCCTAAACATGCAGATGGAATTTTAAGTAGCGAATCAGATGAGGTAATTATCGTCCCTGGTGAGATCTGCGATGATGCAGCAAATGCTTGGACTGATTTGTCTCTCTATAACGACCCGATTTATGATGCACATCCATCCTATGCTATTATCACAGGCAGTCGGGGTTGCCCATTCAACTGTAATTATTGTGCTCAACTCAAACTTAACGATGGTTGCCGAACGGTTCGATATCGTGATCCAGAGGATGTAGCGGAGGAGATCGTACAGAAACAGCAAGACCATAAAATTCGTGAGATTGCTTTCTACGAAGATAATTTATTATTCAACCAGGACAACTTTCTGGCGCGCCTGGATGCAATCGAGCGGCGCGGGCTCAAGTTAGAAATCTACGCACCAGAGGGAATCGAACCCCGCTTGATTGAATATGAATTACTTTCTCGAATGCGGCGAGCTGGTTTCAGCAGGATCCATTTAGCATTGGAAACCATAGATAATGAAATAGGACGCGGTTGGAATCGACGACAAGCGACGATTGAAAAATTCGATCAAGCGGTGAGGATTGCCCAGGAATGTGGTTTCCAGGTTGGAGCGCAAGACCTTAATGCCTTTGTTATTTTTGGACTACCGGGAGAAGACTTACAAGCAGTAGTAAACACAGCAATTTATGCTTCACATCGGGTAGGATCGGTCGTTCCAATGCTTTTCACGCCTGTTCCAAGCTCAATATTGTTTGAACAGAATCACCAATACCTGATGGAGAAGATGGGGTGGGATTTGCATCAATTGAATGGGAAACTCCTTCCATTCTTAGAATACAATCGGCAAAATTACCCCGAATTACGAGCTTCTGATTATTTAGAATTAGAAGCTTTCATGACGCGGCTAAACAGTTCAAAAGTCTCTAAAAAGAGGTTCAATATAGAGGGGAAGAGCCTCAAAGGGACAATTCCTACTATGAATATAAAAGTGAGACAACTCTGCCAAAAATTAGTGTCTAAGGTGAAGGAGAAAGGAACATGTCTCATCCATCAATTGGAAAAGTGCAAGTGCTAACTTAGAACGATCCTGCCCTTGTATCTCAGTGAACGAATCATAAATCCTTATAAGTTCATGAGCATGCTTCGGAAGATCCAGCACCCGATAAACATTTACCCCAAGGATTGCAGCAATACTCAGAATTTCTGTGTCTTGAGGGATTAACTCACCAAGTAACCACCATAATACTATTAATGGCGGTTAATCTAATCGATCGCAAAAGGCTATGAAATCTTC
>DHFN01000250.1 GCA_002402275.1 Anaerolineales bacterium UBA4823
CTCATTGTCATTTCGAGGGAGCGCAGCGACCGAGAAATCTTTCCCGGTACAATGAGCGCGCCGAAATGACAAGGTTGGGGTGGCGCTCAAAATTACGACCGCTTTGTCATTTCGAAGGAGCGCAGCGACCGAGAAATCTTTTCGGTGCAACGTAGTATCGAAAAAGCCTTTTGGTACAGTTGGATCCGGTTTGCCAAAGTAAAGATTTCTCGCTTCGCTACTCATAACATAANNTATAGCCGAATCTCGATATGACAAGGATGACTTTAGGACAATCTCAATTTGATTGTCTTAAAACAGGGTTTATATTTCAAGTACAGCAAGAGGTCTTTTCCCAAGATGTCCCGCTGGGCTGTCCCCGAATTGGGACCACGAATAAATGAAACCAACCCATCAAATCCATTTGAAAAAAAAAAGAGGATAGAAATAGGCAAACATTAAAAAGGTATAATGGGGAAAAATCTGGAAAACTATCAAGAGGAATAAAGATGAATTCTCATCGGTATCTCATTGTTCACGCCCATTTTTATCAACCCTCTCGGGAAGATCCGCAAAATGGGGACATTCCACTTGAAAAAGGAGCATCTCCTTATCCGAATTGGAACGAAAAGATTCATTCCGAATGTTATCGTCCTAATGCCGAATTAGGAAATTTTGAAAAGATTAGCTTTAATATCGGTCCAACTTTAAGTAGCTGGTTGGCAAAAACCCATCCTGATACCTTAAAAAAAATTGTTCAATCGGATCGAAACGTGGTCAATTTGTACGGGGTTGGTAATGCCATCGCCCAGCCTTATCACCACACGATTTTACCTCTGGCAAATTATCAAGACAAAGTTACTCAAGTGCGTTGGGGCATTGCAGATTTTGAATATCGTTTCGGACGAAGACCACAGGGGATATGGCTGCCTGAAACGGCAGTGGATCTAGAAACCCTCTCGGTACTAGTTGAAAATCAATTAGTCTTTACCATTTTGTCCCCAACCCAAGCGCAGACCAAAGCACTTGATGTGACCCATCCTTATCGGGTGGAATTGAGTGAAGGGCGTTCTATTATTGTATTTTTCTATCATGCTGATCTAAGCGGGGGAATTAGCTTTAATTCGGATATGACTACCAATGCCGATCGGTTTGCAAAAGAGAACTTGTTACCTGCTTATCCCTCAGGAAATAATGTAGACGAGAACGATTCCCTGATTATGCTGGCATCCGATGGAGAATTATATGGGCATCATAAGCCATTACGGGACTATTTCTTACAAAGGCTGATGAATGTCAGTTGTAGCGCTAATGAGATCATCCCAATATTTCCAGCCCGCTGGTTAGAAGATTTACCTGTGGAAGATCATATTCAAATCAGGGAGAATACCTCATGGAGTTGTCCTCATGGGGTTAAACGGTGGTCAACTGGCTGCGATTGCACACCTGGGGATAGCAGTTGGAAAAAAGGGTTGCGTGAAGCAATGAATTTCATTGCCAAGGAAGTAGATGAGATTTATATAAATATATTAAGAAACGAGGAAATTGACCCCTGGGAATTGCGCCATGGTTATATTGAGGTCATATTAGGCAAGTTGACCATCGAAGAATACCTTCAACAAAATATCCAAAAACCTTTAACCAAAGAGATGTGCCATACTATTGAGCTCTTATTGCAGTCCCAATTTGAACGGCAACGCATGTTCGCTTCGGATGGCTGGTTTTTTGAAGATTTCGATCGGATCGAACCACGCAATGCAGTTGCTTATGCAGCCCAGGCATTAAGGTTGACGAAGGAAGCCAGCGGCACGGATCTATCCCAGAAGGCAATTCATTGGTTATCTGCAGTTAAAAGCCCAATAACTGGTTTGAGCGGGGATAGAGTGTTTAGGAAATATTATTAACCTATTCTTCATTTGATTTGGTATTTCATTGATAAGTAAGAAACCCGACAAGCGATTTAATCAATTTATACATGATTGGCACTTACAAATTGTGTATATCAATAATTAGAGTAAATAACAATAGACTAATCCATCGAATATTCCTAAGCAATTTTCTAGGAATCTTTCCCTCCGTTCTAATAATATTTATAACTAACAACTTGTAACATTGCTACAATCAACCATTTAAAAATTGTGATCGATTATTTCTTTCAATCGTCGAATCTGTATTCCCATGTGCATATAACTGTTTGACTAGGATAATCTCCTCTTGATTGTTTATTTCATTTTTATGGAGGACAATTTTTGTAATGATTAATAATTTAATATTACACCATTGACAAAGACGCAAACAAGGTATATTGACATATTAATAATTTTAATTATAATATTAATTGTTACATGATGTAATAAAGTTCTCTATCTAATTCTTTAAGCTAAAACATAACATGAATAATCATACCCAAACGATCACTTCGTTGGAAATGCGTGGGATCAACCGAACGGCTGTTTTGGAATTGATCCGCCGGGAGGGGGTAATTTCGCGTACTGAAATTGCCCGCCGGTTACAAGTGAGTGTACCAACCGTTCTGCGCATTCTAGATGAATTAACTGCGGATAATCTGGTTTGTTATACCGGAGAAAAAGAGTGGAGCGGGGGCAGACGGCGGGAATTGGTAGAATTGAAGAAAGCCGATAATTTGACGATCGGGGTTGATTTGGGAGGCACAAAATTTTACGGAGCTGTAGCGGATTTAGGAGGAAATATTCTTTTTGAGGATTCTATATACCAGCACGGCACCCGCGGTGAGGCTAGCTATCAGCTTTTAGTAAAGTTAATTAAAAATTTTTTAAGCCAGGTGAATGGGCAAGGCAGTGCGCGAATCCGAGGTATTGGGGTGGGAGCTCCTGGTATTAACTCTTTAGAAGGGGTTATTAAGAATGCTCCCAGCCTTGATTGGGAGGATTTCCCTTTAGCTGATCGGTTGAAACAAGATTTTGGGTTGCCCGTCGTTGTGGATAATGATGTTAACTTGGCTGCATTAGGGGAATTATGGTTCGGAGAAGGTCAACAAGTTGAAGATTTTGCCTTAATTAATATTGGCACTGGATTAGGAGCCGGGTTGGTGTTAGATGGAGCGTTATATCGCGGAGCGCATCAATCCGCTGGGGAGATCGGTTATATGATGCCAGGCAGAGAAGCACTGGAACGGGATTATCCGGGCTTTGGCGCTATGGAATCCCTCACAGCTGGTTTTGGAATTGCCGAACTAGCTCGTCAAAAACTTAAAGGGTTCCTCTCCCCCGATGAATTAATGAACTTATCCGCAGTAGATGTTTTTGAAGCTTACCGATCAGGTGAGGAATGGTCGTTGGATATTGTAACCACCACAGTGGATTATCTTTCGATCGTCATTATTAATCTGATTGCGGTCTTTGATCCCCAGATGATCATTCTGGGGGGTGGGGTTTCTCGTTCGGCGGATATTTTATTACCCCGGATAATGCAGCGTATCCAGGGAAAAATTCCCATCATTCCTCAATTAGTGGCTTCAAAATTAGGATTGCGGGGGGCTGCGCTCGGTGCGGTAGCCAGTTTGCTTTATCAAACATCTGAATCATATATCGTACGGAAATTGGCATAAGTGTAGCTAAAATCGGAGGTGAAAGGGAAAAAATAGTTCAAACAACTTATCGTTCATGGTCTATAGTTTTAGTAAAAGGAGTGAAAGACATGAGAAAAGAAACAAAATGGATATTGATTGTGACAATGCTAACCTTGTTAGTGAGTTTAGTGGGATGTCAGTCACAACAACAACCGACTGGTCCTGTTACAATTCGAGTGTTTGGTATGGACCAAGCCGCGATGACGCCAGAAGAGATGAAGGCGATCGCGGATGAGTTTATGCAAAAAAATCCGGATATCAAAGTAGAGTTGGAATTTGCTGCGTACGATGCCATGCATGATAAGATAATTACTGCAATGGCTTCCACACCACCCTCCTATGATGTTTTTGAAGTAGACGACCCCTGGTATGCTGAATTTGTTAAGGCTGGATACCTCGTAGATGTCTCGGATCGGATTACTGACAAAATGAAAGCGGATGTGTTCAAAACAGCTTGGGATGTGGTAACGGTGGACGGTAAAGTGTACGGATTACCCTGGTTGTTAGATCAAAAATATTTTTTCTATAATAAGCAGATCTTACAACAAGCCGGTTTCAATGAGCCTCCGAAAACTTGGGAAGAATTAATTGACCAAGCAAAAGTCATCAAAGAAAAAGGGTTAGTTGAATATCCCATCGTCTGGTCTTGGGCACAGGCGGAAGCTGCTATTTGCGATTGGGTTACCTTACTCTATGGCAACGGGGGCACTTTCTTGGATAAAGATGGCAAACCTGCTTTTAACAACGAGGCTGGTGTGCAGACTTTGACCTGGATGCTCCAAACCATGGAGGACGGTTATACTAATCCGGCTTCTATTTCCTATCTCGAAGAGGATGTCCGAAATGTTTTCTCCCAAGGGAAAGCAGCCTTTGCATTGAATTGGAACTACATGTTCGACCTAGCAAATTTCAATCAACAAGAATCGCAAGTGACGGGTCAGGTGGGGGTTGCATTGATTCCGGTCTTTAAGAAAGGGGCTGAAATGGGCGTTGTCAGCTCCAGTATCAATGGCTCAATGGGCTTCGGAGTAGCTGCAAAGTCCCCCAATCTAGATGCTGGGTGGAAGTTCATTGAGTATTTGACCAGTGAAGATGTCCAGCTACGGTATTCGGCTCATATGCTTCCCATGTGGCAAACTTTATTCCAAGGCGATAATTTGAAAAAGCTTGAGAGCGCCAGCCCTGCTGCGGCTGTGATGGCATCTGCTTTTAGTGCCCAATTTCCGTATGCAAATGTCCGTCCTAGGGCAGCATTTTACCCTGAAGGATCCAAAGCTTTGCAGTTAGCTCTTCAATTGGCTTTGACTAAACAGAAAACTCCTCAAGAAGCACTTGATGAAGCAGCTGCTAAATGGTTAGAACTTAGCCAAAAATAATTTGAATAATTATTGATAGAGTGTGCAGGGGCAACCCTGCACACCTTTTACTCTTCAAGTTAGATGAAAAAACAAGAAACCCTTCGTCAGAGAGATATCCGAACGGCTTGGATGCTTATTCTCCCAAGTTTGCTGATTATTCTAGGGATTACTCTACAACCGATCTTAACTACTTTTATATTGAGTTTTTTCGAAACCTCTCAAGGACAAATTGTCCCAACAGAATTTGTTGGACTTAGCCATTATTTCAATTTTATTAAGGATCCAATATTTTGGGCTACGATTAAACGTACTTTGTATTTTACATTTGTCTCGGTCGCTTTAGAACTTGTTTTAGGTTTGGGGATTGCCCAATTAATAAATTCCCATCCGCCAGGTTGGAAATTTTTACGCACCAGTTTGATTATTCCTTGGGCAGTTCCTACGATTGTAAATGGTTTTATGTGGCGCTGGATTTACAATGCGGACTATGGTGCATTAAATGGATTACTTCTCCAATTGGGAGTGATCAAGCACTATGTACCTTGGTTGATTGCTCCGCAAAGAGCGATGAATTTGGTTATTTTAGCGGATATTTGGCATACAGTTCCCTTTGTGGCATTAATCTTACAGGCAGCTCTAGCCACAATACCAGAAGAATTAGAAGAGGCTGCGGCAGTAGATGGGGCAACAAGCTGGCAGCGATTTGTTCGGATTCGTCTGCCTTTACTACGCCCGGCTATTTTAGTGGCATTGGTAATCAGGAGTGTAGAAGCATTCCGGGTCTTTGATATTATTTATGTTACGACTAATGGCGGACCTGCTTTTGGAACAGTAACAATTTCATTTTTGACTTATCTAGAAACCTTTAGTTATGGACATATTGGGAATGGATCTGCGCTTTCCTTCCTAATTTCCTTGTTTACAATGGGCTTAGCCTATATTTATATTCGTTTTCTATATCGCCCGGAGGTAAATCCATGAGGGTGCGCCGTTCCACTCGTCGAAATATTTGGTTATTTCTGGTGACGATCCCGGTTTTGGTTTTTATCTATGCACCAATTACCTGGTTGCTTATCTCCAGTGTATCAACCCGGGCAGAATTATTGAGCGTACCAATCCATTGGATCCCTCAAAACCCCACTTTGAAAAATTACTTGGACATCTTGACACCCGGTACTTCAACTTCGGAAGTGGCTAGCGCATTTAAAATTACTTTGCGGAATTCATTATTTATTGCGACATCCGTTACGATAATCAGCATCATCATTGGCGGGATTGCAGCCTATGCACTGGTGCGGATGCGATTTCCATTCAGCCAACCGTTATTGATCGGTTTACTAGGGACACGTATGATACCAGAGGTATCATTAATTATCCCACTTTATATCCTGGCAGCCCGTTTACGTTTATTGAATACACCTTATATATTGATCTTAACTTATTTGAGTTTCGCCCTTCCTTTTGCAATTTGGTTAATGGCGACCTTTTTCGAGTCCATTCCGTACGAGCTTGAGGATGCTGCCCGCATTGACGGTGCCAATTGGCTGCAAATTATTTATCGGATCATTGTACCCATCTCAACACCTGGCATTGTTTCAACAGCTCTATTTGTATTTTTAACAGCCTGGGATGAATTTTTCTTTGCATTAATCTTCACGAATACCCTGGCAGCGAAAACGGTTCCGGTTGCGATCGCAGAGTTTTCAGGCAGATATGTGGTGGATATCAGCGCGATGATGGCGGGCGGGGTTTTGGCGATATTACCACCAGTATTACTCGCTTTAGTTTTCCAGCGGTATATTGTCAGTGGACTGACAGCTGGCGCAGTGAAATCTTAACCAATCGAAATCAATTTGAAGGTGAAAAAACTAATGACATTAACTCCATACAAAGAAGAAATATTAAGTGAGCCAGCTAATTTAGAAAACGCATTAGCAAATTTTGAAAGCAAATCATTAGATGGGTTAGGAAAAAACCTTTTGGAGGGTCAGTTTGATCGAGTTGTGCTGACTGGGATGGGGGCATCGTTATACTCCTTGTATCCAACTTGGATAAGCCTGACTTCCCTTGCGATACCCGTTCTTTACGTTGATTTAGCGGAGCTCGTTCATTTTGCGAACCCACTTATAACCAAGAAAACCTTGCTCTGGGTGGTATCCCAATCTGGTCGGACTGCTGAATTAGAAACATTGTATGATAGAGAAAAATTTCATCCAGCTTATTTCCTAGCAACTGTGAACGATTTGGGCTCTCCTCTAGCAAAGCATGCCGATCAATATCTGCCAATCAATGCTGAGGTAGAAAAAACTGTCTCCACCCGTACCTATATCAATTCTTTGGTTATTAATCAACTTGCCGCTAAGTGTCTGCTAGGCATGGATATTCAACCTGACCTGAATATCTTTCGAAGAACGGTTAATTTGTTAGATACGTATTTGAGGGCAATGGATGAGCATGTAAGTGAGTTCATTGATGAGATTGGTTTACCGACCCATCTAGCGTTGATCGCCAGGGGCGCCTCATTGGCATCGGCTTGGATGGGGGCACTGATGATGCATGAAGCTGCTAAATTTCCTGCTCTGGCTTATAATGCTGGACAATTTCGGCATGGTCCAATTGAAATGGTTGATGAAAATCTTACTGCAATTGTGATGGCTGGAGCTCAGTCAACTCGTGATCTCAATTTTCGTTTATTCAAGGATCTATTGAGTTTTGGGGCGCAAGGATTTTGGCTTTCCGATAAAACTCTTGAGAGTACACCAGCAATCCAAATTCCATCGGTTGAGGAAATTGCTTTACCAGTTATGGAGATCGTCGCTCTTCAATTATTAAGCATCAGTATTGCAGAACAACGTGGATTGGAAGCCGGTAAATTTTTCAGGATTGGAAAGGTGACCCTCAAAGAGTGAGAAGATGGATTATTTGCCATAATTTTGAGCGAGATAGTTTACCAAGCTAGTTTTCTCGCTGTCATTTAACTGAGCCCCCTTTTGGATCATCCGACTCACGATTTTATCCCATTGAGCTTGGGTGTTTTTTTGACTGGTAACCTTCTCAACACTATGACAAGATGCGCACCGGGCTTCCAGCAATGTCGCACCGTCTGGAGAACTACTATTGTTCTGAGAATTGCTGGGCGAGTTGATTGCTTGAGTGGGAACAGGAGTATTCGATTGACAACTGGCTAATAAAATTGAAAAACTTAGTATGGTTAAGATGATTATTGCTGGCAAATAACGTTTAAGTAAACTCTTCATGATATTTTCCTGAATGATCCATAAAATTTTTCGAGCAAAAACTCGAAATTATTAATAATACTATTATACTGTAATTTGTCCGAATGTTTAGCTGAGTTTGTCTGAAGGATCAATAGCGACCAATTTCTAATGCTTGAGATTATCTAAAAATAATCTCAACAAAGATTGTTAGCTCCTTCTTATCCCATAGTACTATTCACTATGACTACTACTACTCATAACATAATTA
>DHFN01000126.1 GCA_002402275.1 Anaerolineales bacterium UBA4823
GGTCGCCCAGAAACGGAGGAGTAGGTGGGATGTTGAAAGAATAGACAAGCTGGTGTGGAAAAACGGGTCGCCCAGAAACGGAGGAGTAGGGGGAATGTTGAAAGAATAGGCAAGCTGGTGCGGAAAGACGGGTCGTCCAGAATCGGAGTAATTAGGGCGACCCGTATTTAGTTATCTATCGCTTGATTGGTTCTAAACCCATTGTCGAACGGCATGACGAAAAGCCCATATGGGTCGCCCTTACGGAGGGAAGATGTTGAAAGAATAGGCAAGCTGGTGTGGTAAGACGGGTCGCCCAGAAACGGAGGAGCAGGGGGGATGTTGAAAGAATAGGCAAGCTGGTGTAATAGGAAGGGTCACCCATAATCGGGATTTCATTGAATGTATAGGCATGCTCGAGTGATGAATCAGATCGTTCTTACTTGTATTAAGAAAACGTAACCAAGCTCAATGGTTTCGGAAGGATGACTTGTGTCGAAGGAGATAATTCCCTAATTTCTTGGGCAATGATTTGAAGATCAGTTCGCTCTAAAAGTGGGAAAATTTTATGAGAGGGTTTTATGAACGGGCTTAGGTTTTCTCTCAAAGGTTGGAAAAAATTATCCCAATGGATGGGAATGGCAAACTGGGGTTGAACCCGGTGGATCAACTTTTGAAGTTCTGCTGCTTCTATATCAGGGTGAAAGAATAAGGCTTGGGCTGTTGGAGCATCATCGGCAAGGATATTATGCCAAACCAAAACCGAAAGCTCCCTCGTTCGGATTTCATAGCTGAAACAGGCATCCATTTGATAATCCCAAACCCATAAAGGAGGGGTTGGCTCGGGTATAGGTTCCTTGAAAAAGAAATATGGAAGTGCAATATGCCCGCCTGGCAATGTTTTGATCAATAAAGGACCAATTTCCAGCTCCTCCCCTGGTTGGATGCTATGGCAAAGGTCAACTTTTACATTCTGAGCTTTTAAGATTTTCATCGCATACGGTGACCCATACACCTCTGCCTGAGTAAAGCTTACGATTTCTGGCACGTCTAGGATGTGATCATAGTGTGGATGAGTAATTAGAATTGCATCCGCTTTAGTGATTTTCTCCCGTAGTAACCTTTTATTGGGTTTGAGTGGGAGGAGGAGTTGGAAGAGGGATGGACGACTTAGAAACGGATCAACCAGAAGAGTTGTGCTTTGCCAACGGAATTCCAAACCACCCACTCCCAGCCAACGGAAGCTGAAAGAAGAGTCGCGATGAAAATCGGGAAATTGATTTGCTGGCAACTTTGAATTACTTCTCCTCACCAGTGTAAAAAGGCATGCAAAATGGAGAGGTTTTGCTCAAAGTCAGTCTCGCGATGGTTGGTTAATTCGATATCTACCGACGCTATTCCAAGGGTAGCTGCCCAATCGGTCAGGTTACCGGTATAATCACAACCGCTATCGAGGGGTGGATAGGGATAATGGCTCACCTGGGCAATTGTCCGTGCCAAACTGAGCGATGGTGGGAATGGTGGATTCCCTCCTGGAAAAATACCCATTGCCGCGCTATGGTAGCTGATGAGGGCTTTGATTGGATGGCTGAGGATGAACCCCATTAAAGCTTGGGTTTCTGGCTCCGAAGCGGGAGCTTGCCCACCATTGAGATCAAGATAATGCCAGCAATTTTCGTGGTTCCAATTCTGTGACCAGCGGTAGGGGAAATTATGATTCAGATCAACTCCATGATCATTGGCACGACCATAAATATCCCACGAGCGTTCTAAGCCATCGGGGTTGAGATCGGGAAGGATATAAAGCGTTTTGTCTTTAGGAATATCCGTGGGATGAGAATAAAGGTATTGAATTAATTGCTCGGCTAATAGGACCGTGTTGTATTCATTCCCGCCATGAATCCCAGCAACGATCAAGCGCTCATTTTGCCCTTGCCCAAACCGATAAATTAAGATTGGACGCCCTCCTAGCGAGGTTCCAATCCATTCACTGTTTTCGGGTAATGCAGTAGGTGAAATCGTGGCTGTCGGAATTTGTTGAACTGGGAACGCTGTAACAGAGGCAGGCAGTGTTGTTTTGGGTGGATAGTAGGGAGTATGTGTAGAAATTCTTGGGGGGTTTATGGTTGTTGGGTTTGTTTGAGAAATAATGGTGTTTATGGAAGATTGGGTGTTCCAGATGAAACCAAACGTAAAAAGGATCAAAAGAACATTAAGCAGTACTAACCCAAAGATAAAAACGCGGTCACGCCTGGCTGACATAGGGATATCTTATCATAGAGCCAGATAACTGCGGGTTGAAAATGATAAGCTTCAGTCTATGGATGGTTCGGAGTAATTAAGCAGTAACAGTTGGGAAACAATTCCCAAAATCATTAACACTGCCAGCCAGATACTTTTATCAAATTGGACAATGGAAATATGTTGTAGAATGAGGATTGCTCCTAGAGTGGATGTAAGGAAAATTAATCCATACGAATAAAGGAAAAACAATAAGGCTACGAAAACAATGCCACCAATAAAAAAATACATCCAGGTATAGCCACTCAGGTTGACCCCGAGCATCTGAGGAAAACTATAAGTGAGATAACCACCAGAAACAAAAGCGGCAACTAATACTGCTAAGGGTTTGGCAGTGACTGCAAATATAACCCCGAGGAAACTATATTTAAGGGTGTCGCTCAATGTAACTATCTGAGTAGCCCATTGCAATGCCTGTCCTTGTAGGATTCCGCCAGCTAGTAAGCTGGCAACTGCAACGAATAACCAATAGAGCTGACTACCGGCAAAGAGCAGGACGAATCCCAGAAGTACGATTAAAATTGTATTCATAATTGGGTTCTCCTGATCATCAAAGCTTGATAATGTTTGCGATTATCTATCCTAATTAAATTGCCCGGAGAATTTAGGCGAAATCTATACACCTATACTATAATGTAATTTGCTAAGAATGCAATAGAGAACAGCGTAAATTTTATGGTGGATAAACCCGTAATCGTTGATAAGGTGAGTAAAACCTACACCGTCCGTAAACGGAAAGGAATATTTCGTTCTGAGAAAGATTTTGTCCAGGCATTAAAAAATGTGTCTCTAGAGGTGGAGGAGGGAGAAATTTTTGGTTTGCTGGGTCCGAACGGAGCCGGTAAAACGACATTAATTAAAATATTGACCACTCTAATTCTTCCTAGTTCGGGAAGTGTATGGGTAAATGGTTATGAGGTGTCTAAACACGAAAACGAAGTGCGGGCAAGTGTTGGTTGTATGCTGATGGGTGAGCGTGGGCTGTATTGGAAGCTGACCGGCCGCGAGAATTTGGAATACTTTGGTGCTTTATACCACTTAGCTCCGCCCCTGAGAAAAAAGAAGACGACCGAAATTTTGGATTGGATTAAATTAGAGGATATTGCTGATCGGACAGTGGAAACCTATTCATCTGGTCAGAAGATGAAGCTTGCTTTTGGTAAGTCTCTAATCAATGATGCTCCCTTATTGGTATTAGACGAACCAACCAATACCCTTGATTTACCCTCAGCCAGTGAGTTAAGAGCAATTGTGAGGCAGTTAAATGATCAAGGGAAAACAGTCATCTACACCACCCATATTATGGCTGAGGCAGAAATGTTATGTGACCGAGTGGCAATTATAGACCGGGGTGAGCTGTTAGCTTTGGGAACCGTAGATGAATTGAAAACTTCTTTAGGTTGGGCAAAAATTATCCATGTGGAAGGAGCGATTCCAGCTCGAGCAGTTCAGGCAGTCCGAAAAATGAGGAAGGTCAGGCAGGCGAGTCGTGCCAACAAAAATGGGGCAACCGAACTAACCGTGGTCAGTGAAGAAGGCAGCGAAATTCTTCCGGAGCTGATTCGAGTTCTTATCCAGAATGGCGCTAACATTCAAAAATTATCTCCAGAAGAACCTAATCTGGAGGATGTTTTCATGGCAAAAACTGGGCGTTCGTTAGCTGACGATACTCAAGTCCGTTAAGATGAAATTTTACTGGAAACTCTATCTTGTGGTAATACTTGCCAGTGCCAAAATACGTTTTCTCACCATTTTGCGCTACCCTGGTCAACTTGTATTAGACACC
This sequence comes from Anaerolineales bacterium UBA4823, assembly GCA_002402275.1. Taxonomy (GTDB): domain Bacteria; phylum Chloroflexota; class Anaerolineae; order Anaerolineales; family UBA4823; genus UBA4823. Next base: position 4,067 of record DHFN01000126.1, read on the forward strand.
TTTATTCCAATCATCTTTGCCGCATTACCGATCTTGATTGGACGAGCAACCGAGGGCGCCAATGCTGCAGAGGCTTTTCAACGCAATACTGGCACGCCGAATTACATGGCTTATTTGTTGATCGGATCGAGCGTATTTACTATTGTCTCCTTTGCATTTTGGCATGTTGCTTACTGGCTGCGTTGGGAGCAAGAAGCCGGCACTTTAGAAGCTTTATATCTTGTGCCGGTGCACCGGATTTGGATGGCAGCTGGGACCTCCCTTTATAGCTGTATTCGCTCCATATTTACTTCCTTTGTCGCTTATTTTCTGGGAGCGCTTATCTTGGGCTTCAACCCCTGGCAAGGCGAATTGGTATTGGCTTTGGTTTTTCTCTTGGTTGGGTTTGTTCCTTTGTACGGGATGACCCTCTTATATGGTGCGGTGATCCTTAAGGTGAAAGAAGCAAATGCATTAGTAGGGTTGATGCAATGGGCGGTGAGTTTTCTCATGGGAGTGTTCTTCCCAATCTCGATTTTTCCGCCTTTTCTGAAAATAATTGCATACTTATTTCCTCCCACCTGGATGACGAATGGAGTCCGTTCGGCTTTATTAGGAGTGGGTTATTTCATGGGAAATTGGTATCTGGATCTGGCAGTTTTATGGGGTTTCTTCTTATTAGCGCCTTTATTTGGATACTGGGTCTTTAATCGGGTCGAGGTCCAAGTTCGCAGCAATGAGGGCATTGGTCAGTTCTAGGGGCTATGATGATGAAACCAGTTAGTCAACCCCAGCAATCAAACCCTTCACCACAATTCCTTCGAGAAACGATACCTTTCAAGCAGCCAGTGTACCGAATTATTCAGCAACAATGGAGCACATTTTGGGCTATGGTGCGCAAAGAGTTAACCATCATGGCTCGCTATCCGGTTGAGTTCGTTGCCTCATTCGGGCAAGTCTTTATTATCGTTGCCATCTTCACCTTAGGGGGAAAGATGTTTTCTTCTGGGGAGAATCCGGACGCGCTGCTTGAATCGACTGGTTCTTCAATCACGAGCGGGGTTGTGATTTATGGATTTATTTTATTTATGTTCTTAAGCGATACTCTTTGGACGATTGGCTACAATATTCGTAACGAACAGTTGCAAGGGACATTCGAACAACTTTACTTAAGCCCTGCGAATAAATTTCTCAATCTGGTTGCCCGGGTGATGAATTCTTTGATATGGACGGGATTATTGAGTATCACGGCTGCTTTCTTGATGACTTTGATGATTGGACAACTGCCGGTTAAAAACCCTGCCTTAGGGATCTATATCTTAATTATGTCTTTGGCGGGCACTTTTGGAATGGGTTTTGCTTTTGCCGCTCTGACGATAAGAGTTAAAGAGACAGCCCAGACCGTGGCTAATTTTTTACAATTTGGTTTTCTCATTTTATGCGCGAATTTTTTCCCTTTTTCCGCTTTACCCCCTATCCTGATTTCGGTGGCGCGCTGGCTGCCCAACGCTTATTGTGTAGATGCTTTTCGCTCTACTTTGATGGGGTTTCCCTTGGGTTTTCCTGAATTGGCTCCTTTTAAACTTGAATTGATGATTGTCACATTGTTCGGTATAGGGATGCCAGTGATAGGATATGCTCTTTATCGGTGGGCGGAAGGTTATGCCCGCCGGACAGGAACACTTTCAGGATATTGAGAGCAGTTCTTATTCATAGAACCTCAGGCTATAAGCCTGAGCTACGAGGAGAAGGTTTTGGTTAACCTGTAGGAGATTGTCCCAAAAGTCAGAATGGTCAACTCAAGCGAAGCAAGATATTTTGACGATGATGACAAGACCCCTCTCTTCGTTC
>DHFN01000204.1:0-384 GCA_002402275.1 Anaerolineales bacterium UBA4823
GGGTCGCCCTTACGAAAGGATTAAGCATATTCCAATATTGGAGTCAGAGATTGCCTATATAGTCAATAAACTTCTGTCGAGCATAGAGAGACATTTATTACCATAATAAAAAGATCCCTCGTTTCGATAGGGATGATAATCTCCTTTTGGATCAATCTCGTTTCAACAATCTCTAGTCATCTTTTTTGTTGGTGCGGAATTTAAATAATGTATAAACTGGGCACCAACCTAGCAAACCCGTTAACAAGGGGAGAAAACCAATTACTTTGAAAAACACTCCCCAACCGCCGGTTACAATACCCCCCCATCCTAGATATAGCAAAATGATACCCAAAATAACCCGAACGATCCGATCCCAACCTGCTTCATTATTGAATGACATAT
>DHFN01000204.1:412-6047 GCA_002402275.1 Anaerolineales bacterium UBA4823
CTAATCACAGCAAATTTATAAATGAGTGATTAAAATCCGTAACCCAATTCCAATTAAGATTAGTCCGCCCACAATTTCCATGCGTTTCCCAAACCTCTGGCCTAACTGATTGCCAAAAAACAACCCAAAAATAGAGAGCAGAAAAGTGACAACCCCAATAATTAAAGAAGGGATGAGGATGGGGGATCCAATCATTGCCATACTCAGCCCAACCGCCAAAGCATCTATACTGGTTGCTAAGGAGAGCACTATCAACAATCCTCCTTTAGACGGATCGGAGCTGTAACTTTCCTCGTCAGGAGGTAAACCCGACCCAATCATCCTGCCTCCAACAAAGGCTAACAGGATAAACGCAATCCAGTGATCAAAATTGCGAATAAGGTTTTCAATTGTATGCCCACCCAGCCATCCTAATAATGTCATGCCGCATTGAAAGATGCCAAAATGGGAAGCCAAACGGATTTTTGAACGAATAAGTTTTGCCTGGTTGCTTGTTCCAACTCCCAAGGAGACTGCAAATGCATCCATTGCCAAACCGATGGCGACCAAGAGTGAATCAACGATCATTAAATCCTCGAAATAGAACCACGAAAAGGAATTATACTCTCCAGATTAAGAGTTAGCAATCTTGCTGGTGTTTTGACGAAGCAAGCTTCGCCACTCTAGAGTTAAATTAACAACCTTGCTTGCAGTTTTCCAATTCTTACCGTATACTTAAAAAACTATTCTATCTCCAGGAGATATATACTTTGGATGACAAAACAACTGGAATAATTGCAACCGTAGTCAGTGTTTTGCTATGCGGATGCCCCGGAATTTTTCTTTGTCTATTTGGTGGGATTTCAGCTTTAGGGGGAGGAACTTTTTCTCTAGGGCAAAGAACTGGCAATGTTCCCATAATTCTAGGAATTTTTTTGATCGGGCTAGGATTGCTTTTGGCTTTGATTCCAGTGGTGGTTGGTTTATTAACCTTAAGGAAAAAGCCTCCAAAAGTCAGTGATGAGCCGCTGCCTCCAGCTAGTTGAGCAGAGATGACCTGTCAGCCTGAGCTGTGCTTTACTGAGAGTGTTCCGTGGCTCAATGATGTAAAGGACGGCGAGTTTACCTGCGTCTGGAGATTGTTTCAGATGGAATGGGCAGAGATTGTCCATTAAGACATAAATGTCACCTCGAGTGAAGCGAGATCTCTAAATAATAAGAAAAAGATGCCTTGCTTCGCTCGGGGTGACAACCTTATTTTGGGACAATCCCATTCACCGAAAAAATGGGCAATCGAAATCATCCATATTTCTTCTGAAATTCTTGCATGAATTGCACCAGAGTTTCGACATCGGATAGTTCCACCGCATTGTAGATAGAAGCTCTTAAACCACCCACGGAGCGATGCCCTTTGAGACCGATCATATTTAATTTTTTCGCTTCACTAACGAAAGTGGCTTCTAGCTCTTCATTAGGCAAGCGAAAAGTCACGTTCATGCGCGAGCGTGCCTCTACTTGAGCATGCCCCTTGAAGAACCCTCCACTCTGATCTATGGTTTGGTATAAGAGATCGGCTTTGGCTTTATTCCGCGCCTCGATAGCAGTTAATCCACCCAATTTCTTGATCCATTTTAGAACCAATCCGACCATATAAATGGCAAAGCAAGGAGGTGTATTGTATAAAGATTTCTCAGTCGCTTGAAGTTTGTAATCCAACATGACAGGCATATTGGCTGGAACTCGTTCGAGCATATCGTCGCGAATGATCCCAATCACAACTCCGGCTGGCCCAACATTCTTCTGCACCCCAGCGTAGAGATATGCATATTTTGTGACATCCAAAGGACGGCTCACAAAATCAGAAGAACCATCACAAATCAGGGGTACGCCATCCGGCGGTTGTGGCTCGTTTAAAAATTCAACACCATGAATGGTTTCATTGGAGCAGTAATAGAGATAGGCTGCCTTGGAATCGAGATCGAGTTTTGGGGGTAGACGGTTATAATTGCTCTCCTTTGTATCGGCAGCGATATGGGTAACCCCTAGCTTTTGGGCTTCCTGAACCGCTTTTTTGCTCCAGGCACCAGTGATAATATAGTCCGCAGATGCCCCCGCTGGACGCAGATTCATCGGGATCATCGAGAACTGCAAGCTTGCTCCACCCTGTAGAAACAAGACACTATAATTTGCAGGAATGCCTAACAATTCCCGTAAATCCGCTTCCGCTTCATTGATTATATTTTCGAATTCTTTAGAGCGGTGGCTGATTTCCATCACTGACATGCCAGTGCCCTGATAATCCAATAACTCAACCTGAGCTTTAAGCAGAGCCTCTAAGGGTAGACCAGCTGGTCCAGCATTAAAATTGTGTGCACGTTTTAATTCAGTCATTTTTCCTCCTACCAGAATAAAATAAATTTTGAATTCCTTGGATCTCGATGCAATTTTGATTTGTTTAAGGCTTCGATATTCATATAAATTATAATCTTCATTATTATGGAATTTCAATGTAAAATAATTATAGTAGATCAGGTCAATGAATTTAAGAGATTGTCCAAAAAGTCATATTTGGTATACCAGGCGAACCGAGATACCTTTAATTAATATTATAAGACCTCCCGCTTCGCTTAAGGTATCAACCCTCCTTTAGGACAGCCTCAACCTGGTTAGCATTTACAACTAGAAAATAGATCACAATGTTAGTCATTTTGGATGATTTCTCTGAATCAACAACTTTTTATCTAACAAACGAAGGAGTAAATTATGAAAGTTTTAGTGTGTGACAAAACAGAAAAAGAGTGCATTGAACAAATGCGTGCGGCTGGAATAACCGTGGATACTCAATTCGAAATTACACCCGAAGAACTGGTAGTAACAGCCCCAAAATATGACGCTTTGGTGGTTCGTTCGCGCACTAAAGTCCGTCAGCCCCTGATCGATGCCTGTCCAAATTTGAAATTAATTGTGCGTGGAGGGGTGGGATTAGATACCATTGATGTGGAGTATGCTCAATCAAAAGGGATTGTCGTGAAAAACACTCCCCTGGCAGCCTCTGCATCGGTGGCTGAATTGGCGATTGGGTATATGTTTATGTTAGCTCGTTCTCTGTACAAAGCCTCCACTACCATGAAGGAAGGAAGATGGGAGAAGAAAGCTTTTGAGGGCGATGAAATCAATGGAAAAACTTTGGGGATTGTTGGTGTGGGAAATATCGGAAAAGAAACTGCCAAGCGTGCCAGTGGGTTGGGAATGACGGTCATTGCCTATGATCCTTATGTCCAGAGTTTTCAATATGGCAAATTAGTTTCATTGGACGAATTACTGGCCCGCTCCGATTACATTAGCTTACATCTTCCGAAGAATGGCGAAACTGCTAGTATGATTGGGGATCAGCAATTTGCTAAGATGAAGGATGGAGTGAGAATTATTAACTGTGCCCGAGGCGGGATTGTGGATGAGGAAGCTCTATTTCGCGCTTTGGAAAATGGAAAAGTGGCTGGCGCTGCCCTGGACGTCTTTGCATTTGAACCTCCTACCGATTGGAAATTAATCAAACATGATAATGTGGTTGCATCGCCCCATATTGGCGCAGCAACGAAAGAGGGTCAAAGCCGGGTTGGTGCAGAGGTGGCTCAAATCGTGATCGAGTTTTCGAAACAATTATAAGAATGGTTTATTGGGGCTTATTTGTAGAAGAAAGATTTAACATCATACAGTTTGAGAAAACAGGTTATTGGAACAGGAATTTTACAAAAACTAAAAAGAACTGATTCGTTTATTCATGGTGGTCTTTCGTGGATGGCTGCATTTTACCTCAAATACCGTCCACGAATTTGGATCGCGAATAAACGAGATCAATTAGTGTTCAGTAGAAAATTTATATTCCCAAGCATAAAAGCAAGGTGGAAGATCAAATTGTGAGGTGACTAAAAGAAAGATTAGAAAAATAGAAATTGGCAATTATCAACGCTCGTATTTGTGAGTTTGACTCCTTTAGGTATATACATGAATCCTCACCTAGAAACTAAGTTTCCTAAACCCGCTGGCTGCCGGAGTTGGGTGTAAATGAATGAAATGGAGATGCATAGATGAAAATATATGAAGATATTGCAGTCCAAGTGCCTGAGATCCTGTTACCCAATAACAGCATTGACCTTCAAAAATGGTCAGTGATTGCGGTTGACCAATTCACATCTGAGCCGGAATACTGGGAAAATGTGGAAAAGTTTGTTGGGGATGCCCCTTCGACTTTGCAAATCACCTTACCCGAGATTTATTTAGAACGAGCTGATGTGGAGGAACGGGTTAAAAGTATTCAACAAACGATGTACCAATACCTGGCAGCGGGGATCCTCGAATCCTTCCCGGGTTTGATTTATGTTGAGCGAACAGTGGCAGGAAAGACCCGCAAGGGCTTGATCCTGGCACTTGATTTAGAACAGTACGATTATACAAAAGGTTCTACCAGTTTAATTCGCGCAACCGAGGGAACCATTATCGAACGGTTACCACCCAGAATGAAAATTCGGCGTGGAGCGCCATTGGAACTTCCCCATATATTGGTTTTGATTGATGATCCCTTAAGAACCGTGATCGAGCCGCTGACCGCCCTAAAGAATACCTTACCAAAACTTTATGATTTTGAGCTGATGTTCGATAGTGGGCATTTACGCGGCTATGCTGTAAATCAGCCTGATCAAGAAACCAGCGTGATTCAAGCAATTCGACAATTGGCTAACCCCGAGGTCTTTGCAACAAAATATGATTTGAAAACCCTAGAACCAGTTTTACTCTTCGCTATGGGCGATGGGAATCATTCACTTGCAACCGCTAAAGCTATTTGGGAGGAAATGAAACCAACTGTTGGGTTGAATCATCCCGCCCGTTATGCCTTGGTTGAGATCGAAAATGTCCATGATGANNATTGGAAGAAGAGTTTGGTTCTCATTACTCTTACCAGCCCGTGTCAGGGATTGAAGAGTTGTTCCAGAGAGTTAATGCAGGCGATGAGGGCGCCCATTTAATCGGGGTTGTGGGTGGAGGACGAGAATTTGGGGTAGTCAAAATTATGAAACCAACCGCTAATATCGCAGTGGGTACCATTCAACCCTTTTTGGATAACTTCATGAAACAGGGCGGGGCAGAAAAGATTGATTATGTTCATGGCAATGAGATTGTGTCCCGTTTAGGTTCGCAGCCTGGCAATGCTGGAATCTATCTGCCCAGTCTAGCAAAAAGCGATTTATTTAAGACAGTCATACTCGATGGAGTTTTACCCCGCAAGACTTTTTCGATGGGTGAAGCGAAAGAAAAGCGCTTCTATTTTGAAGCACGATTGATCCAAAGTATATAAACGAAGCAGGCTTTGGGATTCCAGAGTTTAGGAAACCCAAATTGTCATTCCGATTGCCACCCACCACTGTCATTTCGTGTGCCACCTACCCCTGCCATTTCCAATGCCATCTCGTCCCTGTCATTTCGCGTACCACCTTACCCCCATCATACGAGCACCGCCCTACCCCTATGATTTCGATTGCCACCCCACCCCTGTCATTCCGTGTGCCACCTACCCTTGTCATTTCGAGCGAAGCGAGAAATCTTTACTTAGGCAAACCGAATCAACTGTGCCAAAAGGCTTGTATGATAATACATTGCA
>DHFN01000217.1 GCA_002402275.1 Anaerolineales bacterium UBA4823
ACAATCCACCCCCAACACCAACGCCGGCATAGATGCAGATGAAAGAATTCACCTGACGAGCCACACCAAAAAGATGCTCGCCGAGAGCCTCAGCATTGGCATCGTTGTCGATATAGATGGGTAGGCTGGTGTGATTGGAAAATATTTTTCCCAAAGGAACATTCCGCCAATGGAGATTTGGGGCGGATATCAGAAGTCCTTCCTGGGTATCGACCGTCCCGGGAGTGGAAATTCCTAAACCAAGCAGGCGTAACCCATTGGATTTTGCTAAAGCAATCGCTTCATCGACTATATTCAAGGTTTGATCGATGGTCGCATCTTGAGCTTCTGTCGGGTCTGCCTCCTGGTGCTGGCGCCATAAAGTTGTACCGATAAAATCGGTGAGGATGACTGCTACAAAATCGACGCCAAATTCTACTCCAATAATTCCACCCGCCCCGGGGTTTATTTGCAGCAGGGCGGTAGGGCGACCAATCAAGGATTCTTCTTGACCGGTTTCGTTAACTAAGCCGCGCTCGATCAATTCATCGATCAGATTAGACACGGTCGATTTGTTCAAATTGGTTAAATTGGCGAGTTGTGTTCTGGATAGTGGTGATTGATTATGAAATTGACGTAAAATTATCGAAAGATGAATTTCTCTTATAAAAGATAAGTCGCTAAAGTTTTGATAATCCATTGTCTTCCCACTTCTATTTGATAAAACACATCATTAATTTATAGCGAAATTATTTTCAAAGTCAAGGTTCTGTTTCTAAGTATCAGAAGAATTATAAAGCATTATCAGAGTTTTAGAAATCTGAAAATTTTCAACAAAACCAATTGGTTGGAACAGCTCTTGCAACGTTATCTTATTATCATTATTCGGGTTTTATTAAGGCATTGATGATGGAAAATCTAATATAATATGAAAGGATGGTTTTTCCCCTTTAGGGAAAGGAGGTCATTATGAATAAACGCTTTATATGTATTGTTTTATCCATAACCTTAGTCTCATTTTTATTGTCGGCAGCTTTACCTGCTGGGTGGGGGAAATATGCTTTAACGATAAAAAATAACACACATACCAAAGTTTATGTGAAGTTAGAAGCCCCTAAAGCCTATTATTATTTCAAAATCAATCCTGGGGTAACTAAAAAATACACGATAAAATCAACCACTTATAAAGCCACGTTTTGGGGATGTTATTCAAAAAAGATCATAAAAAAATGGGAAGTTAACCGTAAGTATAAAATCCTGTTCCCAGTGTGCAATGCTCGGGATCATGGTAATGAAATGGGAGTTTTGCGGATTATATTCCCACAAAACGATGATGATGATTAACCTGGATGGACAACGTATTTGAATGAGGTGACACGATAAATTGAATAGTTGAACTTCGCTAAACCGGCTTAGTTAGGTTAATGCTCCAAACCTCTCATTTTACTATGCGGGGTTTGGTCATGTTTTCGGGGGAAAGAATATCATCCAATTCTGCTTTGGAAAGATAGCCTTTTTCCAGGACAATTTTATATACCGATTCACCTGTCGCCAGCGCTAAATTGGCAATCTCAGTCGATTTCTCATAGCCAATGTAAGGATTTAGGGCAGTAACCAAACCAATGCTGTTTTCGACCATTTTCCGGCATATTTCCCGATTGGCAGTAATTCCTATAATGCAGCGCTCAGTGAGAGTGTGGCAAGCCCGCCCGAGCAAATCCAGTGAAGAGAACAAATTGTAAGCTATGACTGGTTCCATTGCATTCAATTCCAGTTGACCTGCTTCGGCAGCCAGCGTCACTGTCAGGTCGTTGCCAATGACTTCGTAAGCTACCTGATTGACTACCTCGGGGATGACCGGATTGACTTTGCCCGGCATGATCGACGAACCGGGTGCCATAGCCGGCAAATTAATCTCGTGCAAGCCAGCCCGTGGGCCAGACGATAGCAAACGCAGATCGTTGCAAATCTTCGATAACTTGACAGCCACGCGCTTGAGCACACCCGAAAGTTGGACGTAAGCGCCAGTATCTTGGGTGGCTTCGACCAGATTTTGGGATATGATGACCGGTACACCGCTGATTTCAGCCAGCTTAACCGTCACCAGAGGGGCGTAATCAGGGTGGGCATTCAAGCCAGTGCCAATGGCTGTGGCGCCCAGGTTGATTTCGCGAATCAGCGCTTGTGCCTCCCACACTCTTTCGATATCCTCACCGACTGTCACTGCCCAGGCGCCGAATTCCTGACCGAGAGTCATAGGCACTGCGTCTTGGAGCTGAGTGCGCCCCATTTTAATTACGTCCGCAAATTCTTTGCCTTTATCGGCTAATGCTTGGCGAACCCTTTCCATTTCTCGCAGTAAATCGTCCATCTTTTGGCTCAGAGTCAACCGCATAGCGGTGGGATAAACATCATTGGTCGACTGCGACATGTTAACATGATTGAGGGGGTGCAAAATGTCATATCTGCCTTTCTCGTACCCCATTTGTTCAAGCGCCAGGTTGGCGATCACCTCATTGGCGTTCATGTTGGTCGAGGTGCCGGCGCCGCCTTGCATCACATCCACTACGAATTCATGAAGGAATTGTCCGGCAATAATCAGATCGCAGGCTCGAGTTATAGCATGGGCTAGAGGCGGTTTCAACAATCCCAACTCAGAATTGGTCATTGCAGCAGCTTTTTTTATATATGCCAATGAGTTAATCAGTTGTGGATAATTCGAGATGGGAATTCCGGTGAATTTGAAATTTTCCAGCGCCCGCAGGGTTTGAATGCCATAATAATGCTCGTTGGGCACTTCACGTTCACCAAGTAAGTCGTGTTCTATTCGGGTTTTAGCCATTCTCTCCTACCAAGTTCATCCGAGCTGTAATAGGGGGAAAACGAAAATACATAACCAAGATGATTACAAAAGCATGTAAAGTGCGAGGCTAACAGAATTTGGTAATTATTAATTTTATATGTCGTAAATGTTAGAGTATAGTTTATCATAGGGGCGATTTTAATATAAACACCTGGGAGGGTGTTGAAAAAGATTAAGCCACAATGTGCAACGCACCTCTAAGGTGCATCGCACATGAATAATTAGGTTCACCCTTACCTAACCTCCCCCATAAATCAAGGACAGATTTTGGAGGTATGAGTTAAAAAATTGCTTTTTCAACACTGTCACACCTAATGGTCTGTCAAAGCCCATTCTATGATTTAGATTTGTTATTTTTGTTTTATCTCTCGCTCTTTTCTCCCACTTTTGGGAGATTATGGGGAGGGGTAATGTTGATTCTTGTTTTGTATACCCCTTGGCTTGCGGACGGGGCTGTCCTAAAAGCAGGCTGTCACCTCGAACGAAGCGAGAGGTCTTTTCATTTTCTAAGGCAACCCCAGTGAGATTGAGGTCAGATAAAGCAAGAAAATCCAAATTTAAGAATCGTGTTTAACAAAGTATTAGATGAATAAGGACTATGATTCAATGGGTAGACATCTCTATCAAGTGGAAATGGTTGCATTAAAGCTGTATATTATATGTATACGCATTCCATTGAATTATGGGTGGTGGATATGATTATTTAAGGGTTATATTTACCACTAGTTTCGGATCATGATGGCGGAGAGGGTGGGATTCGNNTCGAGACCGCCCCGATCGGCCGCTCCGGCACCTCTCCACTCAGCGCGATGATTATACCAAATAAGCCCCTGACAGAACATTATATTGACTTGATTAAAATAATAGATAGGTTCGTTTGCGGGTATTTACAGAGCGTAAGAGCTTTTCTACCTCGATGAAACTGGTAACCTGTCTATGAGCGTCCCCTTCATTCCGTCATTGCCAGTAAATCCGTTCCGCAAGCATTCTTCTTGAAAGTTTTGAAAAAAGCAATTTTTTAACCCATACCCCAAAAATCTGTCCTTGATTTATGGGGGAGGTTGGATAAGGTTGAAGCTAATTATACATGTGCAACGCACCTTTGAGGTGCGTTGCACATTGTGGCTTAATCATTTTCAACAACCTCCTTCTTACTGGATGAAACTGTCAAGTTTCTTAATGCGCTTTCTCTTATTTCGTCATGGCGGAGAGCAAGTTTACTACGTTCAGTGTAAACTCCGCAACGAAGTCATCTTTCGAAGAGCTGAGGATTGCTTTGTAACCTTTGGTTACTCGCAATGACGGGATTCTCTTTCGTCATGGTGGACGCTTCTCTATCTGGATGAAACGAGCTGATTTCTTAAGAGATGCAGCCTGAAGAATTTCAATCTTCGGAATAACCGCACAAGGCTAATGCCCCGGGTCCAGTGTTAATACCTAAAACAGGACCTGTCGTGTTGATCAGCAGCTCGATTGGGTTATACTCGGTTCGGATTCGCTCGGCAAGAGCCTCTGCATTGGCAAGGGCGTTGCCATGTAGAATAGCAATCCTTAGATTATTTACTGAGGTTAATTGCTCGAAAAATTTTCGATATAGAAGGTCAACCACAGCTTTGTGGGTTCTTACCAGGCTTATTGGCTGGACTGAGCCGGTGTTATGGTTGATTTTCACCAGCGGTTTTACTTTCAACAGAGTACCTGCCCATTTTGCGGCATCTCCAATTCTGCCCCCTTTTTGTAAAAAATCCAGGGTTTCCATTGCCACAATCAGGGTCAATTTCTTTCTTACTTGATTTATCTGATTTAGAATGTTGCTGAAATCTGCGCCGGCTTCGCGGGCGCGGGCGGCAGCCAGAACCTGCCACCCAAGGCTCATTGTTGGGCCTTTCGAATCGACCACTTCAGCCCGTATTTTGAGGGATGCAATCGCTTTTTTTGCGATTTCGTAGGTGCCACTCATGGCACTGCTGATGGTCAAGATGATGAGTTCGGTAGCCCCTTTGGCAATGGCTTTATCAAAAGCCTCTTCAAAATCTTGAGTACTAGGCATAGATGAATGAGGGTGGATAGGATTGCCAATCAACTTTTGATAAAATTCGTCAGGTGTCATATCGACACGATCGCGAAATTGTTCATCCCCCCAAACGACAATTTGTGGAACAACGATAATTCCATATTGTTGCAGCAATTCTTCTGGAATATCACATGTGCTATCCGTTATAATCCCAATCATCGTAAGAGACTTCTTCCTTATAGTTTTCGAATATTGTAAAAAATGACTTCGGTTGATAGTACCGTTCGAGTTAATCAAATCTATTATAAATCAAAGTCCATGTTTTTTAATTAAAAGGCAATATCATTAATTTTCCTCGTGATTTGTCATAATAATTTTGATTGATTATAGTAATGACTCCAGTCATGGTTTTAGGGGACTAATGACTAAAGTCGTTACTACGTTTTCGTCTTTATAGATCTACTGTGATATGTTGATCGGGGTAATAGATATTATCCAAACCCTTTTCAACCATCAAACTTTGCAAGATGTTGGCAGGCGTTTGCTCGCCGTGAACCAGGAATATTTTTTGCGCTTTTCCTTTGGCTGATAAAGCATATTCCAGTAAAAAAGTTTGACCGGCATGAGCCGATAGACCACCAATCGTAACCACCTCAGCCCGAACCGGGTAGCTTTCGCCAAAGATCTTCACCTCTTTTTCCCGATCTGCCAGGCGCCTGCCCAATGTGTTGGGAGCTTGCCAGGATACGATCAAAATGGTATTTTTGGGATCCTCGATATTGTTTTTTAGATGGTGCAAAATACGACCTGTTTCTGCCATTCCGGAGGCGGAAATGATGACCATAGGTTCTTTGCGGTAGTTCAATGCTTTGGATTCCTCTGTTGTACGGGTGTATTTCAAATAGGGAAAACCAAACATAGATTTGTGTTTACCCATCAAAATAAATTGACGGGTTTCCTCATCGAAACATTCGGGATGGAGGCGGAAAATCTCGGATGCATTGATTGCCAGGGGGCTATCGACAATGATTGGAATGGGTGGGATGACGCCTTTTTCGATCATCAAGTGCAATGAATAAACCAGTTCCTGGGTTCTCCCAACAGCGAACGCAGGAATGATGATTTTTCCTTTTCGTTTCAATGTGCGTGTAACGACTTGCTGTAATTCTTCATAAGCCAGTTCAGGTTCGCGGTGCGGTTTGTCACCATAAGTGCATTCCATGATTAGATAATCCGGCCTATCTGGCAGAATGGGATCACGGATGAGGGGCAGATTGCGCCTTCCAATATCGCCCGAGAACCATATACGAAATTTACGTCCCTTCTCTTCGACATCGAGTACCACTGCCGCTGAACCCAGGATATGGCCTGCGTCCACCAGTTTGGCAGTGACCCCAGGAATGGGTTCGAATGCCTCATCGTAGGTGACACTTGTAAAGTGCTGAGCAACCTGCCCAGCGTCTTCCTGGGTGTAAATGGGTTCTACCAAAGGTTCACCGCGCTTAGCTTTTTTCTTATTGACATATTCCACATCTGATTCTTGAATATGCCCGGAATCAAGCAGCATGATGTTTGCAAGGTGGGCAGTAGCGGAGGTTGTATAGATTGGGCCTTCGTACCCACGTTTCACCAGGTTTGGCAAATTACCGCTGTGATCGATGTGTGCATGTGAAAGAATTACCGCATCGATTTGTGCGGGATTATACGGAAAATTTTGGTTTCGTTGATAGGATTCCTCCCGCTTGCCCTGGAAAAATCCACATTCGATCAATAGATTATGTCCATTAATTTGAAATAAGTGTTGAGAACCGGTTACGGTGCGTGCCGCCCCGTGGAATGTAATTTTCATTTTTTTAGTGACTCCCTTTGTTGTCGATAAATGTTTTTTGGATTGTTTTGTTATTCATGAATGGCGTGTATGATTTGATCTCCAAATTGTTGCAGACGCCACGGAACGTTTTTCATGATATCCTGTAATTCTTTCATATCTACCGGGTCTAACTCGGCAATTTGAAAAAGTAAGTCCCGTGGTAGAACCACATCGGAGGAAACCTGCATCTTCATCGCCGCATTTTTTCGCCATTTGCGCAAATTTTCCAGGCGGGAGAGAAATTCATCACTGGGGCGGTGAGAGCGGTTTGGGTAGATGGGTGATGCGGCTAACCCTTTATTTATTGCAGCGATAATTGCTTCCCCATCTTGTTTGATTTGGCGGGAATTTAGTAATTCTAAGCCGACCATTTCCTCGATCGTCCGAGGACATTCTATGGCGAGTTCTATTAAGACTCGGTCGTTAAACACTTTGAATAATGGCTGGTTTATCCGTTTGGCGATCCGGTCTCGTAAGCGACATAATTCTTGCAAAACAGTTGCTTTTTGAGGAGACAGGTCGTTGGCTCCATTGATCCGCCAGCAATCGTTTGATTTCTCATCGCCATTGTGATTGTTTACCTGGCATAAACGTTTGAAATCCTCTTGCGCCAGGGGTAACAGGTTTTTTTTCGTCAGTTCGGCTGCTAATCGATCTCGCAACGGAATCAGGAAGTGGGTATCGATTTGAGCATAAGTGAGGAGGTGAGATGGTAAAGGACGTTGACCCCAGTTGGCGCGTTGGTAACGTTTATTCACCGTCATCGAAAATTCGCTTTCCAATAAAGAGCCTAATCCAACGGCTTCTCTACCCAATATGCGGGCAGCCGTGAATGTATCGAATATGTTATTGAATGTGAATCCAAAATCTCTCTTCAAGCATATCAAATCATATTCTGAGGCGTGGAAAATTTTTTCGATATTTGGATCAGCGAATATTGGCGCAAGGGGAGATAAATCGATAAGGACTAGCGGGTCAACGATATAGTCTTGCTGGGTAATAGAAAATTGAATTAGACAAACCTGTTCTTGATAGGCGTACAGACTATTCGATTCGGTATCAACAGCCACTCGTTTCTCACCTTTAAGTTTTTCGGATAGTTCATTGAGTGTCTCAACTTGGGTGATCAGATGCGGCTTTGGAAGTTCAGTAATAGACATTATTCGATATTATACTCCCGCCGGTCGACCTTTTTTTCGAGGATGAAAGCATCTTCTCCATCGCGGTAATACCCATGCCAGATTGAGGTTTGCTGGTACCCAAAGCGTTGATAGAGGCGGATAGCAGCATGATTTGATACCCGTACATTGAGACGATAAACAGGTGTATTGATCAATTTTTCGCATTCTTCCAATAATTGGCTGCCGATACCGTGTCTCTGATATTCCGGCAATACAGCCAGAGTGGTGATCCATCCCAGTTTCCTGCCATCCCGAATGTCGCCGGCAATAAAACCTACCATGGTGTCATCGAGGACGGCTTTCAAGCGTACGACGCCCGGAAATGTCAGCACGCCAATCAAGTCCAATAGTGGCCAGGAATCCAGCGGGAAACACACCTGTTCGAGATGGCGGAGCGCATTGAGATCTCGCCAGCTAGCTGTTTCGATAATTGCGGTTTTCGTTAACATCGTTTCGTAATTATAAAGGAGAGTTGCAATATTTCATAAAATTAAAAAAGGGACGGTTGGGCAATTTTTGACTCAACTGTCCCTTTTGTTTATTCGCTGAGGGTTATTATGATTGATTTTCTTCCCTGCTTTTCAGGAAGTTTTCCATCATGCTGGTAAATTCCATCGGAAAGATAAATTTAGTCGATGGACTGGTGCCAATATTCTTGAGTGCTTCGAAGTATTGCAGAGTCATGGTTTTTGGATCGACGGTTTGGGCAACGGAATAAATCTTATCCAGGGCTGCCGCAAATCCTTCTGCGCGCAGCAATTGGGCTTGTTTTTCACCTTCTGCAACCAGGATGTTCGATTGCTTCTGCCCTTCCGCCCGTAAGATAGCGGATTGTCTTTCACCGTCGGCGACGTTGATAGCTGCCTCGCGGGTACCGGTTGATTCGGTCACCACTGCCCGGCGGATACGTTCGGCGGACATTTGGCGGTTCATGGCTTCCTGAACTTCGCGAGGCGGGATAATTTCTCGTATTTCTACATTGGTTACTTTTACTCCCCAGCGCTCGGTGACTTCATCGAGGCGGGTGCGTAGCAGCGAGTTAATATGCTCTCGCTCTGATAACACATCATCCAGCGGAATGCCACCGATGACCGCTCGCAGGGTTGTGGTTGCCATACCCTGGGAAGCGGCTTCGAAATTGCCAACTTGAAGCACGCTTTCAGTAGGATCCAGCACCTTGAAATACCAAAGAAAATCGATCGAGATGGGAGCATTATCTTTAGTAATCGAGGTTTGATGGGGAATTTCTCGCACCTGTTCGCGCAAATCCACTTTTACTGCCCGGTCTACGACCGGGATAAGAAACACAATTCCCGGACCTTTCGAACCTATACACCGCCCCAGGCGGAATACAACCAAACGCATATATTCCGGGACAATCCGGATGGCGGTGGCTAAAATTACTACAGCGAGAACAAGAACCGCGCCTATCAGGCAGGTCAAAACATTCGATACTCCGCCGGTATCTACTTGTAAAAATAATGGCAAAAACATAACATCCTCCTTAATCTGTGATTGAAAATGCTTGATAAATCATGTATTTTAGCTTGTAACTTTCCAAGCCGTGGTCTTTCATGTATTCCTTTTATCCTTACCTTTATTTTTGTTTATGGATAGGCACTCGAAGAGCGATTATTGGGGTGTATCCGATAGATTTTCCACTTCTAGCAGGAAACCATTGCGGTTTTTAACTTGCACCATACTTCCTTTGGGGATTAATTGCTTACTGTATGCACTCCAGAGTTCGCTATCCACCTGAACCGTTCCTTCCATGTGAATGTCGGTTTTAGCTTCACCGATTTTACCGATGAGCTTTTCCAGATCGTGGGCTGGTCGTTTACTTTCGGCTTCTATCGTTTTCTTCACAGCAATCCAAAAATAGCCGCCAACAGTCAGTGAGACCACTACGGCCAACAGCGGATTAACAGCCGGCTTCCACCATCGATCACCGGGAAACAGGAATACCGAGCCAACAACAAAAGCGATGATCGATATTACCAAATAGATCATGCGCCGGGAACGCCGTGTCGCTATAATAAATGGAAAGATACCCAAAATCAGTATACACGCAGCCCACCAATTGAATGAAAGGTTGTATATGGCGTAGCCTGCCAAAACCAAGGAAAATAATGCACCCACTTCGAATATTCCAGTTCCGGGTGAAAATATAGCCAGGGTCGAAAGGACAATCCCAAGAACTAAAATCAAATAAGCGATATCAGGCGATAGGAAAAAATCCATGATGGTAATCTCTCGTTTCGATAGAAATCAACGACCATTTATAGTTATTATACATCTTGTCTGATATAAGGCAAAGACAAACCCAGCTATTACCGGTAGGTCGTTAACGCTATTTCTTGAAAAGGAATACTGAATAAACTTACCTGAACTTACATTTTTGTTCAAAATTTTTGTCTCAGCGGGATGTTGGTTATGGCGCAATTCCAATGCCTGGTGCATCGCTTTAGAGGTCGGACATATCGGTCGAATAACGATATCGGTGTTCATCTAATATCAGCCAATTTCTAGCGGTTTGTCAATCCTGATTCTATGATTTTATTCAACTCTTTCATTTTCCAATTCCTCCCCATCCCTCCCCGCTTGTGGGGAGGGATGGGGGGTGAGGTCGAATAAATCAAAAAAATCCAAAGTTAAGAATCACGCTTGACTGAACATAGTCATGGATAGATTCCTAGCTTCATTGGAGGTGACAATCTTCTTATAGGATAGAACTTGTCCACAGACCAAGAGATAATAAAATTATTCTTAGCAAAAGATGATCGGGAAATCAAAACTTTCGACTATATTATGGGTTTTGATGGGCAGTGAGATTATTAGGGCGTGGTATGATTATTTCTTAGGAGCGATAGCTTTGCTTGAAGGATTTCAATTCTCGGTTTTTTCGCTTTTATTGGACTTAAGTACGCTTACCGGCTTGGTTTGGGTATACGAAAATGCGCCTGCCAGGCAGGCTAAACTTCATCTGGATGCCGCGGTAGGCATATTAGCAGGTGCATTCTTGGGCAGCCGGGCAGGATTTGTAATATTTCGGTGGGATTATTTTCAAAATCACCTTTTAGAAATCATTCAATTTTATACGGGGGGGTATTCATGGGCTGGAATGATCATTGGTTGGTTGGTCGCTGCCCTCATTGTTAGCCGAATAATTCATCAACCGCTACTCGTATTATGTGATTATTTTCTGCCTCTAGCAGGATGTCTGGCGGTGGGAATTTGGCTGGGTTGCTGGTTCGAGGGGATAGCCTATGGCGGATTATCTACTCAATGGTGGGCCATTCCGGCTGTTGATGAATGGGGAATAATTGCTAATCGATTTCCGATTCAGTTGATTGGAGCCATATCGACTTTATTTTTCATGATTTTGCTGAATGCTCTTAAAGGTTATCCTATCTGGAAGGGATGGTTAGATGTGCCCGGTTTTTCCACAGCATTTTTCTCATCGATGCTTTCGGTGAGTTGTTTATTATTATCTTTCTTACGCCAGGATCCGGCACCGACCTGGCTGGGATTAAGGTTGGATACCTGCATATCTGCAGGTTTTTCGATTATGGGTGTAATATTATGGGGTGTGATAGTGATCAGAAAAAAACGCGTGTTTATGAACAAAATCATGCAGAATCAAAATACATGCTGAGGTAGCCTGCCTATGAAACTTTCATTAGCATTGGCGCAAATCGATACGGTTTTGGGTAATGTGGAAGCGAACCTGGAAAAGCACCTGGTATATATTAAAAATGCCCGTCAGCAAGGAGCTGATCTATTGGTCTTTCCTGAGTTATCCTTGACCGGTTATGTATTGCAGGATATTACACCTACGGTGGCGCTTAAACCTCAAAAAACTGATGCGGTATTCAAAGTGCTGCTCGAGGAGAGTCGAGACATTGATCTCGTTGTTGGATTTGT
>DHFN01000150.1 GCA_002402275.1 Anaerolineales bacterium UBA4823
TACCAACTGAGCTATCTCGGCGAGAATATTTTGGTTGTTAAGCGTTTGTATTTTACCCAGGAGAAGCTTGCTTGTCAACTAGATTTTGGATTTTCCTTGCCTGATTTTGGGAATTAATGCTTAAATACATTAAGGTACCCACCAATTTGGAAAATTCCTTGCAATATTTAGCTATTTCAGGTTATAATAGAATTGCTTTGGGGAGGAACCCATATTTTAGGAATTATTCCGCATTTTTTATGGCGTTCAATAATTAGTATCAGGTCAAAACTATAATTAATTTTTCCCTTTTATCGTTTTTATTAACATCTTTTTGTAGCCAGTAATGGATAAATAATTGACCTTTTTACAGATGATTTATTTTATTCATTCCGATAAAATTCTAGCTTAGGGTTTAAAAGGCTGCCTGGAAAATTTATTGAGGAATAACTGTTTTATCCCCAAATTATTGTGATGCGTGATAATAGATAAATGGGCTGTCCGTTATTTTGAAATGAAACGGACTAGCAGGAACACCAAACCTGAAAGATATCTCATGGATTAGGATAGGAAATAACTAATGAAAGTTGCTGAACTTGAAAATGTACCTTTAGCCGATTTACGGCAAAAAGCGATCGAACTCAACGTGACTGGTGCCAATCGGATGAAGAAAGAGGATCTGATTTTACGCATCCGTCAAGTGGAAGGCGAGCAAGAAGGAATGGAATTGAGGGGGGGAATATTGGAGATTATGAATGAGGGAATCGGATTCTTGCGTTCTGGTCATTATATGCCTGGTCCTTTCGACGTCTATGTCTCCCAATCCCAAATCCGGCGCTATAATTTAAAAACAGGGGATTTGGTTATTGGACAGGTACGTCCCCCGCGTGAATCTGAGCGCCATTATGGTTTATTGAAAGTTGAGACCATCAATGGTATCGATGCCGAAGAAGCCCGGGAAAGACCTAACTTTGAGTCCCTCACCCCAATATTCCCGGATACCCGTTTTGATTTAGAAACTGACCGGCATACCTTATCCACTCGGCTGATTAATCTTGTCACGCCCATCGGACGTGGTCAACGAGGTTTGATCGTTTCTCCCCCTAAAGCAGGAAAAACGACGATTTTGAAGCAGCTTGCCAATGCAATCTCCACGAAATACCCGGATGTGCACCTAATGGTTGCTTTGATAGGCGAGCGACCCGAGGAAGTGACGGATATGGATCGGTCTGTGGAAGCGGAAGTGATTTCTTCCACTTTTGACGAACCAGTGACTTCGCATGTTCGCTGTGCAGAGATGGCTCTTGAAAGGGCAAAACGGCTGGTTGAAATCGGGCGGCATGTGGTGATCTTGATGGATTCAATCACTCGCCTGGCACGGGCTTACAACCTGGTGGTGACCCCTTCTGGACGAACCTTATCGGGTGGAATTGACCCATCTGCGCTTTACCCACCCAAACGTTTCTTTGGAGCAGCCCGAAATATTGAGGAGGGTGGCTCGTTAACCATTATTGCCACTTGTTTGGTAGATACTGGCTCTAGAATGGATGATGTAGTCTACGAAGAATTTAAAGGTACTGGGAACATGGAGTTACACCTTTCACGGCGTTTGCAAGAACGAAGAATCTTTCCAGCTATTGATATCGAGCGTTCTTCTACTCGCCGAGAAGAATTACTATTGGGTCCAGATATTACCCCGCGGGTTTGGTTAATGCGCCGGATGTATGATGCGATGATCACGCCCCCGCCGCATGGCGCGGGAATGGATCCCACTACTGCAACCGAAGCCATCTTGCAGCGGCTGAGCAAGACTGCTAATAACCAGGAATTCCTGGAAACCTTGAGTGAAGATTCAGAATAAATAGGAGGAAACTATGCCCAAAGAATTGCCCGAACCCGAAACCGATGTGATTGCAGAAACCGATAATTATCTCGCTTGGCGGGCTGAGGAACCAGATGGTGAGATAACTTATCACCTGGAATTGAATAATGTCACCCTCCACTTTTTTCAAGAAGAGTGGAACGAATTTTTATCATTAGTGAAACTTCTAGTATAAAATTTAGCTGAGAAGGGATGGAGAGCATCCTCAGCTAATTGATAAGATAAAAAGAAGGGATGATCAATTATTGAGCATCCTCGTTTTTAATGGGCTACTTTTTCGACGTAGGGTATGGCAGACTTGCATGGTTCAGTAAGATTTTGGGATATATTCTCCCAAGATAAAGAAGACCCGGCACTCCAGGTAGTGTAAACAGCATAGGATAGACAGCCAGGACCTACGTGATAATTTGCTGCAGTCATTCGCCATAAATCTTCGTAACTAGCCACTTTGCCTGGCATCTGTTTGGTGGCGTTATAGACAATTTGGGAAACCTGATCACAATTCGCTTTAATGGTATTGGCAAATAGGTTAACGCTGAAAGAAGCATCAGTGAGGTCAATTCCAGCTGGGCAATCCGTACAATCAGTTTGGGCTTGAACCGCTAATGCGCCGCGTAGCATGGATTGATATTCCTGGCTGATATGAAGATAACCCTGATCACAGGTCTCTTGGGCAAGGATTAGCGGGCAAAACTGGTTGAAAAAATCGTTATTCCATAATAATAATGCTTCTGCACCTTTATCCGTCATTTGTCCAAGTCCATATTCGTAGGAAATGCGGAAAATTCCGGGCCAGAACTGGCTTTCCTGGGCGAAGATATTTTTCAATAATTGGGCAGGAATACCATATTCATTGGACACGTCTAATATTTTGGCATCAAATTGATTTTGCCAGCTTTGAATATAAGGACGAGCTTGTTCTAATCCACAAGCATCCGCATAGCCATTGGGCAATAAACCTTTAGTCGGACAGGCTGCGGCATCCACAACGCCCTGGCTGATCAGACGCCCAGCAAGATAGTAGTAAGGCTCGTCGGACGCCATCAAATCGGTTGTAGAAGGCGAACTCAACCATAATGGGGGACCTCCAACAGGTTGAAAGACTTGCCAGGTTTCGGAGCAAGAAGCTTGAGGATTTCCCCGCCATTGAGTACTTAAGACATCTACATACCACCCTCCACCAGCAGGATTTTGGGTGACACCAGTGTCAATCACCCGTACTTCAGCTTTGTAATGAGGTGTGCTATCTCCAAAGCTCGAAACTGCCCAGAACTCTACTTCAACTCCATCCATCGGTGTGGGGCGGAGAGGTATCGAACAGATCACATCATTGCAAGTGAAGGGTTCCCTATCATATAAGCCTTCAATGGATGTAATTTTTTCATTTGGAAGTGGCTCAAATCCAGTGATGAGCAAGTTTGGTAAGGTGGGACAACGATTTTCCGGAATGGTTGGTTGACATCCATCCAGACTGATTGTGGCAGAAGGAACCGGCAGGTCTATCACTAATTCTTTTTGAGACGGTTTACTGGCAATAAAATGGAGATAAAGACCTTTACAACCAAAGGTATCAAAGCTGCCTACTTCGGCGGGGGCACAGGGTGGCGTTGATTCCCAGGCTTGGTAAACATCAAATCCGCATTGTTGATAGACTTCATCTTGATTTGGCAAACCTTCATGATCGATGTGGATTCGACAAGTGATCGAGCTATCAGACCAGGTGAGTAACCACCATTCATAATCGGTGTATGAAATTTGGATAGTTGTCTGGCGGGGTGGTGGGGGTTCTGTTCCTCTGGCGGGCGAAATTCTCTGGGAAATAACCCCCAGAATGGTTAAAATCAATAATAAAAAGCCAACGATGCCCGTCGCCCGTTTCATCCTAAACTATACAATATCATGTAAAGATAAGGTTGTCAACTAAATTATCCATAAAATGTTTATTTCTCCATCCATTTCTGAGGCTATACCATTTATAATTGTAGTAAGCAATTACCAAGGAATAAACTTCATGCCCCCTATACTCTATTTAATTGATGGTCATGCACTGGCATATAGAACTTATTTTGCAATAATGCGAGGCAACCCCCAAGGTTTCCATACTCATGACGGGGAACCGACCGCTGGTGTTTTTGGATTTGTCAGTGTTTTGCTGCGCATCCTAGAAAACGAGAAGCCGCAATATCTAGCAATTGCTTTTGATACCGGGCGAACTTTTCGGGATGATATTTATCCGGCGTATAAAGCCACCCGGGCGAAAATGCCCGAAGACCTTCAACCACAAATAGAGCGCATTCGGGAAATTGTGGATGCGATGCATTTCCCGCGCCTTGAGTTAGAGGGATATGAAGCAGATGATGTGTTGGGTACTATTGCCAGGCAAATGGTTAAACAAGGTTATGGCATCAAGATCATCACCGGAGATCGAGATTTATTGCAATTAGTGGATGAACGGATTATTGTTAATTTACCCGGGAAAAGCCTTTCGGATGCTATGGATTTTTTCCCGGAAAATGTTGTTCAGTATTTGGGTGTAACACCCCAGCAGGTGGTAGATTACAAAGCATTAGTGGGAGATAAATCCGATAATATTCCCGGAGTGACAGGGATTGGTGAAAAAACTGCCATAACTTTATTAGGAAAATATCAGTCTCTGGATGGCATTTATGCTCATCTGGATGAAATTAGCGAATCGGTTCGGAAAAAATTACTGGTTAACAAAGAGAACGCTTATTTATCCCGTCAGTTAGCAACCATCCAAACTGATTTAAGAATACCTTTTAATCCAGAAGACGCAAAAGTGGGTCAATTTGAACTAGAGCGAGTGGAAGATATTTTTCGATCACTGGAATTCCGCACCTTGATGAGTCGTTTTCGGGTGGTGGCAGAACAATACGGTTTGACTTCTGGGCAAGCGCAAACGCACCAACAACTTTCCCTTTTTCAATCTGTCGGAACAGGAACGGTCCCTTCGACTTCCGAGTTCAGGAATCTAGAAACAGAAATTATCAATACATCCGCGAAGCTGGATACATTATTGGAAAAGCTAAGTCAAGCATCCGAAATTGCCGTGGATACCGAGACCACTTCAACCGATCAAATGCAAGCGAAGCTAGTAGGGATCTCATTGGCGAGTGAATCAGATCGCTCCTATTACATCCCGATCGGGCACCATCAGACGGATATACCCCAGTTAGAATTAGAATATGTCATTTCTAGGCTAACCCCCGTTTTAACCGATCCAAAAATCCCGAAATTGGGTCACAATCTTAAATATGATTATGTCGTTTTGGCACGAAATGGTCTACGAGTGGATCCTGTGAGTTTTGATTCGATGATTGCAGAATGGTTATGCGATCCTAGTTCGCACAATCTGGGATTAAAAAACTTAGCCTGGGTACGATTAAATATGACTATGACCACCATTGAAGAATTGATTGGCAAAGGGAAGAAGCAGATTAGCATGGCAGACGTACCCATTGAACAGGCTGCCCCTTATGCTGCTGCTGATGCTGCCACTGTGCTTCGCCTGAAGCCGATCTTGATCGAGGAATTATCCCAAAAGCAGGGATTGAAGTTGTTTTCAGAGCTTGAAATGCCGTTAGTGCCGGTTTTGGCAGAGATGGAGATGGCGGGAATTTGCTTGGATGTTGAATTTCTCAAAACGATGTCTTTAGAATTGGCACAGCGCTTGCATGAGATAGAGAATCGAATTTATCAGACGGTTGGTATGCAGTTCAATATTAATTCGCCATCTCAGTTGTCAGATGTTTTGTTCAAGCAGCTAAAGATAATTCCGCCCAATCGCAATTCTAAAACTGCCAGCGGATTCGTTTCTACTGCTGCTGGAGTGTTAGAAGAGCTGCGTGGTCAAAATGAAGTCGTGGATTCAATTTTGGATTACCGGGAACTAATGAAATTGAAATCAACTTATGTAGATGCTTTACCCCGTGAGGTTAATCCAAAGACTGGTCGTGTGCATACCTCTTATAATCAAACCGGATCGGTCACCGGGCGTTTGGCATCGTCTGAACCAAATTTACAAAATATTCCAGCCCGGACGGATCTTGGTCGGCAGGTGCGTCAGGCATTTAGTGCTCAGCCGGGCTATTATTTGATTTCAGCTGATTATTCCCAGGTTGAATTACGGATTGTGGCACATATTTCCAAAGATCAAGCGATGCTAGATGCTTTTCGAGCTGATCTCGACATTCATGCAGCAACTGCTGCAGCAATTTATAATGTTCCCTTGAAGGCGGTTACTAAAGAACAACGCCGGCATGCGAAAGCGATCAACTTTGGTCTTATCTATGGAATGACCCCGTATGGTTTGACCCGCGGCACAGATTTGACTTTAGCGGAAGCGGAAGATTTCGTCCGAGCTTATTTCAAGCAATTTCCAGGCGTAAAAGCATATTTAGATCAAGCGCGGAGATTAGCAGCTGAAAGAGGCTACGTGGAAACGCTCTTGGGACGGCGGCGGTACTTCCCAGGATTAAAAAATGAGAAGAACCCAAACATTCGTAACCGAGAAGAAAGGGAAGCGATCAATGCTCCCATCCAGGGTACAGCTGCTGATATCATCAAGTTAGCGATGTTGCGGATTCCATCAGCTTTTAGCGAACATAAACTAATAGGAAAAATGTTGCTTCAAGTTCATGACGAATTAGTAATTGAGTGCCCTGAGGCAGAAATGAAAGAGACTGCCAAAGTCATAAAAGATGTAATGGAAACAGCTTATCCTTTAGACATTCCATTGAAAACAGATGTTCGTTATGGAAAAAACTGGAGTGACATGCAGCCAATAGATTGATTAATGATGTGGATGGTAACCTCCCAAATCATGGAGATAATAAGATGGATGTTAAGGACGAACGGTTTGATAAGTTAATCGAAGAGGGGCATGCAGCAACCTGGGATCAAGATTGGGACCTGGCTATTGATTGTTATCAAAAAGCATTAGAGATCAATCAAGAAAAAGCCTCGTTATGGGTTGCTTTAGGTTATGCTTATTCCGCTCTAGAACGTACGGAAGATGCTTTAAAAGCCTATTCCAACGCCATGAAACTGGATCCAAAAGATCCAATCCCCGCAGAGCGTATGGCACAGATTGCGATGCAGATGGGATTTGCTGCTCAAGCAGCAAGTTTTTCCATTCGTGCTGGCGAACTACACCTTAAAAATCACAACCTTCAAAAAGCCATAGAAAATTGGTCATTTGCTGAAAAATGCAACCCAAAAGATTTGCAGCCGCATACTTTATTGGCAAAAGTTTATGAGAAAACTAATCAGCTCGATCAAGCTGCCAAGGAATTAATCATTTTGGCTGCCTTAGCTCAACAACAAGGTGACTTAGACAAAGTAGAGGAAGGGCTTTCCCATGCTGAACAACTTTGCCCAGAAAACATAGAGGTGCAGAAGGCGAGGAGTATCTTTACAAGCGGTAAAACTATATCTGTTCCAAGCCCAGAAAAAAACCCACCTCCCTCGATCAAACCAATTCAATCAGGTACTAGAAAAAGAAATCTTGAAAGAGACACAGATTTGGTTGGAAAAGCTCACCAAACTGCCCTCAGTCAAATGGCAGAAGGCTTTTTTGAGGGGAATGATTCAAATGAGAATGGTGTAGAGCCAAAAAAGACTTTGAGTTCATGGATGAATGGGGCAAAGGGAATTTTTAATCGTCAGGTTGATTTAACCAAAATAAAGCAGAGTGTTGGAAATTATTTGGAAAAGATGAAGGATAATGATTTGGAGCATGCGATTCAAGATCTGGAAGATGCGATCCAGGCTGGGTTGAACCACCCCGCAGCTCAATTTGAATTAGGTTATGGCTATTACCGGCAGGGGAAGTATGAGCTGGTTGAAAAAGCTCTAACCCCTTTACTCAAAGAATCAGATTATCAAATTTCCAGTTATTTATTAATAGGAGACTCGTTTTTCAAAAAAGAAAAAAACCTTGAAGCGGCAAAAGCATTTTATCTAGCTTTAATGAGAACCGATTTAATGTTATATCCAAAAGACCGACAAAAAGAATTAGAAAAAGCCTATGCTCCATATTTAGATACACTCAACCATCCACAGGATGAAGAAAGCCTTAGGAAAATTTGCAACGAAATTGGAAACATTTTATTCAGCCGAGATTGGAAAAAAAGGATCAAACAAATTCGTGAGCAATTGAATGCCCAGCATCCTCAAGAAGAAGGACTACCGATTGGTAGTTTGTTTGCTGAATCGGGTGGATTGAATGCCGTCACAATCATGTCTTCCATCCAGACTCTTGCAAAAGAAGGTAAACAACGAACAGCCACAGAAGAATTACTTTATACATTACAGTTTATGCCCACTTATTTACCTCTGCATATCTTATTAGGAGATTTATTATTAGAGCAAGGGCAAACTGAAGATGCTTTCAATAAGTTTTACATTGTGGCAAAAACTTATGAAATACGTGGAGAAAAGGAAAAAGCCTTGGAAATCTATCGGCGCTTGACGGATATGTCGCCTATGAACACCGTCGTTCGGCAAAAATTAATTGATTTGTTGAGTGAAACCGGAAATGTGAACGAGTGTTTTCAGGAACACCTCGATTTGGCAGAGGCATTCTATACTTTAGCAGATTTACGCCAAGCTCGTGAAACTTACCAAAAAGCTTACCAATATGTGTTGGATAATCATCTAGGGGAAAAAATGCAGGTGATGGTTTTGCATTTGATCGGGGACCTAGATATTCAGAACTTAGATTGGAAGTTAGCCCGAGATCTCTATCAGCAAATTCGACAGTTAGACCCGAATGATGAAA
This sequence comes from Anaerolineales bacterium UBA4823, assembly GCA_002402275.1. GTDB lineage: Bacteria > Chloroflexota > Anaerolineae > Anaerolineales > UBA4823 > UBA4823. Next base: position 8,664 of record DHFN01000150.1, read on the forward strand.
AAGCACGCATTTTGTCCATAGAATTGAGTTACCGTTTGCACGATAAGGTTCAAGCATTAAAGGAATTAGATACATATTTGGATTATTTAGAGCAAAATAATAAATTAGCCCACGCCCAGGATTTTATGAAGCAATTTGAATTGGATTATCCTGATTGGAAAGATTTAAACACCAGAACGATGCGGCTTGCCAATAAGAGGCAATAAGAGGGTTAAATATAAAGGATCAGGATTGTGGCTATTTCCAAATGCGATAAGAAGTGACGGATTGTGCCGAATAGGGATCATAGCGGGCTTCGATTTTTATTACGACCAATCCGATCTCTGAAGATTGGAAATTGAAACTAAATTTTGCCAAGCCTTTATTGTCAGTTGAAAGAGGGAATGGGGCGGGGATTTGTTGACCATCAGGGAGGTTGATCATTGCCCCTACCAATGCGTTAGTGACCGGGAATTTATTTTGATCCTGAACAATTGCATAAACAGTCTGAAGCCCAGATTGAGAAGTGACTGCTTTATCAATGAAGCCTCGAACTTGCAAGCCACGAATGATCTGTGGAGCATTATTTCCGGGCATCACCGGTGCTAATAAGCGTTTGTCTTCACTTGCTAACTCAAAATAACGCTCTCCCAAGTTGGAAATTTTGACCTTTTGATTATCAGGACTATTCCCATGCCATTCAAAGCGGCCCAATTGAAAATACTGAACGATGAAACCATCTTGGGTTTCGAGGTTTGAAATGGGGTAACCGAAAACTCTTACCCCCCCCAATCGATTAAATGTATCTAAAAAGCTGTAACAAACCGAATAACCGGTCTCAACAAAGTTCTTACAACCCGATAAGGGGGTAGTGATATTTAATGGAATGCCCGGTTGATAGGTATGGATTAACTCGCCTAGTGGGGTAATCTTAATCCGTAGTTCGGGAGGATTTTCAGGGTAAAGCTCAAAACGCGCATTTACAAAATATTGGGTCAAACGTTTGGAAGAAGGAGAATAAAATGCTTCTGTGATCGGTGATCCGTAAATAAATTCGGGGTTGGAGGTTTCATTGTATTTGGTTAAGAAATCCCCTCCCAGAAAGTGGCCTGTTTCCGGAAAATAACGGGGAAGATCTGCTGCACCAGCTGGCTTCGGACAAAATAATAAAACCAAAAGGCTAATTGGCAAAAGGATCAAGCATGTGCGGAAAAAAACATTTGGGTAAAATCTTTTTTCCATATTGCTATTATATACAAATAATTATGAAAATGCAATAGTTTTGGCTAAATTCTTGCAACGAAAAGATTTCTTTCAGGATATTCAAGGGCTGGGACGGGGGTAATTGAGCAAGACAGACGCAAGAGAGTTCACATCATTCAGGATGAGGTCGGCACCAGATTTGAGTAACTCACCTTTTTCACCAAATCCACTTAATACTCCCACGGTTTGAGCGCCAGCTCGTTTTCCAGCTATTATATCTACGGTTGTATCCCCGACGATTAAAATATTTTCGGGACGAATCTTTAATTGTTCTGATACCCAGAGGATCGGGTCAGGATAAGGTTTAGTATGCATACAGGTTGCCGAGCTTGCATAGCAGCATAAATAAGGAATTATCCCCATTTGGTGGATAAATTCCTGGGTAAATTGTTCACTCCTGGCGCTGACAATTGCCACAGGGTAAGTTGTGGCTAGTTTCTTGAATGTCACGTCAGCCCCTTCAACCCAACAGGGAGAATGAGTATTGATCTTATGCCCAATTGGGGATAAATGTTTGCGCAGCCAATTGATTGTTTCATCAATACCGAATCGGTCAATATAGTATAAAAAAGAATTTCCAGGCGATTCAACCAGCATAACCATCTTTCTGGAGAATTTTTGAAGATCTAAATGAGGGATAACGAACTTTAGAAAAGCTAAATGCTTGGCGACATTTTCAACCACTTCATTATCGGTATCTGCTAATGTGCCATCTATATCGAAACAGATTGCTTTTATGATGGAGATATTTAGCGACATTTTTTAACCATTAAGGATGATTCACGAAGACAATTTATGAGATTAGAAATCATTCTGTAAATCAATTTCCAAAAGATTTCCCTATTGTACACTACTCGATTATTAAATACATAACAAATTGGAATCATCCTTAATCATTGGGCCGCCCATTAGGAAACCCAGGTGATGTCGAAATGGGCGACCCGTCTTCCCCTATCTTTC
>DHFN01000142.1 GCA_002402275.1 Anaerolineales bacterium UBA4823
GTCATATCGAGCGAAGCGAGATATCTTGACGCCAATTAAAAGACCTCTCTCTTCGTTCGAGGTGACAACCACCTTTTGGCACAATCCCTAAAGATGTCATGTTGCAAATGTGACCTACAGGAGCATCCCGAACATATTCCGCATTATCATATCGAACAAGTTGATTTATTATCTTTTAGATATGATGATGATCCTGAAAGTATTCACACTCATTTTGAAGGGGACAGATTTCGCATTTTGGTTTGCGGGCTTGACAAATTTCCCTTCCCAAGCTGATTAAATTAAGGTGATCTACACCATAATCATTTGGCTCAAAGGTTTCTGCCAAAATGCGATGGGCTTGTTCTGCTGTGGTTGAAGGAGGAATCAAACCAAGTCGTTTGGTCACCCGTTGAATATGGGTGTCCACTGGGAAAGCCGGCTGATTTAATGTAAACAATAAAACGATTGCGGCTGTTTTCGGTCCAACACCATTGAACTGTTGCAGCCATTGCGATGCCTGCTCAGGGGGTAACTCTTTCAAAAAATCCAATTCAATCTTGCCGCGTTGATCCGTAATAGAGCGTAATACTTGCTGAATTCGAGGAGCCTTTCGCTGTGCTAGTCCAGCCGAACGAATGGCTGCGATCACCTTTTCGGTTGGTGCATCCCGCACCTCTTCCCAGGTATTAAATTGGCTGCGCAATTGAGTGAATGCTCGATCCCGGTTTTGGTCATTCGTATTTTGGGAGAGTATTGTGGAAATGAGCTCATCCACTGCGGGAAGGGGATGATGCCAATCAGGTTTTCCAAAATAGTTTAGTAACAGCAAATGAATCCGGCTGGCGTGTAACCGAAGGGCTGCGGTTGTTTGCTGATCAGCTGCCAAACTAGCCCCCTCGATTTAATTCGAAATTTGGTTTTCCGTATCCCACAGTAAAATTGCGGAAGTTTTGCAGGGTCACAATCGGTCCAAAATCCGCCAGCTCACCTAATTCAACCGGATTTAAGATTTGCAGCTGGCGCAGAACCTCTAAGGTGACAGCTGCAATCGCCCGCCCTCTTAAGTCCCCATCGGAGATTTTTAATGCAATTCCGATAGCCGGTGATCCCTCAGAGAATGTCCCTGGCATAATGCCAATGCCCTGATACCCCTCGGCTCCCCCTTTCGAAACGAGCTTGCCCTTGGCTGCTTGCATCAAACGGGTGTCAAAACGATCAGGGCCCCCGACCATTTCAGGGTGTGCCATCATTGCTTGGGTGATTTGCCGGCAGGCTTCGATCCGTGCAGCTGGTTCCTTTTCGTTGGTTTGATGATCACACAAGCGGGCATACGCCAGAGCAGCATTATAAAGAGGAATAGCGAAATTTGGTGCTGAACAGCCATCTGTCCCCACAACGATGTTTTCCACTGGCAGGTCGCACATTTGGGCAAAAGTTGCCCGGATAATCTGCTGGATAGGGTGATTGGGATTAATATACTCTTTGTAATCCAAGTTCAACATGCGTGCATAAGCCACCATACCAGTATGCTTTCCAGAACAGTTATGCCGATTAGGTGTGGGCTGTTCACCCCTCTGTTTGAGGGCTAGGGCGGTGGGTTCATGAAGAGGAGGATGAAACCCACAGAGTAAATCACTCTCTGAAACGCCGGTTTTTGCCTGCAATTCCAGCACCGCCTGATAATGTTGATCGGTTCCGGAGTGGGAGGAACAAATCAAAGCAATATCTTGTTCCGTTAACTGATAAAACTCTTTTCCACCATGCTCCAGGAAGGGAAGAGCCTGGAAGGGCTTTGCGGTTGAACGTAAATAAGTAACCGTGTATGGATCTCCTGCGGAAGCCAATAAACTTCCTCTTGCATCCACAATAGCTAGCGCTCCGTAATGAACCGATTCAACGATTTGATTGTGCAATTCCTGAAATGCATCGCCTCTGGTAAATTCATAAACAGGTTGATAATGAGATTCCATAAGAGTTTCCTTTGCTGACCGATTCTTTAATTAAAAATTTAATCTATAGCTGTTCTTCTTCGATTTCTTGCGGAATCTCAGGAGGTTCCTCTACTGGAGGATTATCCCGGCGGTTGAAGTATTCATACAAGCCGAATTGTAATCGCTTGATATATTGATCCTCTTTCGACTTATCCATTTCAAAATGGCTCAAGAGGGGAGGAATAATTTTACTAAACGATTCCGGTGTAGGGTTCTTTTTGGTTATTTTCTCTAAGCGAGATTTTAAATCTTTAAGGAAAGTTTTTTGGTGATGAATATCCTCAATTTTAACGGTACCGCTGCGGCTGCTTAAAATAACGAATTCGTGGTATTTTTGGATCAACTCTTCCAATGTATCTTGCCAGGTATTCAGGTCAGCATGAGCAAGGAATGGAGGTTGATTGACTACCACACAATCTCCGATGAAGATCACTTTTTCAGAGGGGATGATCACCCAAATAGACCCCGGTGTGGGTCCGGGATGATGTTCCACTAACACCTCTGCTCCGCCCCAATGAAGCACAACCTGATGACTAAAAGTGATATCAGGAATAGCCCACCGGGTGCCAATAGAATCGAGGTAACCTTCTCCTCCAGAACCATCTTCCAAGCTTTGCCCTTTGAACACACTCGGACGGCTGCGAAACACTTGGGCTGTCTTTTCATGTGCCATGATCGGGCAGTCGAACGCTTTGGCTCCAAGCGTGCGGTCAATATGCGAATCAAGGGTGATTAATAGCCGGTTTGGACTGCTTGATTGGCTCATTAGAGTCGTTCGCCATGCTCGGGCATCCTCAGCCCGTAATGGTGCATCAATATAAATCGTACCATGCGGTTGAATCAACGCACCCACCATCACCCCTAAATAAGTTTCTTCGTAATATATACCCGGTTTAATTTGCTTCATCTTCCTTGTTTTCCTTCAGGAAATGTTCCCTTTTAGTTTGTTTTAGCTGGACTGGTATTGTTATCCGTTGGAGGTAAAGTAAAACGGAAACAAGCGCCTTCACCAGGCTGGCTTTCGACCCAAATCCGCCCGCCATGAGCTTCAACCGCTAGCCGGCAATAGGCTAGCCCTAAGCCAAAACCACGCGCTTTTTCACCATTATCCAAACGAGAAAATTTATCGAAAATCCGCTCGTGCTCCGCCGGGGGAATGCCTGGACCATTATCTTTTACCCAAACCTGCACCATCTTATCTTGGAGTTGAGCTCCGATAGTAATCTGACTTCCTTGGGGGGAATATTTAACCGCATTTTCGAGCAAGTTAATCAATACCCGCCGGATCATATCCGCATCCGCCAAAACTTGCGGGATTGATTCAACAATCGCTCTGTTAATTGTTTGGTTCTTTGTTTCTGCTGTAGTTCGGACCGCCTCCACGGCATCGTTAATCAGGGCATCTACCTCCACCGATTGGGGATTGCTGAGCGGTTGACCAGCCTCAAGACGGCGCATATCTAATAGCGAGTTCGTCAGGCGTTGAATGCGTTCAGTGGATCGAACCGCAATATTAAGCAGGGATTTCAATGCTGGTTCATCCTCTAAAGGTAGCATTGTTTCAAGGACATCCAGACTCGATACGATGTTAGCAAGCGGTGAACGCAGGTCATGATAAATCATTGAAATCAAATCATTCCGCAAGGTTTCCAAACGTTTTCGTTCAGTGATATCATGTAAAATCCATTGTAAGAATGAAACGTTATCAATCATCACCTGTCGGACATAGACATGCACCGGGATGATTTGTCCATTTGAAGTTTGAAGGGAGGTTTCATAGTCAATGGTTTTTCGCTCGGATAACGCCCGGAAATGATCCCCTAAAGCTTCAAAATTTACCACCGAAAGATTTTTTAAGGGCTGATGATGTAATTCAGTACCGGACATACAACAGACTTGCTCAGCCTGCTGATTGGCTTCAACAATCCCGCCATCCCAATCGGTGATAAAAATTGCATCAATGCTGTCCTGAAAAAGTTCTCGGTAACGTTGATGGGCAGCTTGTAATTCTTCAAATAACTGAGCATGGCGAATGGCTGTTCCAGCTAAACTACCAATGCCAGTTAATACATTCAATGCATCCGGATCAAAGGAGCCCTCACTTGGATTGAGTGCCTCCAAAACACCAATTACTTCTCCACGCCAACGTATTGGTGCACAGGCAATCGCTTTAGTCTTGAATCCAGTCAGTTGATCTACGCCTTCGTAAAAACGCTGATCTTGGAGCACATCATTTACGATCGCTCCAACACCTTGTTGAGCCACCCAACCCGAGACTCCTTGACCAATGTTTAAACGTACTCCGGGCACCTTGTCACTCTGTGTTCCAGTGGAAGCCATGAACACTAATTCTTGGGTTTCCTTTTCAATCAAAGCCAAGGAGACAGTATCCACTTGTAATGCCTGACTGGTTTGCCTGAGGATACTCTGCAATACCTCTTGCACATCGAGTGAGCCTGTAATGGCAATGGCGCTGTTCGCCAAGGCAGTCATCACTCTCGCTTGACGTTGACTTTCATTATAAAGCCGCGCATTGAGGACTGCGATACTTGCCTGATCCGAAATGGCTTGCACCAGGTTGAGATGATCAGGATGAAAAAACCCTGGTTTGGGATGGACTAAAGTCATCACACCGATCAACTGGTCACGGGCCAACAAAGGCGCACTCACTGCCGATTTTGGTCCGCTTTTATCAGGCGCATCATCTGGCCGGAGCAGCCAACGCGGGTCCTCCCGGGTGTCAGGAATCAAGACTGCCTGGCGATTCTGCGCCACCCAGCCAGCCAACCCTTGTTGATAGGTGATCTTTAATTGTTGAGTGGTGTGATCGTGGACGACATTCCCCGTAATAATAGCAGAATCAACCGGTTCGCCTTGATTATCCACGACGATGATGCTCCCACTGATCGCACCAACATTTTGCATGGACAATAAGAGCACTCTCTGTAAGACAGTATGCAAGTCAAGTGCGCCTGCCAGCTCCCGGCTGACATGATATAAGAGTTCCAGGCTAGCTTGGGTTGTAACTGATTTATGACCTTTTTCTACCATCTTATACTTATTTTAATCCACTTTGGGATTAAATAAAACTACTTATTTATTCAAGTTGACAATAAGATGACTCTTCTATTTGATGGTAAATTTTTTGAAAGATAAGAGGCTACTCACTCAAATGAAGCTCTACGTCTGGCGATACGATTGACACAGCTCCAACCTGGTCAGAAAGATATAGGAAAAGTGAAACGAAGGCGTAAATAGAAGGAATTATCCCAGCCCAGACCTCCTGGTTTTACCGGATGATCAAGGGCATATATGCACTAACCTTCTGATAAGCTATCTTGAGTTTATTGTTATAATCTTCCTTCTCGATATATCCGATCAGTCCCAGCCCGGTATCGCTCAAGGTAAAATCTATGGCATAAGCCGTGTCAATATCTCTGCCATCCAATTCCTCCCAAACCCATTGTCCCGGACTCCCGGTGTGTAAACGATCCTCCGGATAGGTCAACCAAAGGTGAATATAATCTTCATAATGGGCATGCCCAACGGGCATTATGGGATAATCGTATTTATCCACAGCAATGTCAAAACTCATATAAGGGTAGTTTGGGCGGCTGTCAATAATCCTCCCATGGCAATTCCACCGGTTCATTTGTTGAGTGAAATTCCAATCTAATCCGCAGTTTCCATTCTGGCCAACATATTCAATATCCAGAAGGTAATTCGCTCCATTATCTTTTTTTGCTTTAACTGCCATTCTTGGATTTAAGTTTCCAGGCGCAATTGCCATCTCGAATTTCGGTATTTCAGTGAATTCTCCCAGGTTCCATTCACTGGATGAGTCCAACATCGTAATACAGCGCCAAGTGTGAACCCCGCTAGCATTTTCTGGGCCGCAATTCGTGTGGGGGTAAAAAGAGCTACTATAAGGATACGCATACATCAACTTGGCGACACAATCCTGTGAAGTGCCTTTCAGGGTGTAATATAAAATTCGAGGGGCGTTCGATGCATTCAATATCAGGCGGTATACCGGGGACAACAGATAGTCAACATCTTGGATATCTTGGATTAGATCGCACTGGAATTTTGTGTCCGACTCATGATTACAGGCAGGATTTGGAGCACCACTGGTCTTCTCATATGCATATACAAGTTTAGAAAAACTGCTAAACCTTAGCACCATGGCAATGTGTGCATTACCATAAGCATCGTACGTCAGAGAAGGAACCCCGATCAATACCCAATTTTGAGGTGGCGTGTTGTAAATATCAGGATCTAAAACCTTAGTAATCGTGGTGTTATTCAAATTTTCCAGGTTATCCCGATACTCTTCCTCGCGTAAATAGTACTCGTTGGTTGAGCTATTATAGTATACCCACCCAACCTTGAAGGAATTTTGGAAGTGATAAACTGCCATCGGGCTGGCTGACCAAGGCGCGAAATCCTGATCCTTATACCAACAATACCAGCGATTACCGCTGCCACAGTTACCCTCCCTGGAAATAGCCGGCATGATCAACCTGGTATAGCCTCCGGAATTGACATAAGTGATCAACGGGTAATGATCACTGCCGCCATAAGCAACAGCAATGGAATCGGTCTGGATATCACTGATGACCGTTTCTATTGTCCAGGGATATTGAGCAACCGGATTAGGATCGCTGCTTACAGCCGATTGGACACCGTGCAAGGGAAGTGCAAAGAAAGCCAGAACCACAAGAAAAATCATCAGCTTGAACATTGTGTTCATAGATTCCTCCTCAAGATTCACACCCTGCTTTGCTCGGTGAGAGATCAATTCAAAGGGCTTATAAATAGGCAAAACAGAGAATAATTGTATATATAAATTATGTAACTCTTTTTTTGAATTTTGTCAACAAAAAAAGAAAGAGGAATGGTGCTTGTTTGGTTTTTATGAGTTCCAAATTCTTCGCATTGTTTTTCCCTCTGAACGGGTACAATTAAGGTTTGGAGGTGCGTTCATGAAAATTTACATCACCGGCATCAGTGGTTTTCTAAGCATTAACCTGGTTCGTTATTTGCTAGATCATGGTTATCAACAAATCAGCGGGATTGATCTGGTTGATTTTACTTATCCAGAGCGGGATCAGATCGAATTTCTGC
>DHFN01000254.1 GCA_002402275.1 Anaerolineales bacterium UBA4823
GTCGCCCCTACAAGAGTGGTTTAGGTGCTGCTAAAATATATCCCTAAAATTTAGGGCAAATCAAAATTGGTTTTATACGATCTTAACGAATCGGGTTCGTTCAGGCAAGCAATTCTCGCACCACCCGGGTGGCGGTGGATGCATCGGGTGCAAAACCATCGGCTCCGATTTTTTTGGCAAATTCAGGGGTTACTGGTGCTCCCCCAATGATTATTTTTACCTGATCGCGTAATCCAGCTTGTTTAAGAGCTTCAATGGTGACAGACATGTTATTCATCGTGGTGGTCAATAGAGCGGATAGACCGATGACTTGAGCGCCATCCTTTGCCATTTGAACAAATTTCTGAGGGTCCACATCAGTACCAAGATCATGAACTTCGAAACCGGCACCCTCTAACATCATGGCGACCAAATTTTTTCCAATGTCATGCAAATCGCCTTTGACCGTTCCGATTGCGATCTTGCCGGCTGATTTAATGCCACCTTTGACTAAATGGGGTCTTAAGATATGTAACCCGGATTGCATTGCCCGGGCTGCCACAAGCATCTCGGGTACAAAAAAATCGCCTTGCTCATAACGGCGACCTACTTCATCCATTGCCGCGATGAGGGCTTTGTTGAGAATTTCATCTGCTGGATGACCTTCGTCCAATGCTTTTTGGACATTGTTTTGTACTTCCTCGGCTTCTCCATCAATCACATATTGGTAAATTGTATCGAGTATCATAGCACTTCACTTCCTTAAAAAATATAGTAAGCAATTTTGAAACAAAATGGATATCAAAATATACTTTTATCGTACGGTGTCAACATTCCAGTTATTGGCGCTCTCTTCTAAAATTTCATCCAGGATTTCATCGTGAGCCGGTGCAATATCATCTAATAAAGCTCGCTTGGAAGCTTCAACATCATGTTTTTCGAGAGCTTCAATAATATGCGCATGAGAGAATTCCTGGGATAATCCGGCATGCCGCAGAACCATAAAGCGCGCCAGACGATCATGCAAACGTCCAATGGTTTCTGCCAATTCTTGATTTCCTGAGGCTTGAGCAAGCGCATAATGGAAATGACGATTTTCGTCGGTATAACGATCGTAGGATTCATCGTCATCACCGGTATATCCCGCATGGACTGAGCGCAGTTCTTGGATTTTTTCTGGTGTGATTCGCTGTGCAGCCCGTTCGACCGCAGCCAGTTCAAGGATTTTCCGTAATTCCATCATATCGCGCAGCTGTTTGAGAGTCATACGGGTTACAAAATAGCCTGAGCGTGGTTTTATTGTTACTAGTCCTTCCTGAGTGAGCATTTGAAGGGCATCGCGCACCGGTGTTATGCTCGTATTATATTGATGAGCAATCTGGGTTACATCTAATCGTTCGCCGGGTTTGCGATGTTCCATAATGATGGAACGGCGAATTTCACGATAGATAGTGGATTTGGAAGTTGTGCCAGCCATGCGGATCCTTACTAGATTGGAAGTATTTTTATTCCATCCTCTGATATATCAGATTGTAAAATACTTGACAATAGATATATTAGATGATATTATTGAATATGTCAATAGTGTAAATTAATATATTATTAATAATTTTTTCTGGAGGTGCACCCTATCAAAATAAACCAACGGTGTTTTCTCCCTTTTTTGAGACATGTTTGATTTAATATAAACCGGTTAAGTAAATTTGCCAAGTCAAGAACCGGGAAATTCAAAATTTTATTTTATTTTCATACGGAGGATAATTCCTAATGGAACCGAAGAAAATTCACCCTCTAATTCCCGAAGCGCAGGAAATGCTGCGTAAGAATCAAATTACTCGTGGAGAATTTTTGCGGTTATCTACTTTGTTAGGGCTCTCGGTTGCCAGCGCGAAGTTTTTAGCTGCCTGCGCACAGCCAACTCCTACTGAGGTGGCTGCTCCCACCGCAGTTCCACCTACTGCCATGACAGCCACTGAAGCCCCAGCGGTTTCTCCAACTGCAGCATCGCAAATTGTTCGGGGTGGAACCATTCGAGCTGCAACTCGAGTTGAACGAGTAGATCATCCAGCTCGTTTCTCCTTAGTCAGCCAATCCCATCCTTGGAGGCATGTATTTGATTATTTGACTTACACCGATCCGAAAGGAGTCACTTCCCCTTATTTGTTGGATAAATGGGAGGTTAGTGATGATTTGATGACCTGGACTTTAGACCTGAAGCAAGGTATTAAATTTAACAATGGGAAAGAATTAACAGCCGATGACGTGGTTTTCAATTTCAATCAATGGCTGGATAAGGATGTCGGTTCTTCCATCATGGGTTCGATGAGCTATCTAGATAAAACCGGGGTCGAGAAAAAGGACAACTATACTGTCATTCTTCACTTAAAAGAACCTTCCATTTTTGTCCCAGAGCATTTGTTCCACTATGCTGCTTGTATTTTACCCAAGGAATTTGGCGGGGATATCACCCGCGAACCGATTGGCACCGGTGCTTTCACTATGGAAGAATATGTCCCGGGTGAGCGCTGCCGACTTAAACGAAGGGAAGATTACTGGCGTATGGGTGAGGATGGGAAACCATTACCTTATCTTGATGAAATCATCATGGTTCAACTTGGTGAAGATCGGACACCCGATATAGCTGCATTGCAGAGTGGACAGGTGGATGCGATCATCGAACCAACCGTTGCGATCTGGGAAGGTGTGAAAGATGATACTCGCTATGAGGTCCTCTCAACGCCTACCGCAGCAACCCGTCTCCTAAGGGTTCGTGTGGACCAAGAACCATGGACAAAGAATGAAGTCCGCCTAGCATTAAAACATTGCCATAACCGGGAAAAGATTTTGGCATTGGCTTTACAAGGACAAGGCACAATTGGAAACGATAGCCATGTTGCCCAGGCTCAACCAGAGTATGTTGATATTCCACCTTATCCGTTTGACCCAGCTAAATCCAAAGAGTATCTTGCTCAAGCGGGTTATCCGAATGGTTTGGATGTCGAGTTGGTCGTTGTGAGTGATTGGCCCGAATCCATGGCTTATGCCCAGGCATTAAAAGAAGATGCCGCGGCAGGTGGGTTTAATATCACCTTAAAAACCATGCCAGCGAGTCAATTCTGGGATGGTTGGACAGAATGGAATATGGCAATAAGCTGGTGGGCGCACCGGGCTTTAGCACCTATGGTTTTGCCTTTGGCTTATACCGCTGATGATACCGGTAAGCCTGTTACATGGAATGAATCACGCTGGGTGGACGAGGAATTTAGTACTTTGTTGAAAGAAGCTATGAAGACGCTCGATTTACCCAAACGACGTGAGATCATTGGTAAATGTGAACAAATCCAGAAGGAACGCGGCTCTATTTGTACCCCATTCTTTGTGAATGTATGGAAAATTTACGACAAGAAATTCCATGGTATAGTTCCTTCACCTGAAGAATTTGCTATCTTCCACGAAGCTTGGAAAGAAGCATAAGGTTTTTTATTTCCTTGTCGCTGGGTTCTTTATCTGGCGACAAGGAAGTTTCCAATACTTACTCAATTGAAAATAAAATTATAAGGTAGTGACTATGATTGAAACTCATGGAACTAGCATGACAAGCGCCCATTATGAACGGATGGGACATGAAGAGTGCGAAAAAATTCATCTCGCCAGCCTAGAAATCCTATGGCGAATTGGGGTTGATGTGCATGATGAAAAAGCTCGTGAATTACTAGGAAAAGCTGGTGCAAAAATAGAGGGTATTCGGGTGCGTATACCCGAACATCTGGTTATGAAAGCTTTAACAACGGTTCCAAAGCAGATTACTCTCTATGACCGGTATGGAAAGGCAGCTATGCGGGCTGGGGGATACAATTCTTATTTTGGTGGCGGTTCCGATTGCTTGAATATTTTGGATCATCATAGCGGGCAAAGAAGGAAACCTACTCTACAGGATGTGATCAATGCTACAATATTAATGGATGCTCTTCCTGAGATTGACTTTGTCATGTCTGCCTTTTTGCCAGAGGATGTTGATCAGCGGATTTATGACCGTTATCAAATGGAAGCGATGCTCAATCATACAACCAAGCCAATCGTGTTTGTTTCTCCTGATTTTGAAGGGTGTGTCGCTGCCGTGGAAATGTGCGAAGCAGTTGCTGGGGGAGCAGAGGCATTTCAAAAGAAGCCCTTTGCCACCTGTTATATCAATGTCACATCGGGTTTGGTAGCCAATGCCGAAGCATTACAGAAATGTATGTACTTGGCTGAGAAGGGATTGCCGCAACTCTATATTCCCCTCAACGCTGGAGGCGTAAATTCTCCCACCACTACCGCAGGTTGCCTGGCTTCGATGAATGCTGGAACCCTGCTGGGGATCGTCCTTTCGCAGTTGGTGAATGAAGGGGTTGCAGTGGCTATGCCCGGATGGAATGGTGGACCTTATAATTTGCAGTCCATGGTGGGAAATTATGTCTTGGCAGATGAACAAGGTGTCACAATCTCGATGGGCAAATATTATGACCTGCCAGTGTTCGGTTTAGGGGGCAGCACGGATTCAAAAGCGCTTGATCAGCAGTGTGCTTTTGAAGCCACTATCAGTTTGATGACTGCCTTATTACATGGGGCAAATATTGTCCATGATATTGGCTTTATGGATGCTGGTTTGCAAGGGTCATTACCCTTGATTACAATGTGTAATGAATTTCTAGGTTTTCTGCGGGCTGCAACCAAGGGCGTGGTTGTTAACGAGGAGACATTAGCAATTGATGTGATTGAAGAATTGGGACCGACTGGCAGTTACTTAGGGCACCCCCATACGATTCGCCATTATAAAGAGCCATTTTATTCTAAGCTATTTGATAAAAATCCTTACTCAGTTTGGATGAAGCGCGGCGGTACGACGATGGAGGAACGGGCAGGACAAATGGTGGATGAAATTTTGGAGAAGCATCACGTGCAACCACTACCTGAATCCATTCAAGCCGATATCAAGAAGATTGTAAATCGTGAACAAGAGTGGATCAATTCGAGTGGTGCATAAAATAATCTGTAAAAATATTATCCCTTAGATAAAAATACCAGGATATTAAATGGCACGCTATATCATTCGACGATTGTTGACCATGCTTTTGACGATGTTCCTGGTTTCAATTTTAGTGTTCGCCATCGTCGAAATTGCGCCAGGGAATGTCGCTCGCAATATTTTAGGCGCGTATGCCACACCCGAACAAGAAAAATCTATGCAAAATCAGTTGGGCTTGGATAGGTCACCAGTGATTCGGTACCTGTCTTGGTTATTGGGCTCAGACTGGCAAGCCAGCCGTCTGGTGGGCTATCCATTGAAAGTAATCACAATCAGCGAAGGAGTAGTCGCGAAATACCAACAATGGTGGGCAGTAGATGAAAACGGCGCTCTGGTGCAATGGGAAATTCAGGATGGGAGACTTTACAAATTAATCCGCCAAAGCGATGGTAAAACTAAAGCGGTAGAAGATGAACAAGCCTGGAAAGTAAACGAGGAGGGTCGGAAATATTTTTGGGGAATTAACAACGCAAACCAGGCAGCATTGTGGATGCAAGGAGAAGGCGGAGTTGAGTACCGTTTGGAATATTCTGGTTGGATTGCATCTACGGGCTCCCCAGTTGATTATATTCCCCTTAGTAAAGGATTAATTCGAGGAGATATGGGCATTTCTTTACGGTATAAGAGACCTGTATCCGAAATCATCGCTCGTCGTTTCACAAATTCGCTCATTTTAGCCAGCATAGCGATCCTCGTTTCAATTCCATTAGCGATCTTGCTGGGGTTGTTAGCAGGATTGAATGAAGGAAAACCATTAGACCGGATCATTTCGATTGGTGGTTTGGTGACAACTGCATCTCCGGATTTTGCTACCGGAATTATCTTGATCATGATTTTTGCCTTGGGATTAAAAATTTTACCCGGCGCAACGGTTTTTATGGAGAACAACTCTGTCCTTAAAGATCCCCGTTTATTGGTCTTACCGGTTCTCACTGCTGGTTTAGTTGAAATAGGTTATGTAGTGCGGATGACCCGTGCCAGTGTGGTCGAAGTGATGAATAGTCCTTATGTCCGGACGGCGATCTTAAAAGGGCTAAGCAGCCGCCAAATTATCTTTAAACATGTGCTTCCAAATGCAATGATGGCACCTATTACGGTGATTATGCTGCATGTCAATTGGTTCATTGGTGGATTAGTTGTGGTCGAATCAGTTTTTGGATATCCGGGTTTAGGGAATTTAATCCTAAATGCTGCCTTGTATAAAGATGTTTACACTATTGAGGCGTCTTCGATGGTGTTGATTTTGTTAGCAGTAGGAACCCAGCTTTTTGCAGACTTAATTTATGCCTTGATCAATCCACGTATTCGGTACTCCTAGTGTTGATATGAATATCTATACTTTTCGCAGGATTCAATAGTTCATGAATAGCCAGTCTATCATAAATCAATCAAAATCACCTTTGGCATGGTCGGATTTATTGTTCCGAATAAATCAGACTTGGAAGAAAATTAGGGGATTTTTTGAGCTCCTTTGGGCTTCTCCGACTGCAATGATTGGTTTAGCAATGGTGCTTATTTGGGTGTTTCTAGCCATTTTTGCCCCGGCTTTGACTAGATATTCGCCTTTAGAACAGGACTATAAAAACATCAATAAATCTCCTTCTGCAGAACATATTTTAGGCACTGATCATTTAGGCAGAGATGTTTATTCACGGTTGCTTTTTGGAGCGCGCACTATCTTATTGTTAGGACCCCTCTCAGTGGTTGTGGCTTTAATAATCGGAATTGCGCTTGGCTTGCCGGCTGGGTATTACACGGGCTGGTTAGATGAAGTGATCATGCGTATTCTGGATACTTTTATGGCTTTCCCGGCTATCTTATTGTATATGATCATTATTTCCGCATTAGGTCCTTCTTCCATGAACGTGGTCATTGCCATTGCCATTGGAGGAATACCCGGGATCGCCCGATTAGTGCGGGCATTAACCATGGATATCCGCACCCGTGAATATGTAAAAGCTGCAAAATTGCGGGGCGATTCAGATTTCACGATTATGGTGAGGGAAATCCTCCCCAATTGCCGAGGACCCTTGATTGTTGATTTTCTCATGCGGATTGGCTACGCTGCATTTTATATCGGTACATTAGGCTTTTTAGGGTTAGGATTACCCCCACCCACTCCTGATTGGGGTGGGATGGTTCAGGAAGGACATACCCACATGATGGCAAATATTTGGCCAGTTCTCTCAGCGACATTAGCGATTGTCAGTCTGGTTGTAGGCTTGAATTTATTTGCCGATGGTTTGCGGGAAGAAAGTATGCGCTATCAGTAAACCTGGGATGGAAGCATGAGTAGTGAAATAATCCTCCAGCTCGAGAATTTAGCGATTAGTTATAAAACCCGTAAGAATATCATCAATGCCGTAAGGGATGTGAGTTTTTCGATCAAACGCGGGGAGAATTTAGGCTTGGTGGGAGAATCGGGTTGTGGGAAAAGCACGGTTGCCTATTCCATTGTTAATTTCTTAGGTCCAAACGGATTTGTCCAACATGGAAACATTACATTTAAAGGGCAACCACTCCAAAACAAACCAGAAAAAGAACTTCGCCAAATCCGCGGGGCAGATATCTCCATGGTTTATCAAGAACCGATGTCAGCGTTAAATCCGAGCATGCGCATTCAGGACCAGATGGCTGAAAGCCTGATTACCCACCGAGGGATGGGCAAAAAAGAAGCTTATAGCGAGGTCTTGCAGGCTCTTAAACAAGTATATATGCCCGATGCAGAAGGAACCATGACGCGTTACCCTCACCAGTTATCAGGTGGACAACAGCAGCGGGTTCTTATAGCTACTGCCTTACTCAATAATCCATCCCTTTTAATCATGGATGAACCGACCACTGCATTAGATGTGACAGTCGAAGCAGCTGTTTTAGATTTGATTGCTGAGTTACAAGACCGTTATCAAACTGCCACTCTCTACATCAGCCATAATATGGGGGTCGTAGCCCGAGTTTCTCATAAAGTGGCAGTGATGTATGCTGGAGAAATTGTTGAATTAGCCGATGCAAGTACAATATTTCATAAACCTTTGCATCCTTACACGATGGGATTAATGAGGTGTTTGCCAGATGTCGATTCGCCGAAAGGAACACGGCAATTACACCCAATCACCGGAAGGGTTCCTTCACCCGATCAACTTCCCGTGGGTTGTATCTTCTCTCCCCGCTGTGAATTTGCTCAGGCAGTCTGTCTTGAAGGGCATCCTCTTTTAGAACAGATTACTCAGGATCACCAAATTCGTTGTTTTCGAGCTACCGAATGGCAAAATCAGAAACCAACTTTCTCCGAAGAAAAACTTGCTGAACCTTGTCACAGCAATAAAATAGAACCCACTCAACCATTGCTGGGGTTGAATGATGTCAAAGTGTACTACCCCGTTCCTTTCAAAACAGTCCGAGGGTTTTTGGGGTTAGAAAAACGCCAATATGTTCATGCGGTGGATGGGATCAATTTTCAAGTTAATAAAGGACGAACGCTAGGTATAGTTGGGGAATCGGGTTGCGGAAAAAGCTCAATTGCGCGGGCGATTGTTGGATTAGAGTCTATCTTTGGTGGAAAGATGGAGTTTGTGGGCTTAGACATCTCCAAACCGATTAGCAAACGGAGTATTGCTACAATTCAACAGATGCAAATGGTCTTTCAGGATCCCAATAGTGTATTAAATCCATCCTATTGTGTTGGCGATCAAATTGCTTTCACCTTGAGGCGCTTTCGATCAGTCCCCAAGAACCAGATTCAATCTGAGGTAGAACGTTTACTTCTGGCAGTTAAGTTAGACGAAAGCTATTATTACCGTATGCCGCGCCAATTGAGCGGAGGTGAAAAGCAGCGGATTGGGATTGCACGGGCAATTGCTTCCAACCCTGGATTGTTAATTTGTGATGAACCGGTATCGGCACTGGATGTTTCTGTACAAGCAGCTGTGTTGAATTTGTTGTTAGAAATTCAAACGAAACAAGATACAACCATGATCTTGATTTCCCATGATTTGAGCTCTGTACGCTTTTTCTCTGAGGACGTAGCGGTGATGTACCTTGGAAAAATTGTCGAAATTGGGGATTGCGAGGCGATATACAAGCCACCTTATCATCCTTATACTGCTGCTTTGTTAGCCGCAGTCCCGCGCCCTAATCCAGACCTCCCAGCCTCTCATGTCAGGCTTCATGGGCGAGTACCTAGTGCAGTAAATCCGCCAAGCGGTTGTCGGTTTCATACCCGCTGTCCGTTTAAAATCGGGGATATTTGTGAAGCAGAAGAGCCGTTGCTGCGACATTTGAGCGAAAACCATTCAATTGCATGTCATTTGACCGGTGATCAATTATGTCAGATAACAATCTAAGGATAAATGTCTTATCAAATGATTTAGAAAGGTATTGATTTATGGATGAGGAGAAATTGTTCTTCCTAAGGGAGCCTTGGAAATTTCAAAATACGCGATCAAAGCGAGCCTCTCTCGATGGAGACTTGGGATTTAATACTCGCTCATTACACAGTGGATTTGATCCCCTCAAAGATGTAAATGAATTTCGGTCCTTTGTGCCGCCCATCGTTCAATCTATGACTTATCCGTATGAGAGCTTCGAAAAATTTCCAGATTATATCTATGGACGGAGTAAAACACCTACATCTAGTGTGCTTGAGAAACGTTTGGCAGCTTTGGAAGAAGGCGAAGGTTGTGTAACTGCCGCCAGTGGTTCACAAGCTCTTTTCAATTTGTTATTCACCATTGCTCGAAGAGGGGATAATGTCGTCACATCTCTAAATACATTCGGCGAAGGTTATAAACAAGCAGCCACAATATTTCCAGAACGATGCGAAGTCGAATTCCGTTTTGTGGATGATTTTGCCAATCCGAAAGCCTGGGAGAGTATGATTGATGAACGAACGAAATTGGTCTGGATAGAAACACCTAGTAACCCCTGCCTGTTGGTGACCGATATTGCTGCTCTCGCACAAGTTGCCCATCAGCATGGCGTCCCATTGATGGTGGATAACACCACTGCGACTGCGGCATTACAGAAACCGCTTGAGTTAGGTGCTGATATTGTGCTTCTTTCCCTTACAAAGTTTATGTGTGGGAATGCAACGGTGTTAGGGGGAGCGGTCATTGGACCCGAGGATCTGGTGGAAGATATTCGTTGGAATACAACCGAGTTCGTTGGTGCAATTTTACAGCCATTTGAAGCTTGGTTAATGCTGCAGTATTTGGAAACCTTATCCTTGCGAATGGAAAAACATAGTGAAAATGCTCAGCAAATTGCAGAATTCTTGAATGATCACCCAAAAGTCAATTTGGTCAATTATCCAGGCTTACCTGAACATCCTCAATATGAGTTAGCCCAACGACAAATGAAATCTTCTGGTGGCTTGTTATCCTTTGTGGTAGGGGATGGGATGAAAGGGGCGGCAAATTTGATGAACTCCTTGAAATTAATCACTCATGCGGTCACTTTTGGCACCAGCCGGACCATTTGTATGCACCCACGTACGATTACCCATGAGCACATGACCCAACCAGAACGGGATAAAGCCGGGATTGACGATGGGTTAATTCGTCTATCAGTGGGACTAGAAAATGTCGAGGATATTATTACCGACTTAGATCAGGCATTGGCAAAGTTATAGGATGAACACGATTAGCAACATTGATTTACCGCTTTCCTTATTCCTCGCGAAATTTAGAATTTCTACTGAAATGTTATACAGTATTCTTTTATGATGTCATCGCTTTCTCTCACTGGTTCTCAGATGGAGGATGCCCATCAATACTTGAGTGAATTCGTTCAGCCAACTCCTCTTTTGAATTTGTCGAACTATGATGGAGGGAAGGAAAACCAAATTCATCTCAAAGTAGAATCGCTGCTTCCGACCGGATCATTTAAGGTGCGGGCAGCTCAATATGCCTTGCAGCAACATTATTCAGAGATAAATGACCAGGGTGTGTGGACGGTAAGCGCTGGGAATATGGGCAAAGCATTGGCATGGTGTGCTTCTCAAAAAAGAGTTCCTTGCACAGTAGTTGTACCGGACGACGCACCGCTAGTAAAAGTGCAAGCAATTCGCCGCTATGGAGCGAATATCATCGAGGTATCCTTTCAAGAATATCAAGATATTCAAATAAACGGTAAATTCCCTACCTTACGAGGAAAGCTGATCCATCCATTTGCCGATCCACCCGTGATTGCAGCGGATGCTACTATAGCATGGGAAATATTAGAAGCCCAACCCGATCTGGAGGTTATTTTTGTACCTTATGGGGGTGGTGGATTAACCCTGGGAGTAGCCCAGGCTGCCCATGCTTTCAATCCTCAGATTCATGTAATCCCGTGTGAAGTAGAAACAGCAACACCATTGACGAGCTCGCTGGCAGCCGGGAAGCCTGTTTTGGTTGACTATACCCCCAGTTTTATCTCTGGCATTGGTGCACCATTCATATTCCCCCAAATGTGGCTTGAGGTTCAAAGGTGGGTCAATGAGACTTGTGTAGTTACCCTCGCTGAAGTATGTCAGGCGATGCGGTGGTTGTCTGAGGAACATCATCTCATAGTGGAAGGAGCTGGGGCAGTTAGTTTAGCCGCGGCATTAAAAAATCGTCACCGTTTTCATAAAAGCGCTTGTATACTCACTGGTGGGAACATTGATTGGAACGTTTTCCTCAAGGTGATGATCAAGGATATTTAGAAGATGGATAAAAAAATTTCAATCCAACGACGAACCCTTCAACAGCAATTAGCTATTCCGATTGAAAATATAGAGGCGGTTAATTCTTTTTTACTTAATCCCAAGGCTACTATTGTGCAGGATTTCCTCGATGTTGTTTTGAAATATGGTACCCCAGGCGAGATAAACCGCAAAGCCGAGGAATCCCGACAACTTCCTGCTCTACTCGAACGGCTCAAAGAGCTGAGGCCGGATTATTTTCAAGATATTAAATGGTTGCTTCAGCAACGAGATCGCAAAGCATTTATCCAAGTGGAAGATTATAGGAAGAAAGTCCTTGGCGAGAATGTAAATCCGTTAGATTTTAATGAGGACAACCCGGTTACTTTGGAAATCAGTTCCTGCCACTACTTCCCCTGGCTTATGGATATCGCTCGCCGGGCAATTGACCAACAAGAATTGATGCCAGGACGGGTTATCAAAGTGCGAAAAATGAAGGAGCAGGAAGAAGATGGAGATTTATTGGCTTTTGCTGCCGCGATGCAAGTGATTGGTGCAAGCTATGTAGAGCAATTGGATACCCGCGGAGCTGATGGATCGAATATCCATTTAAGAGGTCCGGATACTCTAATTGGTTACTTCGGTGGTGTAGGAGAACCCAATGATTACCCCTTGCGTTGGCTGGACGAATTTTTGTATTATTACACTCGCTTTGGTGTCCGTCAGGTGCTTAATCTGAATCCCGGGACAATCCTGGTAGGGATGTTTCTTCATCGCCTCGGGATTGATATCGAATATAAAATATCGGTTGCGCTCGGAAATGATAACCCTTACTCTGCCTTCTGGACTCTGGCTATGGCAAGGCTGTTTGCACGGGAGGATGGTAGTACACCGATAGTTGGTCTTAATTGGAGTAATTCCACAACCAATGAAACCATTAAAATTGCCGACGAGTTTCGGAAGTCGTTTAATTTCGAAAATATCACCCGTTTTGAGTATCATGTCACCCAAACTTGGAAGGGCGTAGTGATCCAACCTTATTGCAAGCGACAACAGATCGTTGAACTTGCTCAATGCATCCGAAATATTTCTGCTAAACATGAAGGTGGGGATCCAGATGTTGAGCGAGAACGCATTCATCCATCCGACATTCAAGATTATTATCGCGATAAGGATGAGATTATCTCAGCCGGTCATTGGGATTATCTTGGTCTCAACTTTCAGGATAAGTTCGAAGCCATGAATGAAACGGCTTGCGAACTCACTCGAAATGGAATAGCATTTATTGCTGCAAGAAATTTACATCATGGTGTTAGAAATACGAGGTTACGGTGTTAAATTTGCCAAGAGATCCACAAATTCATTCTATTAAAGCTCGTCCGAACCAATGTTGTTACGGAATGGGGCTAGGGATTATCCTGTTAGATGACGTTTATCCGGGTTTCCCCGGCGATGTCCGCAATGCCAGTGCCTATCCGTTTCCTATTCAATACGAGATTGTCGAAGGTGTGGACATATACCGCCTGGTGCGTGGTGAGGATAAATTGTCCTGCCTTGAACCAATCTTGCAGGCTGCCCAAAAATTGGAACGCTTAGGCTGTCGAGCAATCTTGGGAGAGTGCGGCTATTTTGCATATTTTCAACGAGAAGTTTCCTCGGTTATCCACTTGCCGGTTTTTATGTCCAGTTTGTTACAGGTACCCCTCGCTCAGCAAATAGTGGGTGAGGATCAGGTGGTAGGAATCTTGGTCGCTAATTCTAACTATTTGACCGATCATCATTTAGAGTCAGTAGGTATACAAGTTGGCAGTAATTATGTGATTGGCGGTGCAATGGATGATGGACGCTGTGTTGAGTTTGATAACTTATGGACTGATTTTATCCGGAGTTCCATCCCTGAAGCAAATTACGAGAAAGCTGAAGCAGAATTTTTATCCGTAGCCGTGGATTTTTTTCGGGCTTATCCCAATATGGGTGCCTTGGTCCTTGAGTGTACTGGTTTTCCACCCTTCGCCCGAGCATTGCAGCGCATCATTGACATTCCGGTTTTCAGTTGGGGAACGCTGCTGGATTATGCTTACTCGGTTGTGGTTCATCGAGATTATTATGGACATGTCTAAATTTATATAGAGGTCAATATGATTATTTTGAATAATTCGACTCATCCAATCCCTCAGTTGCGTGTATTATCCGACTCACAATGCCAAGAAATTTATTCTAATTCCTTAGAGGTATTACAGCGGGTTGGAGTGCTGGTTCATAATCAAAAAGCACTTGAAATATTAAAACAAGCCGGCTGCCAGGTGGATGGAGAAAGGGTGCGGATTCCTGCTGGTTTAGTGCAAAGGGCGGTCGCTACAACTCCCCATCAATTTACTGTGTTTGGAAAAACCCCTGAATTAGATATGCGGATTGAAATGGATCGAGTCCACTTTGGGCCAGGTCCAACCTGTACATATTTTATTGACCCTGAAACCGGAGAGCGGCGTAGGGCGAAACGAGGTGATGCAGCTCAAGTCGCTAAAATGTGCGAAAACCTGGATAATATGGACTACTTGATGAGTTTAAGCATTCTTGATGATGTGACTGCGGTTCTATCCCCGCTTTATGAATTTGCTGAGATGATTACGCATAGCGGAAAACCAGTGGCTGCCTGGGCTACCACTCCCGAGGTATTCGATGATATTTATCAAGTTGCAGCAGTAATTGCCGGTGGGGAAGATAAGTTGAAAGAAAAACCAAATTTCGCTTTCTTTGGAACCTATGAATCGCCCTTGAAGCTAGCGGATGGACAAACCGGTTGCATGATCCGTGCTGCTGAGCGAGGAATCCCGGTTATTTGTTTGGGGGGGCCCACGGTGGGATTAGAATCTCCTCCCACTGGGGCAAGTGCTTTGGTCTTATATCTAGCAGCATCGTTAAGTGCGCTCGCCATTATTCAATTATATAGACCAGGATCAGCTATGATGATTGGGGTAGCACTGAGTGCAATGGATTTGCGTACCGCTCGACCAGCCTATGGTTCACCAGAGATGAGTCTCTATACAGCCGCAGCGATGGATATAGCTCGTTTTCTAGGAATACCATTCATGGGCACAGCGGGTGCTTCTGAGAGCAAGCAAGTGGATGCTCAAGCAGGGGTAGAAATTGCATTTCAGATATTGCTATCGGCAATGAGCGGGGCACCTATGGTTCATGATGTGGGATTTCTAGACTGCGCAGATATCGGTTCGTTAGAATTATTGATTTTAGCAGATGAAGCGATCAGTATGGCAAAGCGGATTTTACGTGGAGTGGAGGTTACCCCGCAAACGATGATGGTGGATCTCATCGAAAAAGTGGGCCCTGGGTCAAATTTTCTATCCCAATCGAAGGCGGTCTCTTTGTGCAAACAAGAAATTTGGGTACCCAAAATATTTGACCGCAATCCCTATACTGTTTGGGAACGGAATGGATCAAAGAGTACGGATGAACGCCTGCATGAGAGGGTATTAACCATTTTGGATAAATCGCATGCACTTCCTTTGCCAGAAGGATATCCAGAAGAAATTCAGAGGATTTTAGAAAAAGCAGAAGAACGATATCATATTAGTACGGGCACGACATAATTTGTACGGGCATGGCATAATTTGTACGGGCACGGGATAATTAGTACGGGCACGGCATGCCGTGCCCCAACCGTGCCCCAACCGTGCCCCTGCCGTGCCCCAACCGTGCCCCTGCCGTGTCCCAACCGTGCCCCAGCTACTGTAAATGGAGTAGCACTTTTCCAGAATTCCACAACTCTTCGAGCTTATAATAGTTACGTCGTTCTGGCGAAAAAACATGCAGGATAACGTCCCCAAAATCCACCAGAATCCAGCCATCAATTCCTTCTCCCTCGGTACGACCTTTGAAATGATACTGATTCCGCACCGATTCCACTGCTGCATCGGCTAAGGCTTGTAACATTCGATCACTTGTACCACTGCAGAGGATAAAGTAATCCGCAAAAGGAATGACTTCATGTAAATCTAAGAGTAAAATATCTTCCCCTTTTTTGCTTTCCAATGTATCAACGATATTTCGGGCAAGTTCCAATGTATCCAGATATCACCTCATTGATTAGGATTAGTTTTAAAATTTGCATTGCACAGAATAGTGTAAATCGATCCCTTCGGATTTAGCTCACTTTTGAATAATTTGAGGGAATCAACTTGAACGACATCAATCAATCCAATGGGGTTCTGTTGGAGTGCCGTCGCGATTTGGTCTAGGTCCTTCAACGAAACATTCCGATTAACCCTCCCAAGAGTGAGGTGGGGAGTGAAGGGGCGTTCTTCAGCGTTGTACCCTAAATGGACCGTTTGGGATTCAATAGCACGTTGGAGTATCAGCAAATCCTGGGGGGCTGTTATATTTACCCAAAGGACGCGGGCGCGTTTTGGGTTGGGAAAGGCTCCCAATTCTCCTATGTTCATCGTAAAGGGTTTGAATTGCATTGCTTCTGTCAGAAGGATATTTTCTAACAGGTGCAGATTTGCTACTGAGACATCCCCTAGAAATTTTAGAGTGAGATGGATGTTCTCAGTTTTCACCCAACGGACAAGATTAGGGGTTAGATTCATTTGAAGGGTATGAATGATCCCTCCTATTTTGGCTTGTGTTTCAAGAGGAATTTCAATGGCAATAAAAGCACGAATAACTTGATTCATGGGATTCTTTATTTCATTAGCGAGTCTATGGTTTCCTTGAGTTCCCAAAATGCAACCGGCTTGGTTAAATAGGCGGAGGCACCGCTAATATAACCGTTTTGAATATCTAATGGCTGGCTATTACCGGTGATGATAATCACTGGTGAATCTTCAAATTGAGGGATTTGGCGAATTTTGCGCAATAATTCTAAGCCGGAAAAATCAGGTAGAATGATATCCAATAGGATGAGATCTGGCTTATGGTTGGTAAGTAAAGTGAGGGCTTGTTGAGCAGTATAGGCATGCAGAGAACTATAGTCACTCAAGCGCATCATTTCCGCCAGCATTTCAGCGGTATCCGTTTCGTCTTCGATGATAAGAACAGTTTTAGAAAATGTCATAATGCAGTTAATTGATTCGTCCAACCAGACATAAATATTTATTGTTAAAATTCTTAGAAATTATAACCTGAATTTCGGGTTTGTAAAAAAGCTGTCTTTTTATAAACCCTGGAGGCAATCTGTACCCTACCCTTATATAATTCAACTTGCTCGGGGTGACAATCTTTCTGGAGGATAATCACATTTAAAAGCCAATCAACATCGCTTGCTCCCATTTCATCATACAAGGGGTTTATGCCATGGAGCAAAAGATAGGGAATTGCGAGTCAACCCTAAAATAGGAAAGATTTTTATATTTTTGGGCGATAATGTTGGTAGTCTTCAGGTGTATCAAGATCTTCCAGAATTGTGGGTGTATCAACCAGCACATAGTTTATTTGGTCGGTATATTGCTTAAAAAAGTCCCGGAGAGTCAATGGAGGCTGGAGATCTTTAAGGGCTGGAAACAGTGCGCGATCCACTAACCAGGGATGACCACGATGCATCTGATAACTGGGCATGAGGATTGGGTGAGGGTTATTTTGATAAGTCATTAAGATATTTTGGACAGTTTCAGGGATAATTTGGGGTTGATCTCCCAAAGCGACAAGGATTGCCTGACAATCAGGGGAGAGACAATCCATACCGTATTGGAGGGATTCGAGCATTTCGTCTTCCAAATAACGCGGGTTGAAACAAACTTGGAGGTTGAGATTGGGATTGAAATGATGAGTTAGCTCCACGATTTGATCATTTGTCCCACCACTGACAACAATCACCTTATTTAATCCAAAAGAAGCACCCCCCTCGATGATCACGGATAAAATCTGTCCGAGGACAGTCGTTGTACCCCACGGCAGAAGGATCTTTGGCTGACCCATGCGGCGGGATTGACCAGCAGCTAACACGATTGCTTCTACTTTGCGCAGTTCATTCGTCATAATGCTCCAACAAGTTTTGGTAAGCTTCGGGGGTATCAATATCAATCAACAATCGGTTGTCGTGCCAAAGTACCCATTGGGGAGGATAACGTCCGAATAGTGCTCTGCCGCCGATGTCTCCTTGTAATTTGAATAAATCTGCAAAAGTGCGTTGATCAAAGAGGACTGGGTTACTCCGCTGTCCGTCTACCATAGGACCAATAATGCTTGCCAAGGTATGACTATGCTGTTCAACCAGAAAACGCAGCACCGATTGAGAAATGAAAGGTTGATCAACCAGGATGAAAATAGCAGCACCCATATTGGGAGGCAGTACTTGTAAACCGGCTTGGATCGAAGTGCTTTGACCAGCGCGCCAGTTGGGGTTATAGAAAATCTCTACTGGTAAATCAGCTACTGCTTCTTGAATCGCTTGGGATTCAGCTCCGCAAACGACTACTACAGGATTTAATTCAGCTTCTAAGGAAACCCGAGCTGCTTGGTGAACCAGGGTTTCGCCGCGCCAGCGAAGTAATTGTTTGGGTTTTCCAAAGCGCTGGGAAGCACCAGCTGCTAACACGATTGCTGCTACTGGTTGGTGCACTGCGATCACTTGGTAGGGCATTAATTGATTAGCCCTATCTAACGAATTTGGGTTAGCCGCTATGACAATAGATTGGAAATGGGGTTCAAGAAGTTGACTGATAAGAGCTGAATCAGCTTGAGCTTCGGAGGTTTCTGCATGAGTGAGTAAACAAATCCGGTGGCTGCTTAAGGGAATTCCTTTTAATCCCCCTTGTGGATGACCTAAAACCTTTGCCAGCCCCTCTGGGGTCACTGGTTCGCCCAATTTCAACCCGCTCAATTGGGCAAATATTTGAGGGCGATGAACCCATAGTGGGTCCAGGGTTTGGTGTAGTCCATTTAGCCCCGCCACAACTATCACAGAATCTACAAAGGGGGGGATTACCGGCTCATGTTCTGCCGGTGCTTTAATGGGTAATTGCCGGGATCCATCGGCTTCGACCAGTAGAGGAATATGCCTATACCTAGCAAATCGTGATAGCTGCTCAAGTTGACCTGGTGATAACCCTTGCCAACGTTCAGTCAGCTCATCCAACAAGCCGCTGATGCAAATGATCCCGTCTGGTAGATTGGACAGACCAGGAAGCTGATCTTTCACATCCAGAATGAGGTGATGGGCAGCATATTGAACTTGGTCTCGTCCGAGATGGGTGGTTGTGGTGATCAGAACCGCTGGGGATTGCTCCTGTAGTTCATTAGCAAGCTGGAACATCGCCTGGGTTTTTCCGCCCGCCCCTACCAGAGCTAATTGAGTGTCCGGTGGTAATCGC
>DHFN01000032.1:0-4007 GCA_002402275.1 Anaerolineales bacterium UBA4823
CGCTGCGCTCGACATGACAATCCCTTCTGGAGTCAGCCAGCTTGCTTGCGGTTGGCTGAAACAAGCTTTAGCACTCCAGAGAAATTATTTGGAGTCAGCCAGCTTGCTTGCGTTGTTGATTACCATCCCTGTCCAATTTTATGTTTTGGGTTTCTTAGTGGGTTTTACCGGCGTGGGCGGATTAGGCGGCTTATGGGTATTAGGCGGTTTTATGGTCGCAGTTGGACGAGGCGTTTTGCTTGGTTTTCCTATGATTGATGTCACCGATGGAGTTTCGGTTTCCAAAGTCACTTCAGTTTTCTTGAGCAAACCTGGTGGAACAGAGCTGCTGACTGATGTGCTGCTCCCGCTATTCGGTAATTCGCTGCTCAATGTTTCTGAGGGAACTCCAGAAGGAGTGGGCGTCGAGGTCAGGGTCGGACGTGAATGATTAAGTTCATCAAAAGTTTGTAACAAACTTTGCCTGGTCATTTCAGTCATCACTAATGCTTCCTGAGCAAGGTAGTTTTGTTCCGTTGATATTTTTTGGACGATTTGATGAATCTGTTGTGCATTGAGATTTAATTGTTCTTGGGTGTATTTTTTATATTGCGACAGTTCGGATTGGGTGATCAAGGGTCGCGTTTTGAAAAGAATTTTATTTAAACTATCGAGCTCATTTTTATAAAGTATCAGCGCGGCAGTGGCATCTTTTTCTCTACCATCAGCTAATAGTGCTTCACATTCCACCAAACGTCTCTGACTAAATTCCAGCAGCAATTGCTCCTGTTGGAATGGATCTTTAGTTAAATTAAATCGGATTGTTTCAGAGCTTGTCTTGATCGGATAAAGGGCATCTCCTGGAATGCTCGATTGAGCTGCCCAGGCTACTCCTCCGGTTAAGCTGCATAAAAATACGATCAGGATAATTGCCCATTGAAACATTGGCTTGAAAGAGTATTTCCAGTGAAAAGTAGGAAGAACTTTTCTTTTCGAAATGCTCGATTGAGGCTCTTCCCTCTGGATTTGGTTGAGTAATTCTTTTTTCTTGAAGATTAATCGTTCTTCACTCAATTCAGCTCGGTGACTTTGCTGCTCAAGCCATACAGCCGACTCTAAAAGGGGGCGAATTTCTTCCTCATATTGGGAGTATGGTATGAGCACTTCATTTATTGGTTTTCCCTGCTCAAGCACTTGTTCCAGGCATATTTGTAAGATAGCATCTAGGTTGGATTTTCGGTTCATCTTTCCACCTTTACAAAAAGCTTATGAAATGCCTTCAGCGCTCGATGTTGCAAAACCCGAATCGCACCTTCGCTCTTTCCCATGACCTGGGCAGTTTCCGAAGGAGATAACCCTCCATAGAAACGCAACTCAATCACTGTGCGATAATCTTCCCGTAACTCAGTCATAAGGTCCTGCATTTCAACCTTTGCTATCTTTTCCTGATCTTCCGTGGTCGTTGTCTCGTCGCTAATTTCATGAATATCTTCATCTATAATTACATCATTATAACGATGGCTTTGCTTTCGATAAAAATCAACCAACCGATTTCTGGCGATTCTAAATAAAAATACCCGAAATGGTACTTCTTTAACCGGTCTATATTCAGCCAACGAGCGCCAAGTACTTAAAAAGACATCTCCTAATAAATCTTCAGCATCTTGGGCATCATTCAAACGAGCGTAGAAATAGCGGTATATTGCACCAGCATATCGTTCGTAAATTTTACCGAAGGCTTCTGCATCACCTTCTTTTGCTCGTTCGATTAATGCCAGGTCTTCTTGATCATTTCGGTAGACCATGCATTCACCTATATAAACGTCTCAGGACACATATAATTACACACCTTAATAAAGTGATAACAATTGTAAATCAAGTTAACCAAATCCAAGTTAAATAAGCCATAAAAACAAAGAATTTGTGGTCCTACCACTCTATGATAGAATCAAATTAATTGAACAACTTTCCTCCACTTCCCATAAAACAGCTTCTCCAGCAATACAGCATACGACCGAAACACGGACTAGGGCAAAATTTCTTGATTGATCCATATAGTTTGGATAAGGTCATTCAGGCTGCCCAAATTCAAACCGGAGACTCTATATTGGAAATTGGAGCTGGTTTAGGAAGTTTGACTCGTGAGCTGGCTATCCGTTGCCAACAAGTAGTTGCCATTGAATTGGACAATCCGTTAATTCCCATCCTCCAACAAGTTTTATCCAATTACACTAATGTACGCATTATTCAAGGAGATATCCTGCAAATAGATCCTCAAGAAATTTTTGCAGAAGCCAAACCATCGTACTCAGTCGTTGCCAATATTCCTTATTACATTACCTCGGCAGTGATCCGTCATCTTCTAGAAGCCAGTTCAAAACCTAAACAGCTCACCTTGACCCTTCAAGAAGAAGTGGCAGAACGGATTTGTGCCGCTGCGGGAGACTTCAGCCTGCTTGCGCTCAGTATCCAACTATACGGTGAACCCAAAATTGTCGCCCATCTCCCCGCTCAAGCGTTTTATCCTGTTCCAAAAGTCAACTCAGCAGTCATTCGAGTAAAGCTTTTCCCAGCCCCCCGGATTTCAGATACGGATATCTTTTTCCAACTAGCCCGGGCTGGTTTTAGCCAAAAGCGAAAAAACCTACGGAACTCCTTAGCTGGAGGATTACACTTATCCACCCAACAAACCCTTCAATTACTGCTTTCTGCAAATATCAATCCCACCCGGCGTGCCGAAACCCTCTCGCTGGAGGAATGGGCTTCTTTAGTTCAAGTCTGGCATGATCTGGATAATAAAATATCATCTCATCAACTCGGATAACTTGCTTTTCGTAGGTCGCGATATTCCCAAAGTATTTTCCAAACCCGCAGTGCGGCTTCGCGTTGGATATTCCAGGACATTTTTGATTTACCCCAGCGCCGATCAGCAAAGTAAAATGGGATTTCGCGAATCCGAAATCCCAACCGATAGGCAAGATACGCCATTTCCACTTGAAAGGCATACCCATTCGAGCGTACTCTGGCAAGAGGCATCTCCAATAGAGCTTCCCTGCGCCACATCCGGTATCCTCCAGTGACATCACGGATCGGCAAACCTAAGATCAAGCGTGCATAGAAATTGCCAAATGCAGACAAACCCTTTCGCCAAAATGGCCAACGCTCGTCAAGGCTTCCTCCAGGAATATAACGGGATCCCATTGCTACGTCTACATTGGATAATGCTTCTGCCATCTCTACTAATTTTTGAGGAGGGTGGGAAAAATCTGCATCCATTTGCGCTACTGCTTGGGCGCCTTGTTCGATTGCCCTGCTAAATCCATTTAGATAGGCGGTCCCCAAACCCAATTTGCCCGGGCGGTGAATTACATTCATCCGTCTCTTAGCTTGGATGGCTAGATTTTCAGCCATTTCGCCACTGCCATCTGGACTATTGTCATCCACAATCAAAATACTTAAATCCAGAGGCAATCCCAATAA
The DNA here is from genome assembly GCA_002402275.1 of Anaerolineales bacterium UBA4823. Taxonomy (GTDB): domain Bacteria; phylum Chloroflexota; class Anaerolineae; order Anaerolineales; family UBA4823; genus UBA4823. Next base: position 3,460 of record DHFN01000032.1, read on the forward strand.
ATTTTCTATTAAAGTGGGGAGATTTTCTGCTTCGTTATAAGTCGGAATAACTACCGTAATATCCATCTAGTTAATCATAGCTTTTCATTTCAGACCAGTCAACAATAAAGACCTAAGGCTGAATCTAGAAAATTCTTGATTCGAGAATCAACTTAGATAGGTCAATCCATTAAAGGGTTCCCTCCGCCCCAATCCAAAATTTCAATATTAATAAGAATAATGCCCTCTCATGCACAATCGTTGATTCTGATGAGAAGGAACCTTGAAGGGTGAACTCTTATTCCTTAAATTAGTTTTTCGATCTCCGTCACAGCGTGACGCATATCCAACAAAATCAAGCCTAATTTCACTTGCTCGCGCGCCAATACAGTCAGCACTGCTTCATTGCCGATAGACATCAAAATGACATATCCTTTCTCTCCTTTGATATATACTTGGTCTAAACGGCCGCGCCCTAATTCCTGAGCAATCCGTTCCCCTAATGATTGCATTGCAGCTGACATCGCTGAGACCCGGTCCTCTTCCACACCATGAGGTAAGGCGGACGC
>DHFN01000032.1:4077-26015 GCA_002402275.1 Anaerolineales bacterium UBA4823
TTTTCTCGTATTGTTGTCTACGGATGAGCGCTTATTAATCTATATCATTCCCTTTCAGGATCATGCTATAATCAACTCGTTAAACTGGAGGAATTAACATGCCCTATAAAGATCTGCGGGAATTTATTTCCCGCTTGGAAAACCAGAACGAACTGGTTCGGATCAACCAACCGGTTTCACCTATTCTCGAAATAACAGAAATTACCGATAGGGTATGCAAAGGTCATGCCAAACGGAATGCAGCCCTCTTATTTGAACATGTGATTGGCTCTAATATGCCGGTTTTGATCAATGCCTTCGGATCAGCCGAACGAATGGCAATGGCGCTAGGAGTTAATCGTTTGGATGATCTTAATGAAAACCTCTCTCGCTTAATTGACATGCGTTTGCCGCAGGGCTTTGGAGGTGTACTAGAACGCGGTCAGGAACTACTCAATGCCCTGCGTTCAATTGGTTTGAGCCCCAAAAAAGTCCGCCGAGCAGCTTGCCAGGAGATTGTTTATAAAGATAACCCCTCGCTTGATTTATTGCCAATTTTACAAAGTTGGCCCAAAGATGGCGGCCGCTTCATCACTTTACCACAAGTGATCACCCGCGACCCCCAAACTGGTGTCCGCAATGTAGGGATGTACCGCCTCCAAGTTGTAGATCAACATACTTTACTAATGCATTGGCAGCGTCACAAGGGTGGTGCTGAACATCAACGAGTTGCTCAAGAAATTCATCAAAGCCACATTCCCGCAGCAATTGTCCTCGGAGGCGATCCAGCCAGCATCTGGTGCGCCTCTGCGCCGTTGCCCCCAAATATAGATGAATATCTCTTAGCAGGTTATCTGCGTGGAAAACCTGTGGAATTCGTGGATTGCGTTAGCCAACCTCTACAAGTCCCCGCTCAAGCTGAGATCATCCTTGAAGGGTATGTGGATTTGAATGACTTCCGTCCTGAAGGTCCTTTTGGAGATCACACAGGTTATTACACGCCTATCGAACTTTTCCCGGCTTTCCATATTACCGCGATAACTCAGCGTCAGGATGCCATTTACCCTACTACCGTTGTGGGAATCCCGCCTATGGAAGATGCCTGGATGGGTAAAGCAACCGAACGCTTATTCTTACCCCTCATACGCTTGTTTATCCCGGAAGTTGTGGATATCTGCATGCCAGCTGAAGGCGTTTTTCACAATCTGGTGTTGGTCTCCATACGCAAGCGTTTCCCTGGTCAAGCCCATAAAGTCATCTTTGGTTTGTGGGGTTTAGCCTTACTTTCCCTTGCGAAAGCCATTGTGGTAGTGGATGAATGGGTAGATGTGCAAAATCCATCTCAAACAGCCTGGCAAGCGCTTGGAAATGTGGACTGGAGCCATGATGTAATTATCTCCAATGGCCCAGTAGATCAACTCGACCATGCTTCTTATCAACCATCCTTTGGTGGGAAGATCGGCATTGACGCCACTGCTAAACTACCCGAAGAGGGTTATCAACGCGGTTGGCAAGAGGTTGTCCGCATGGATCCCCAAATTCAAGATAAAATAAACCAATTATGGAACAATTTAAATCTATAGGTGAGAAAAAATGAGAAAAATCATTTCTATGAGTATATTATTCTTATTGCTTGGGAGCGTTTTAAGTGCTTGCTCAAATGGTCAACCAACCAGCTCAGCTCCAGCAGTTACGGAAGCAGCCAACTCACCAAGCTCTGAAGCATATCCTTTACCCAATTCCAACAACCCTAATCCTCCAACCCCAAACGAAGTCTACCCGGCTCCCCTCGAAACGAGCGCTAGTTATCCTGCTCCACTGGAAACAATTCCCGCTTATCCAGCTCCGGAGAACAATGGTCAAGAATATCCCGGTGTAACTCCCGAAAATGGTGCCGTTATAGGAACCCCTTTGCGAATGGTTTTGATCCCAATTATTGACAATTTACCAATGTATGTTGCTCAACAGGAAGGGCTCTTCGCAAAATATGGTGTGCAAGTCGAGTTTATTCCGGTGGCATCCGCTGCGGAGCGCGATCAAGTCATCAGTGCCGGGCAGGGAGATGGTATCATCAACGATATTGTCTCCACCCTCTTATACAATAAGGACACCCCTCAAGTTCAGATCGTCCGCCTAGCCCGTGTAGCCACCCCTGAATCAGCGGTATATCATATCTTAGCAAGCGGAAAAAGCGGCATCACGAGTGTAGGGCAATTAAAGGGAGTTCCGATAGGAATCTCTCAAGCCACTATCATTGAATATATCACTGACCGTTTGTTAGGAGCGGAAGGATTCACTCCAACCGATATCAAGACCATTGCGGTTCCCAAAATCCCTGATCGGTTGGCTTTGCTCAGCTCTGGGGAATTGAAAGCTGCTACTATCCCGGACCCGTTATCCTACTTGGCGGTTCAGCAAGGAGCTTCTTTTATCTTGCAAGACTCAAAATACCCTCAATATGGGCACAGTACTTATGCATTTCGGAAACAGGTCATAGATGAAAATCCAGCTGCGATACAAGCCTTTTTAGCTGCAATTGAAGATGCGGTAAATGACATCAATGCGGATCCATCCCGTTGGGGTGAACTTCTCAAAGATCAAAAAATTATTCCCGATTCCCTTCTAGCAACCTACCAGGTTCCTCCCTTTCCAACGAAGAGCGTTCCTAGTGAACAGCTCTGGGCAGACGTTCTAGCCTGGGCAAAAGAAAAAGGGTTAATTTCTGGAGATATATCGTATAACTCTTCGGTCATCAATCAATTTTTACCTTAGCTGCATGAGCAGGATTGGTGGTTTGGTTTTTTTTGACTTTTAACTAAAAAGACCCCAAAGGTTTTCTAGTTGGTGATCCACCAGTTTTGAGAAATAAAGACATTGATAACTTTGTTAATCGCTGAGAGAAACCTTTGGGGTCTCTTGAAGGAGTCTGGGGGCAGCAGGCATTCTTATGTAGGGCGACCTATTTGGGTATTTTTCTACTCCATCGGGAAAAAACTCACTGCGAAATTCCATGCTGGTCGGCAAAGGCGGGTCGCCCAACGGGTTGTTACCAAGGTGGAAGCAGCAGTCAACACTATTCCTTGTAGGGGCGACCCATCTGGGTATATTTTCTACTCCATCGGGAAAAAACTCATTGCGAAATTCCATGCTGGACGGCAAAGGCGGGTCGCCTATACGGGTTGCTACCAAGGTGGAAGCAGCAGTCAACACTATTCCTTGTAGGGGCGACCCATCTGGGTATATTTTCTACTCCATCGGGAAAAAACTCATTGCGAAATTCCATGCTGGTCGGCAAAGGCTGGTCGCCCATACGGGTTGCTACCAAGGTGGAAGCAGCAGTCAACGCGATTCCTTGTAGGGGCGACCCATCTGGGTATATTTTCTGCTCCATCGGGAAAAAACTCATTGCGAAATTACAGGCTGGTCGGCAAAGGCGAGTCGCCCAACGGGTTGCTACCAAGGTGGAAGCAGCAGTCAACGCGATCACGTAGGGGCGACCCGCTCGTATCTATCTTTCACTCCAACACGCTTAAACTGATTGCCTTATGATAGGCAGGTTTCATTTATAATTAGTTGGATTTGTAGGGCATGTTTACAATATGACGAAATATCCATAACAGAGACTAAATGATTCAAAATGAAATGATTTCGGTTGAAGCGATCACGTTTAATTACCCAAATGGTCAAACCCTTTTTGAGGATTTTTCTTGGAAAGTCGAAGAAGGAGAAGCCTGGGTTATTCTGGGACCATCCGGATGCGGCAAAAGCACCTTGCTGTATTTGTTAGCTGGCTTATTGTCCCCCGTAAGTGGTCAAATCCGGATCGAAGGTGAAAAATTAAACCGGCCAAGACCTCAAACAGGGTTAATCCTGCAAGACTACGGGCTGCTGCCCTGGGCAACCGTCCGCCAAAATGCAGAATTAGGGTTGCAAATTCGTGGGTTTTACGGACCCGATGGTACCCACTCCCCGCGTCAACCCGTTCCGAAAAGAGATGTCACTCCCTGGCTGGATAGATTAGGTATTTCGGAAATTGCCAACCAATATCCCACCCATATCTCGGGCGGACAGCGTCAAAGGACAGCCATTGCCCGTACTTTAGTACTCAATCCTGATCTGCTGCTTATGGATGAACCATTTTCCTCCCTGGATGCCCCTACCCGCGAAGGATTGCAAAATTTAACCTTAGAACTCCAGCTAGAACAAAAATTAACCTTGGTGGTTGTCACGCATAGCATTGAGGAAGCCGCCTTTTTAGGGAAGAATATCCTCCTCTTAGGGAAACCGGTTCATCGTCAAGCTACTATCATCCAAAATTCTCACCCGATTGGAGCGGAATACCGAAAAAGTCCAGCTTACCATGCTCTCTGTGATGATTTACGAGCAAATTTGGAGGGGGTCTCAAGCGAATGAAACCCCGTTCTACTAGCGTTGACCTTGGATTGACCGTCCTGGGATTGCTTTTAGTGTGGCAGATGGCTGCCTGGCTCGTCAACCAACCCATCTTGCCGGGACCCATAACTGTTGGAATAACCTTCATTCAAGAAATCCAAGGGGATCTGCCAGAACATTTCCTGGTCAGCCTCTGGAGGGTAACTGCCAGTATGCTCCTTTCAATTATTACTGCTGTCCCAGCTGGGTTGGTGCTGGGCCAATCACAACGGTTGAATGCCCTCTTTTCACCCTTGATCTACATCCTGTACCCTATCCCAAAAGTAGTTTTTGTCCCTTTAGTCCTTCTTTTTTTGGGACTGGGTGATTTACCCAAAATTCTGATTATCTTCCTGATATTATTCTTCCAAATCCTGGTTTTAGTGCGTGACCAGGCTGCCAGCTTACGTCCAGAACTGATCTTCAGTGTGCGCAGCTTGGGAGCAGGACGGCGGGCTTTGTTCCGTTTTGTCTATTTACCAGCCAGTTTGCCCGCCATCTTGACTGCTCTGAGGCAATCGGTGGGTACTGCGGTGGCAGTCTTGTATGTAGCCGAATTGTTTGCCACCCAAAAAGGGTTGGGATATTATATTTATTTAAATGGCAGCACCCTTTTCAATTACCCGGCTATGTATGTGGGGATTCTAGCAATGAGTATTCTGGGAATTGGATGGTACTATGCGGTTGACTGGCTAGAGAAAAAATTATGCAAATGGATGTGATATGAAATCATTGCGCGACTTTCTTGAACTTATCAAATTCGAACACACCATTTTCGCGTTACCCTTCGCTTATTTGGGCATGTTCATCGCTGCTGATGGCTTACCCACCTGGCATCAATTCATCTGGATCACGATTGCCATGGCTGCCGCTCGAACAGTAGCTATGGCTTTTAATCGCATCGCCGATCGCCATTTCGATGCGCTGAATCCCCGTACCTATAATCGTCCTTTGGTGAGTGGAAAAATTACCCTGCGCACCGCTTGGTTTGGCACGATTCTGGCAGCGATTATCCTAATTCTGGCAGCTGCCCAATTAGGTAGATTACCACTTATTCTTCTCCCTGGAGCGTTGATTGTCTTATTCGGTTATTCGTACACCAAGCGGTTCACTTGGATGACTCACTTTCTCCTTGGGTTTACAGATGGTCTGGCACCCATGGGTGCCTGGGTCGCGGTACGAGGATCCTTATTTCAAAGCACCGATTTGCCCGCTTGGTTGCTGTTGGTGATTGTTACTTTTTGGATCGGTGGATTTGATTTGATTTACGCCTGCCAGGATGTGGAATTTGACCGAAGGGACGGTTTACAGTCCATCCCAGCTCGTTTCGGAGTGGATTTGGCACTGAAATTATCAATCCTCGCCCATCTCATCAGTGTAGGATTGTTGGCTTGGCTAGGTTTGTTTTTGAGTTTTGGTGCGCCCTATTGGATCGGACTGATCATTGCTGTTGGACTGTTTATATGGGAGCATCGCTTAGTGAAACCTGGTGACCTGACCCATATAAATCTGGCATTTTTCAACATCAACAGTTACATCAGTATCACATTATTTATCGCGGTGCTTGGGGCATTATTTATAGGCTAGATGTCGGTTTTGATGGGATGAATCAACCTTTCAAATTATAGATTTACTCGCATACTGCCTTGTTGATGGGATAAACCATGAAAATTAAACCCTTCCTCGTCGCATTGCTAATCATTCTTTGCAGCACGCTAGCCTGTCAATTACAGCTTCCATTTGCTTCGCCTACTCCCACTGCTTCCCCTTCCCCTTCAGCCACTGCAACGGAAACTGCAATTCCCACTCGCACACCAACCATCACACCTTCACCCACTCCCACCATCACTCTTACTCCAACCGATACACCCACCATCACTCCAACCGCGACTCCCGTTCCAACAACTCTACCAGAACAAGTAACCTTATTTGAACAAATTTGGAGCACTGTAAAAAATAAATATGTCTATCCCAACTTCAATGGCTTGGATTGGGAGGCAGTCCATCGCGAGATGAGCGCTCGTTTGACTATTGGTGTCGGACCAAAACAATTTTACGAATTGATGAAAGAAATGGTCTACCGGCTCAATGATGATCACTCAAATTATTGGACACCGGCTGAGTTTGAGGCCGAGAAGAAAATTTATTCTGGCAGCGCAAACTACGCAGGGATTGGGATTTTTACCATGCCCGATCCTGAAAATGATCGGCTATCTGTTATTTTAGTATTTCGCAACAGCCCAGCGGAAAAAGCCGGATTACAACCTCATGATAATATCACTGCCATTAACGGAGAACCCATTTTTGATGAACAAGGGAATATTATAAATTCAATAAGTGGTCCGGAAGGCACTTATGTCACAGTTACAGTTCAAGGTCAAGGCAAACCAGCTTATCTGGTGGCAATCCAACGCCAAAAACTGGACATGCGCATGCCGGTACCCCATCAGGTCTTGATGACTCCGGGTGGCAAACGAATTGGCTATCTCTTAGTGGCTGGTTTTAATGACGAATATGTGGACAACCGGGTCGGGAAAGCGTTGGAAGAAATGTCTTCCCCCCAGTCTTTAGATGGGATCATCTTAGATTTCCGGGTGAATATGGGTGGTGAGCAATCCGTCACCAGCAGCGTGTTATCTTACTTCACGAATGGGAATATGGGTTATTTTGTGGATCGCTACAACCATAAAAGACAATGGGTGATCAATGGAGTAGACAAATTTGGCTCCCAATATAAACCCCTCGTAGTGCTGGTCGGGAAAGACACTTACAGTTTTGGAGAACTTTCAGCTGGTGTATTAAAAGACCGTGGGCGAGCCTATCTGATGGGGGAAACCACCGATGGAAATGTAGAATTGTTATGGGGGTATCCTTTCAAAGACGGATCTTTGCTGCTCTTAGCCCATGAAAAATTTATCCCTTATTACCATCCTGACTGGGATTGGGAAAAAAGCGGGGTTATCCCCGACATAGATATCCCCCCTTCGGATTGGGGAGATATTACCTTGTCTAATGATCTCGCATTAGAAGTCGCCTATGTCTACTTTGATACCCACTAAAAAGGTTGGATCAACACCCATAAACTTTCTGGATTCGAACGCGATAATCATCATAACACTCATCAAAACGTCTTTTAGCTTCCTCGTCTCCTAAGAAATAGTTCGAGGTAAGGACAATAGGCGGTTTACCCATCTCAGTGAGTTTCTCTGCCACCAGGCATTTGATCGCATTGGTTACAGCTGCTGCCCCAATAGTTGAGCCAGGGCCTACCTTATCTTCTAAGCCCGAGATGGACACCAGGGCATCTCCACCCGGTGTACAGTTATCAATCACAATATCCGCTACATCAATCAATTTCAACCCGGTTGAATGGAGAGCCGGCATTCCTTGACAGTGTTCCATGGATACTACTACCACAATCGGTAACTGCATTTCTTTTGCCATTAATGCCACATCAACGACCACTTGATTGACTCCGCTATTCGAAAAGATCAAGAAACAATCCGGGGGGCTGAAAACAAAGTTCCGCAAAATAACCTGTCCAAAACCTTCCACATGTTCCAGAAACATCGCCTGACGCTGTCCATTTGAACCGACCACAAGGTTGTGATAGGTGAGTGACAATTCCACAATAGGATGAAATCCTGGAAAGCTGCCATGGCGGGGAAACATTTCCTCGACAAAGATACGCGAATGTCCGGTGCCAAACATATGTACCAATCCATGCCGGGCGATGGTGTGGGCAAATAAATCGGCTGCCCTTTCGATTGCATCCATTTGAGTGTTTTGAATGCGCTCGAGAATGGATTTTGCTTCCGATAAATACTCTAAACCGGAATTTATCATGCTATTCTTCCTTTTACAGACAATTCACTAAGATTTTCCTAATGGCGGGTGAGTAGTACGATATTCATAACGGTCAGCTCGATAATAGCTATCGGAATGTTCAATGACCTCCCCATCATCCAGGTAGGTGGTTGTCCCAACATAAAGCAGAGGTATTCCAATTGTTACCTCGAGGAGCTGCGACCGTAATGAATCTGCCGCAACCGCCCGAACTACATGGTCAATTTGATTGATCACCAAGTTATAATACGAAGTCAAAACTTCATAGAGGGATTGAGTAGAAAAATCAATCTTATCTATCCCTTGACAGCTTTCCACTAGAACAATGGAGGTTTGATGGCAAATCGGTTCATCATCCCCCAAACGGATGCGTTCCAGAACTAAGCAGGGTGACCCAATCTTATCAGCTAATATTGATGAACCATCTAATTCGACTTTAGATAGCTCACACCGTAGAACACGTGATTTAGGAATCCGTCCCATCTCACGCATTTGTTGAGAAAAGCTGCGATCCAAGAAAAACTGAATGGGATTGGGGATCGTTCGTACAAAAGTTCCCCGCCCCGCAAAGCGCTCTAATAAACCTTCATCCACCAGGCGCGCAATAGCTTGGCGGACAGTTTGCCTGCCCACATGATATTCCCGGCAGATTTCAAGTTCAGGTGGGAGAATTTGATTAGGCGAAAGGATGCCATGATAAATCATGCGCCGTAAATCTAGATAAACTTGATAATATAATGGAAGTGGACTATGGGGATCAACTGCTGAATAAGGAAGTTTATCATTCATAGCGCCTCAAGATTCTGCAAACGAAATCGGATATCGCCCGAGTTCTTGAGCGGTTTGAAACAACCGAAGTACATTTTGAGGGGGTATATCGGCTTGTAAGTGGTTAGAAGGAGCCAGGATATAGCCACCACCCTCTGCTAATTCTTGGAGACGCGTTTTTACCTCTTGGGTGACGTTCTCTTCAGATCCTTGTAGGGCATGGGAAATATCAATTCCTCCTAAGAATGTGACCTGCTCACCATACTCCTTTTTGATCATAGCCAGGTTCATCGCTGGGAGGGGTTCGAGAGGATGAATGACATCCACTCCTAGCTCGATCATATCCGGAATCAAACGATCAATCGCCCCATCACTGTGCAGCATGATCTGGATATCCGGGTTGTATTTTCGAACAACCTGGATCAGGCGTGCCAGGCATGGTTTGATAAACCGGCGAAACATTGCCAAAGACATCAGCGGTCTCTGATTTCCTGCGTAATCATCTCCCGGCAATTCAATCATGTCAAAATCCTTACCAGCAGCTTCCATGGCTAAGCGGATTAACCCCTCTTGAATAGAAGTCACTTGATCCAGTAAGACTTCAGCAAAAACTGGATTAATCGCCATATCCATCAGAAAATTCTCGGTGCCGCGTAAGTCACAAGCAGTTTGAAAAGGACCATGGGATGCGACCATGCGCATCACCACAAAATAATCCGTCTGCTGGCGTAAAAATTTAGCCCGCTCTGCCACCCCTACCATCCAGTGCGAATCGGTGAGATCAGGCCAATCCACCAAACGTTCAATATCGGTAACATCGTTAGAATCTGCCAAGATTCCCCGTCCAGTGTAATAGTAAGGCTTGGCTCGCATCCAAATTTGACCATACGAATCATAGAATGTTTGCTCATCTTCTCCGGGTCGGATTGGACTATTGGGCAATAAAGCTGGCCAGCAATAGCGAAAATCAATCCCTAAAGCTTCAAATAGGCGATCGTCCATATAGGTTATGGTATGACCGCTGCGAAACGGTTTAGCAGGTTCGGGAAATTTTAAGAGCTCGACCAACTTTAAGTAAAGCTCATCTACCACCCCATAAGAACCGCCCCCCAGGGCGAGCGGGACACGGTCAGGTTCAGAATGGTGCAAGGCAGTGTAAACGCGTTGGCGGGGGGTTAGCATAACAAAGTATTCCTTTCGCTTCACTCAAAAGTTAATTCGCAATATTGTGCGTACAATAAAACAATTATACTAAATTCAGGCTGGTAAATCAAGTTGACAAAAAGGATTAATTCGTCTAAAATCAGAATGTTCGTACATTTCACCCTCGTTTTATTCTGAAGGAGTAAGCCAATGAACCATCAAATCGCCCTTTTAGGAAGTGGTTTTATCGGTAGGTTTTACGCGGCTAGTTTACTTCACTTCAGAGGAAAAGATCAAATCACCATGGTCTATTCCCGTCATGAAGAAACCGCCCAAAAGCTCGCTCAAGAATTCTCTATTCCTCATTGGACAAATGACTTAACCAAAGCAATTCAGGACCCCTCTATAGACACAGTTATCATCGGTTTACCAAATTATTTACATAAAAAAGCTGCTTTATTAGCTGCCCAAGCTGGAAAAGCGGTTTTATGCACCAAACCATTAGCAACCAGCGCACCTGAAGCGTTAGAGATGCTGGAGGCAGTGGAGAAAGCGGGAGTATTTCATGGCTACCTTGAGGATCTTGTTTACACTCCGAAAACCCTTAAAGCCCTCGATTCGGTAAAACGGAGCGCCTTAGGGAAAATTCTCTGGGTACGTTCTAGGGAAACTCATGCAGGACCTCATAGTGATTGGTTCTGGACGAAACAATTTTCTGGCGGGGGTGCTATGATGGACATGGGCTGCCATTGTATTGAAATTGCCCGCAATTTCATCGGCAAAGCCTGCCGTCCAATCGAGGTTACTTGCTGGGCGGATACCCAGGTGCACCCTATTGAAACAGAGGATCATTCGGTTGGATTAGTGCGTTACGACAGTGGAGCGATTGGTCAATTTGAAGCTAGTTGGGCTTTTCATGGCGGAATGGATCTCCGAGACGAAATCGTCGGTACTGAAGGGACGATCTGGCTCAACCATTGGTTACGAACTGGCTTTGAAATGTTTACCAATGTCGGTTCCTCCGGATATGTAGCAGAAAAAGCCGAAGGAGATACGGGCTGGCTATTCCCCGTTGGTGACGAAAGCGGCGCTCTCGGTTATGTGGAAATGTTCTTGGATATGTTCAATTCAATGGACGCCGAAAAGCCCCCTCTAGAAACCTTTTACGATGGTTACATCGTCAACGCCATCATAGATGCTTGTTATCAAGCAGCCGAGACCAAAAAGTGGCAGCCGGTTGAGTTAGCTACCTGGCGGGGTGAATGCACAACCCCTACGGAAATTCCCTTAAAGGAATTTGATAACCAGCATTTTTTGATCAAAGAGGAACGAATGCCAGATGGACGGCTTAAAATTATCCTAAAAGATAAAACTACTGGCGAAATTTCCCAACTGGTCAAAGAGCAGTCATATTGAGTCGCATCATACTTGTAATATTTAATATCCTAAAGCCTGAATCCAGATAAGAATCGGATATTGATTTTACAATCTATTTTTGTTATAATATTGTAAATTAGTTACAAATAGTTAATAAGGGTAGAAGGCATATTACAGGATTGGCATTCGCAAATGGAGAGAATCATCTAATGATGCCTAGAATAGTAACTTCCAAGTTAATCAAACTCGCAAACTCCATCATCAACATTTCAATTCGAGGAGGTGAAATCCTAAAATAGTCAATATTTTCCTCATTTTAATCGGTAATCCATCTTTAGAAATAGAAGGAGAAGATAATCATGCTTAAGAAAAGTCTTTTTTACATCGGGATGCTGACCCTAATTGCTTCAATGATCCTATCAGCTTGTGCTGCTCCCACTGCAGCACCGGAAGTAACTACTGCTCCCGCTACCGAAGCCGTTCAACCAACCGAAGTGGTTGCCACCCAAGCTCCAGCTACCGAAGCGGTTCAAGAACCCACCACCAAGAAATTCACCATTGGTATTTCCAACCCCTTCATCAGCAGTGAATACCGCACCCAGATGATCGCTGAGCTGATCGAAACCAATAAAGAATACATGGACAAGGGACTTACCAATGAGCTAGTCATCGAGAGTGTTGATACCGATGTCGCCGGTCAGATCCAACAATTACAGAACCTGATGGCTAAGAACGTGGATGCCATCTTGGTCAACCCAGGCGATGTCAATGGCCTCAATGCCACCCTCGAAGAAGCCGTCAAAAAAGGTATCCTCGTCATCTCGGTTGACCAGGAACTAAATGTCCCCGGCGTTTACAACGTCGGCATTGACCAAAAAGAATGGGCTAAGACCAGCGCCAAATGGTTAGCCGAAAAACTCGGCGGCAAAGGCAATATCGTCCAGATCGAAGGCTTTCCTGGTCATCCCGCCAACGTCGTCCGGATGGAAGGCGTTGCGGAAGTCCTGAAAGATTACCCGGATATCAAAGTCCTGGCTTCCGATACCGGCAAATGGGACGAAGCCACTGGTCAACAGGTCATGTCCAACTTCCTAGCTGCCTACCCCAACCTGGATGGTTACTGGACGCAGGACGGAATGGCGATTGGTGCTTTGCAAGCCGTTATCGCTGCCAACCCACCGAAATGGCCTATCGCCGTCGGTGAAGGACGTTGCCAATTCCTCAAACTGTGGGAGGAAGTCCTCAAAGATCATCCTGATTTCGACTCTGTTGCAGTCGCCAATCCCCCAGGGGTATCCCCAACCGGTTTGCGGATTGCCATCAATATGCTGCTTGGCAAACAGGTGGATAAGACCAAACTAGGTGGTGTCAATGGGCTATCCTTCGTGATCCCAGTCCCTATCGTCGTCACCAAAGATAACCTGCAAGAAGGTTTGGATATCTGCAAGGATAAACCTGATGTTTACTTGCTCGACGGTATCATGAGCGAGGAAGAAGTATTAAGTACATTCTTTGTTAAATAACTCACAATGAGTAGATCGCTTTCTGCCCAACATATCGTTAAACACTATGGAGGCGTGGTAGCCCTCTCGGATGGCAACCTCAATATCCAGAGCGGAGAAATACTAGCGTTGATCGGGGCAAATGGAAGCGGCAAAAGCACCATGAGTAAGGTCATCAATGGAGTAGTTGATTTCGATGGAGGTCAACTACTCCTTGATGATAAACCAGTGCAGATCCCTTCTCCCCAAGCTGCCAAAAACTTAGGAATCGCAACGGTTTTTCAGGAATTGAGCTTGGTTCCTCAAATGACCATTGCCGATAATATCTGGTTGACCCGGGAGCCATTGAAATCAACTAAAGCAATCAATCGCAAGCTGATCAATCAGAGGACAGAAGAGTTATTAGCCCTCTTTGAAGGAACATTGAGGACAAAAATTCATCCCGAACTGCCCGTTTCAACCCTCCCGCCCGACGAAAAACAAATCATTGAAATCCTCAAAGCAATCAGCCTCAATCCGTGGCTGATTATTTTAGACGAAGCAACAGCCAGTTTGGATAGCCGCCAGGTAGATAGATTATTCGAACTAATCCGGCGCTGGAAAGCAGAAGATAAAGCAATTATTTTTATTTCCCATCGAATGGAAGAAATTTTCCGGATTGCTGACCGCTTTAGTGTTTTGCGTAACGGTAAAACTGTGGGTGATGGCAACATGAAAGATATCACCGATAAACAACTAGTGCAATTGATGATCGAGAGAGAGAACGTTTATGAATTCACGAAAGCATCCACAGCGGCAGAAAAAACCACCAGTACGAATCCAGTCTACCTCGAGGTAGAGGACTTAGAAACGGACACTATCCGGGGAATAAGTTTTAAAGTTAAAGAAGGAGAATTGGTTGGGATTGGTGGACTACGCGGTCAAGGGCAGCGGGATCTATTACTGGCGATTTTTGGGGATATTCCTTATTCAGGAAAAATAAAAATAAAGGATCAAGCCGTCCACTTCAAAAACCCACGGACTGCAATCAAACATAGCATAGCCTTAGTACCCGGCGAACGAGCACGAGAGGGTTTACTTTATATCCGTTCTATACTTGAGAATCTTCATTTACCCAATTGGGATAAATATGGTTTTCCATTGAAAATCAGAAAAGCCCAAGAAGATGCCCGTAAGATCGGTTTGAGGCTAAATCTCGTCATGGCAAGTTTGATGGAACCGGTGAGCAGCTTATCCGGAGGGAATGCTCAAAAAGTAGTGATCGGAAAGTGGTTATTAAGAGATCCTCAATGTTATCTCTTAGATGACCCTACCAAAGGGGTAGATGTCAATACAAAATCAGAATTTTATTCTCTCTTAACCGGTCTATGTAAGGATGGTAAGACAATTTTATTTTATAGCAGCGATGATGATGAATTGATTGGTTTATGTGACCGAGTTTTGGTTTTACATGATGGAGTTATCCGAGCAGAGCTAACTGGAGAGACTTTAACCAAAGAGAATCTGGTTGCTGCCAGCCTAGGTGTTACTAACGGAGGTGCAGCATGAGAAGAACATCTTGGGAAACCCTGACAACAAAATACCCAGCCTTATTCTCGATCATCCTCATTGTGGTCGCATTATTAATCAATTTATCTTTACAACCTAATTTATTCTCAAGAGATACATTAAATAGTAATCTCCGGGTATTTTTACCTTCTGTCTTGTTGGCGGTTGGACAAGCCTTCGTGATATTGGGAGGCGGAATAGATATCTCAGTGGGTGGAATTGTTTCCATTGTCAACACCGTTCTGGCTGTTCAAGTTGGCTTAAATGGCAGCGTTGAAAAAATGTGGCTATATGTGGGCATCTCGTTATTAATTGGGATCATCTGTGGCGCTCTTAATGGGTTTTTCATCGCCGTCCTTCGCCTTCAGCCCATCATCACAACCTATGCCACCAGCTTCCTCTTTGGAGGGTTAGCCTTGTTTGTTTTACCTAATCCAGGTGGCGGGATTCCCCAATCCATTGCGAATATTTATCGCTCTACGACGCCCTTAGGGATACCGCTTGGTTTTTATATTATCGCTATCCTAATCCTCCTTTGGCAGTATCTGCGTTCAACCCGCTATGGCTCATATTTATATTCCGTGGGGGGTAAAGCAGATGCAGCCTATGAAACCGGTGTCCCGGTCACCTGGATCAACTTCAGCACCTATGTCATTTCGGGACTCATGGCAGCGTTATCGGGGATCGCCATAACTATGTTGAGCGGTTCAGGAAACGCTGAAATCGGATCACCAATGACATTAACCGCCATAACCGCGGTGGTAATTGGCGGTACGCCCTTGAGTGGAGGGATAGGAGGAATAACCGGTCCAATAATGGGAGCCCTTACTTTGGGTATTATCCAAAATATCGTCAGCTTTGCCCATGTTAACACCTGGTGGGAAACTTTTGTAAAAGCCACCATCATCGTCGTTGCCTTAGCAGCACCAGGGATCATCAATTTATTTGGGAGGAGAAAATCATGAAACGTCTATATATTTCTCCACCAGTTGCAGCTTTAATTTTAGCGATCATTCTATTTTTACTCTCTGGTTTCCTTCCCAATGGATTTGGCAATGATATCAATATCGCCATAGCCCAAGCTACCAACATCCTCCGTTTATCGGTCTTCCTCGGAGTCATTGCCGCCGGGCAAACCTTAGTCATCCTAAGTGGTTATGAAGGCATTGATCTCTCTGCTGGCTCAGTTGTCACCCTTACTGCGATTCTTACCTATGTCCTTGTCAATGGCAGAGATGAAAAAGTGTTCTATGCTTTTCTGATTGCCTTACTAGCCGGTGCATTAGTAGGATTAATCAATGGTTTGGGGATCACTTTCCTGAAAATTTCTCCCTTTGTGATGACCTTGAGTATGTCGGGAGTAGTAACCGGATTAATCATCATCATTAACCACGGCAATGTCAGTGGGAAAGTGGCTCCGATCATGACCCGCCTCATTGCGAGACCTCTCTCCCCCAATATCCCAATTCCGAATGCCATCATCATTTGGGTGATCTTCGGCATTCTAATGTGGCTGTTACTCGAACGGACAACTTTTGGAAAACATGTTTTCGCAATCGGTGTCAACCGGGTGACCTCCCGTTTATCGGGTATCAACGTCAACGCCACCAATTTAGCAGTTTATAGCTTAGCCGGTGCTCTGGCAGGTTTTGGAGGATTCCTGGTGGTAGGCAATACGGGGGTGGTCTTTATCGCTCTAGGACAGCCGTTTTTGTTCCCATCCATCGCAGCGGTTGCCGTCGGAGGTACTTTGCTCTCCGGCGGAAAAGGAAGCTATTGGGGCACCATGGCAGGTGCGATTGTTCTCACTCTCATTACCAGTTTACTAACCACCATGCAAATGCCCGAATCAATCCGCCGGGTGGTCCTCGGAGCCACTCTGTTAGTGATGATTTCAATCTATGGCAGGCAGCGTGGTTTCAGACAGTGAAAAAGACCGTTTTCCTGTTTGTATAACCATATTGCTTCGGCATTCCGAAACAAAATAGTCATATTTATGTTCACACTAAAAAAACTGATTAAATATACAGGAAACCAAAGGACGTGTTTGAGGTTCGTTCACGGAGGTTAGCTTTTATATCCTAACCTGTTATTGTCTAAATGGAGAGTGGCTAGATAAATAACAGTCTTTTAAATAATCTTTCAGGAGGTGAAAAATGGATAAAATCGTAAAAGTAGGATTGATTGGTGCTGGATTCGTTGCTGAAACCCATGCCCAAGCATTTAAGAACTTCGTTCCCAACGCAGAAATTGTCGCGGTTGCATCCCCCCATCATGCCTCAGAATTTGCTAAAAAATGGGGCATACCTAATGCCTTCCAAGACTATCGTGAACTGCTCAAGATGAAAGAAATTGATCTGATCACAGTAGCTCTTCCTAATTACCTACATTGTCAGGTTACCCTGGATAGTGCTGCTGCTGGAAAGCAGATCGTTTGCGAAAAACCGTTATGCATGACGCTAGAGGAAGCAGATAAGATGATCGAAGCAGCCCAGAAAGCTGGCGTTTTGCTGATGTATGCCGAAGAACTATGCTTTGCCCCCAAATATGTGCGTGCTAAACAATTGATCCAAGAAGGTGCTTTGGGAGAACCTTTCCTGGTGAGACAATCCGAAGAGCATGACGGACCCCATAAACCCTGGTTTTGGGATGTCAACCTCTCGGGAGGGGGTGTGCTAATTGACATGGGCTGCCATTCGGTTGAATTTGGGCGGTGGGTTTTCAACAAGCCAAAAGTTAAAAATGTAACCGCCTATTGCAACACCTTTGTCCATCAAGACCGCACTAAAGGGGATGATCATTCCATCATGATCATCGAATATGAAGGCAATAAAATCAATATCACAGAAGATTCATGGGCAAAAGGCGGTGGGGTGGATGACCGCTGCGAGATCTACGGGAACAAAGGCAATACCCGGGCAGATTTGCTCAAAGGAAGCTCATTATGGACCTATAGTCAAGAAGGATATGGTTATGCAGTTGAAAAAGCCGGCACAACCCGTGGTTGGACATTCACTATCTTTGAAGAGACCTGGAACTACGGCTTTCCGCAAGAAATGCAGCACTTTGTCAATTGCGTCTTAGGAAAAGAAAAACCGATCGAAACGGGTGAAGATGGTCGCGAAGTCCTTAAAATCTTATATGCCGCCTACCAATCTGCTGGTGAGGGTCGCCGGATTGACTTCCCTTATACTCCGCCGACCGTTACAAAACCGATTGATTTATGGCGCAAGAATTAATATAAAGAAGGGATTATGACCACATTAAATAGCAAAACGATTACCTATGAGCAATTAGCCAAAGTCATTGATCATTCCCTTTTACGCCCAGAATTGACTGCCCAGGATACGATCGCAGGCTGTAAATTAGCAGACGAGTATCATGTTGCCACAGTTTGTGTAAAACCCTGTTATGTGAAACTGGCAGCAGAAATGCTTAAGAATTCAGATGTGAGGGTTACCACTGTCATCGGTTTTCCCCATGGCAGCTCAGTGACCGCCATCAAAGTAGCCGAAGCCGCTCAAGCGATTAAAGATGGCGCAGTTGAACTTGACATGGTCCAAAACATCGGGGAGTTGCGTTCAGGTCATGAAGAATATGTCTATGAAGATATCAAAGCAGTCTGCGACCTTGCCCACAGCCAGGGTGTGAAAGTGAAAGTCATCTTAGAAAACGCCTATTTAACCGATGAACAGAAAGTTCGGGCTTGTCAACTAGCCGAACGAGCTGGGGCAGATTGGGTTAAAACTTCCACAGGCTATGCTCCTACTGGCGCTACGATTGAAGATATTCGTTTAATGCGCAAATCAGTGAGCGAAAAAGTGCAAGTCAAAGCGGCGGGCGGGGTGCGAACTTTGGATGCGCTCCTGGCTGCGATTGATGCCGGCATAACCCGCTGTGGTGCCACTGCTACAAAAGTCATTTTAGACGAATTCAAACAAAGACATCCTACCACCTGATTGGGAAGATAAAGAGCAAGGACAAATGAAGGAGGAAACTATGGATAAAAAGCTGACCAAATCCACCATTGGAGTCGGCATTGCTGGAACCGGTTTTATCGGACCAGCTCATGTTGAGGCTCTCCGCCGCCTTGGCATTCCAGTGCTAGGGTTAGCCGAAATTGACCTGGAAACAGCTCAAAAAAAAGCTGCAGAAATGGGAATTCCAAAAGCTTACGGTTCTTTTGAATCTTTACTGGCGGATCCCAACATAGATGTCGTCCATCTGGCAACTCCAAATGTTTTACACTATCCCTTCGCTAAAGCAGCCTTGCAAGCTAACAAACACGTAATTTGCGAAAAACCTCTGGCAATGAACTCCCAGGAATCCGCCGAATTAGTCAAATTAGCTGCTGAGATGGACAAGGTAAATGTGGTTAATTTCAATATCCGCATGTACCCGATGGTACAGCAAGCTCGTTCAATGGTGCAAACCGGGGAAATCGGCAATCTCTTCATCATCCAAGGCTCTTATTTGCAGGATTGGCTGCTCTTCCCAACCGATTGGAACTGGCGTCTGGAGCCCGGCGCTGGCGGCAGACTGCGTACCGTGGGGGATATTGGCTCTCATTGGCTCGACTTAATGACCTTTGTCAGCGGTTTGAAAATCAAGGAGGTATTCGCTGACTTTAAGACATTCTATCCAATCCGGAAGAAACCCGCTCAGCCATTAGAAACTTTCGCCGGGAAAGTCTTGCAGCCTTCCGATTATATTGACCAGCCCATTACGACCGAAGATTACGCCACCATCATCCTTCACTTCGAAAATGATGTGCAAGGAATTCTCACCGTCTCACAGGTTTGTTCTGGTCGGAAAAACCGTCTGTTCTTTGAAATCAATGGATCTCAATCTTCGGTAGCATGGAATTCTGAACGACCCAACGAGTTGTGGGTGGGGCATCGCACCGAACCCAATCAGGTCATCCTGAAAGACCCAGCTTTGCTGGCTCCCGCAGCCCGAGAAGTCACTTCTTATCCCGGTGGGCATAACGAAGGTTTCCCGGATACATTTAAACAGTTATACCAGAAAGTATATACCTATATCTTCAAGGGTGACTATTCTCAAAAACCAGATTTCCCAACTTTTGCCGATGGTCACTATGAAATGTTGGTATGTGAAGCGATTGCGCAAAGTGCCCGTGAAAAAGTTTGGGTTACGATATAATCAGGAGGAGCAAAATTATGAAACTTGGATTTTTTACAGCTGCATTTCCATCCTCCTCACTTGAGGAAGTGGCTCAATGGGGAGCAGAAAATGGCTTTCAAGCGATCGAGATCGCTTGTTGGCCTTACGAAAAAGCTAATCGCCGCTATGCCGGGGTAACCCATATCAATGTTACTAATTTAGACCAGCAAAAAGCACATAATATCCGCACGATGCTAGATCAAAATGGATTAATGATTTCTTCACTAGGGTATTATCCCAATCCGCTCCATCCTGATCCGCAGCATCGGGAAACGGTCATCGCTCACTTAAAAAAAGTGATTGATGCCGCGGCAATGTTAGAGGTTAACCTTGTTGGAACCTTTATCGGTAAGGATAAAAATAAAACCATCCCCCAAAACCTGGAAGACTACGCCAAAATCTGGCTCCCCATTGTCCAATATGCCAAAGAGCGGGGTGTCAAAATTGCCATTGAGAACTGTCCAATGATATTTTCCTATGATGAATGGCCCGGTGGAAACAATCTGGCAAGCAGCCCGGCAATCTGGCGCAAAATGTGGGAGATCATCCCAGACGATAATTTCGGTTTAAACCTCGATCCTTCCCATTTAATATTACAAATGATTGATTATGAACGAGTTATTCGTGAATTTGGCAGCAAGATATTTCATGTCCATGCCAAAGACCTCCACATTGACCAGGAAGGTCTTTACCAAAATGGAGTCCTCTCCCAGGGGATGGGCTGGCAGGTTCCTCGGTTGCCGGGATTAGGCGACATCGAATGGAAGAAATTCTTTGCTGCCTTAACCGCCGCTCACTATGACTATGTCGTCAGCATCGAACACGAAGATCGAGCTTTTGAAGGGAGCGATGAACTGGTCAAGCGTGGTTTTTACCTAGCACGCGACTGTTTGAAACCATTTATCCACTAGTAGATCCCTGGTCTATTCAAAACAACGCTGAATAGACCAGGCTTAAAGAGGGTGTAATGCAGAAATTTATTGGATGTGACTTGGGTGGCACAAATCTCCGTGCTGCTGTCGTAGATGTTGATGCAGGTACGGTTATTTTTCAACAGAGCGTTCCTACTTTAGCACGCCAGGGGCACGATGCGGTCATGAAACGAATGGCTGATCTCATCGAGCATACGATCCATCGGGCTGGATTTTCTAAAAAAGAAATCCAAGGGATCGGGATTGGAGTGCCGGGAGTTTTAGATTTAGAAAAAGGGGAAACCACTTTCCTCCCCAACCTTTATGGGAATTGGCGCCAGGTTCCCTTACGGGATACGATTCAACTCCAAACTGATCTGCCAACCAGTCTCCTGAATGATGCCCGTGCCATCACTGTTGGAGAATGGAAATACGGGGCAGGGAAGGATTTCGATACAATCGCAGTGTTTACCCTCGGTACTGGAGTTGGCGGAGGATTAGTGGTAGACGGCAAACTACACCTCGGATTTGGAGGCAGCGCGGGCGAATTGGGACACATGACGATCAACTTTGATGGACCACGCTGCGGTTGTGGTAACTATGGCTGCCTGGAAACCTATGCCTCAGGACCAGCCATTGCCTCCCTGGGCATTAAAGCAGTTGTCCAAGGGTTAACTACCCAAATTGGAGAATTATGCCAGTACGACCTGAATCGCATAACCCCCGCCCTGATTGCCCAAGCTGCCCGAGAAGGGGACCCAATCGCCCAAGATATCTACAAGCAAGCCGGGTATTATCTTGGCATCGCGGCAGCCATATTGTGTGCCTCTGTCAGCCCAAAACGAATTATCGTTACCGGGGGAGTCGCGAATGCAGGGGAACTATTACTAGAGCCAATGCGCAAGACGATGCGTGAACGTGTATTTATTATGCCCGTGGAAAGAGTGGAAATTGTACTGGGGCAGTTAGGCGATAATGCCGGGGTTATCGGTTCAGCGAGTTGGGCAGCGTTAAATATAAATTCACCAAAATAATTTTGATTCCATAGCAAAATGTGAATGAACACCGCAGATACTCAGCTGGTGCTGAGTTTATCTAAGGTAAAATGAAAATTTTTATATTTTAAAATATTCTCCACGCTTTTCGCGGTTCTGCTGTGTAAATGTCCGCTCTTAAGTAACTGTCGCTGCCAGGAACGTTTTTGGGGATGTGGAAGTCCCCTTCCCAATCAAACCAGGAGATTGCTTCG
>DHFN01000071.1 GCA_002402275.1 Anaerolineales bacterium UBA4823
TTGAGGGCAAATAAAAGCGTGAGTCATCCGTATATTAAATAATCATATCCTTGAAATAACAAAGCAGCAAGGTCGTTGGACAAATTTTATGAACTTATATATTCTTATCCATTTTGGATAAAACTTCATAAAAATACCATGAATAAGCTGTAAAGTTTTTGTAAGGTTCATAGAGAGAAATTAAAGGCATAATATCGTTTGAACCAAATGTTCAGAATCTTACATAAAACCAAGAGGTCTATTAACTTGCAGAATAATCTTCCGGCTAAAGTACTTATCATTGACGATGATCAAGCTTTGTGCGATTCATTAAGCTTACTCCTTAGCCCACAAGATTTCACCGTTTACAGCACTACCGATGGCACAGAGGGTATTCAGCTCTGTCAGGAGGTCCAGCCGGATGTTGTTTTATTGGATTTACTCATGCCAGGTGTGGATGGTTGGGAGGTGACTCGGCGAATTCGTTCATTTTCTACTGTTCCAATTATTGTTCTTTCGGCGGTAAGCAAACCAGAAATGATTGCCAAAGTTTTAGATGAGGGGATTGATGATTACTTGATCAAACCGGTTCCTGGTCAGGTTCTGGCAGCCTATCTAAAACGAGTCACCAAACGTACTCGTGAAATTTCAAATTTACAAGGAATAGTCACCACAAAAGACGTTTGAAGCTGATCTGGGACAATTGAGTAAAAACCTCAGACTTCATACCAGTAAAGTTACCATCCGCTATTTACATTCTTAACAATCGCTATATTTTATTAAGAAACTCTTTCCGAAACGAAATAAAACTTAACCATCCGTTGACAGTCCATTAAACACCTTTTGGTATAGTAATACTGAAAGGAGTTTTTATGGGTTTCGCTGATCTACATATCCACACAATGTATAGCTGGGATGGTACAGCTTCCATATCCGCAATCCTGAAATATGTCGTTGAAAAAACCAATCTAAACGTGATCGCAATCACCGACCATGACGAAATCATCGGCGCTTTGCGTGCTGAGCAAATAGCCTATCGCTACGGGATAGAGATCGTAACCGGTAGTGAGGTGTCCACATCCGAAGGGCACCTTTTAGCATTATTCATCCGTGAAAAGGTTCCCCCAGCGATGTCTTTAGTTGATACAGTACGTTTTGTAGCTAAATTGGGTGGAATCTGTGTTGCTGCACATCCCATGGCTATCGGTTCACCCAGTTTATCCGCAGAGACGATAACAAAAGCACTGCAAATTGCTGATGTTGCAGAAACGTTGGTGGGAATCGAAGCGATTAATTGCGGATTATTCCATCAAAGCAGTAATTTTCTGGCGACGCAACTTGCTGAATCGCTGCCAGTTGCCAGTCTGGCAAATAGCGATTCACATATCTTGCAAACTATTGGTTTTGGGGTAACCGGTTTCGAGGGGAAGACTGCTTTCGATTTACGCAGCGCTTTACAAGCTCACCAAACTAAAGCCATCAATCATGCCCATGCCACACCGCAAATCATTGTTCCAACCTGGCTTAAATTTTTCCTGCTGAAAAAAATCGGCTGGGTGCGTTGGAATCCCAATCCTATGCAACCGTTGCGGTTAGGCCGCGCCAAACTCGTGATTTAGTTGTTAATAGCTATGGCAAAAAACGTCCTTTTCATCTGTGGATCCCTCAATCAAACCATGATGATGCACCAAATTGCCCAAGGGCTAACTGGTTGCAACCAGTTTTTTACCCCATTTTTTGCTGATGGATTCCTCTCCCACCTTGGTAAAAGCGGCTTATTGGATTTCACCATCCTCGGCGGACGCCATCGCAAAAATACATTGCGATATCTAAGGGAAAATCACCTCCAGATTGACGAGGAGGGTAAAAAACACCCCTATGATTTAATCGTTACTTGTACCGATTTAATCACTCAACGTATCCTCCAGGAAACACCAGTTGTGTTGGTTCAAGAAGGAATTATGGAGGATGAGAACTGGACCTTTCCGCTTGTTAAAAACCTCAAGCTGCCCCGCTATCTGGCAAATACTGCCGCCACGGGTTTATCTGATCAATATGAGGTGTTTTGTGTTGCCTCAGAGGGCTATCAAAATTTATTTGTCCACAAAGGGGTTAAGTCACAAAAAATTGCTGTTACCGGCATTCCTACTTTCGATAATGTAAAAAGCTATCTACAAAACGATTTCCCTTTCAAAGATTTTGTGTACGTGAAAATCCTCGATCAACGAGAGACTTTTAAATCCGACAACCGCGTCGCTTTTCTCAAAAAGGTCAAGAGGCTAGCCGCGGAAAAGCCAATCATTGTCAAACTCCATCCAAATGAAAACATTTCACGTGCTTTCTTTGAAATCCAACGATATTTACCTCAAGCATTGATCTTGGTAGAGGGCAACATCAACCCCATGATTGCCAATTGCGAGGTCTTAATTACTCAATACTCAACGGTTACTTTTACTGGGCTTTTACTTGGTAAACAGGTGTATTCCTGCTTAGATATCGAGAAATTAAAAACACTACTTCCTCAGCAAAACGGTGGAAAATCAGCTCAGAGAATTGCTGCGATATGCCAGGATTTACTAACAAAACCAAAATTATTACGTGAAAATCCTCGATCAATCTTGCGTCAAAAGACCAAACTTAGTTTCTTCCGTAACTAGGGTTAGGAATAATACACTTCTTCTTCATATTGTTTCGTTTCCCCCCTTATCCCGATGCCCCCTCAGCTTAGTAAGTGAGGGGGCAGGATATTTAACTTAGAGAATCTTCATCAAATTTTCTAGGAGGATTATCGCTTATAATTATTGTTACTTTATGTCAAAGGAGTGATACTGTGCAGATTTGTTCCGTGTGCCGAACTACTTCACCGGATGACAGGTTTTTTTGTCCTAAATGTAATGCTGACCTGAGGGAATTTTCTGAAAATGCTCAAGCACTTCAGCGCATGTTAGCAAATGACCGAATTAAGTTAATCAATATTGCGGTGGCGGATGACGCCTGCCCTGCCTGCCGGGAAATAGCAGGTACCTATCCTAAAGACCAAGTGCCTATTTTACCCGTTCCAGGTTGTTCCCACGAAAATGGCTGCTTCTGCCGCTACCAGCCCGTGTTGGATGTGCTTTATCCTTGAGCAATTAATCGTTTTGCCAGTTCGATAGCTTGTTGCCGCTCAGTTACTTCCCCACTCACTTGGGCTTCCTTGATCGCTTCTAATAAACGACCAATCTGGGGACCCGATGGAAGGTTGAACGCAGCCATTAATTCATTTCCATTCAACAATGGGGATGGTTTTACCACTTCTTGTTTTTGTTCCCACCAGGCTTCAAATAGACTTCGAACGACGGCGAGATAGTACTGCCAATTATCCGCTGTCATGGCCGTTCCAAAGGCGCCTAAAACATCCGCTAAAGAAAGCAGTCCAATAGCAACACCCGCCTCTCCAGCATCGCGATAAAAACGATAGATCGTTTTGGGTGAGGGTTTTTCATGATGGATACCAAGGTTGATTGGGCGCATGTGATTCCTAATCACCGTTGAAACCCATTCAATTTCGGTATTCGCAAAGGTTAGCTCACTCATGCGTTTCGAAGCTAGTTCAGCGCTTAATTCTTCATGCCCATAAAAATGAATCCGTCCATTATCATCGAACTGTTGAGTTTGGACTTTCCCGCAGTCGTGGTATAAAGCCGCCAATTTTAATAACCCCCAACGAGCACGTTCCGGAATGATTTCCTCGGCTAAATAACTCCGTATCTCTTCCCGATATCGTCCTAGGGTTTGCGAAGTCATTCCGCTGATTAAATTTGCCTGCCATTGGGTATCGGGGGGTTGGGTTAAGATCAAGCACAGTTGTTCTATATTTTGGATTACTTTCAAGGTATGCTGATAGACATCCAGATAATGAGGAGGGGATTGTTTGATCCCTTTGAGCAACCGGAGTTCGGGAAAAACGATCTCTAAAGCTCCGGCTTTATCCAGCAACTCAATAGCCAATGACGTATGCTCTTGCCTGAGAATGTGATAAACCTCATCCCGGATGCGTTCCGCTGAAACCCTCTCCAAGTGCCTTGCTGAAGTTTTCATTAGGCCCCAGGTGGAGGATGGGATTTCCAAACCCAAAGAGGCAGCAAAGCGAATTCCCCGCAGCACCCTTAGGGGATCCTCTTCCATGGACCTTTCAGAACAGACCCGCAGCACCCTCTTCAGCAAATCCTGTGCTCCCCCGAGCGGATCTTCAATTTTTTCTGGGTGATGGACATCTAGAGCTAAAGCATTGATGGTAAAATCTCGCCCTTGTAAATCTTCTAAGAGTGATTCGCCGCGCAAGAGCGAAAAATCCATTTTGTAACGAAATCCTTGATCGTCTTTCCAGAGCACCCGCCCTACTTGCCGTTCCAAATCTAATGGAAAATAAGCTGCTCCAAGACGATTGGCAATTTTGCGAGCATAATGTAACGCTGATTGAGAAAGGGAAAAATCAAAATCGGCGCTTGAATGATGCAGGATTTCATCCCGGATAGCGCCGCCGATCAAGTAAGTTTTAATCTCACTGGGTACGAGTTCGCCTACCAGTGCTACTAAGGGATGTTCACCTATGCGAATAGTCATTTAGCTCGTTTTTCATTCTGCTGGATGATAGCGGCTCGCATCCACTGTCCCAATAAAAGGCAGATTGCGATAGTATTCATCCAAATCCAACCCATAACCAAACACAAACTTATTGGGAATATGAAAACCACAATAATGCAAAGGCACCTCGATTTCGCGCCGCTCAGCTTTATCCAGCAAAGTACAAACCCGCAGGCTTTTAGGATGACGTGTCTCTAACATCTTTAAGACTGAAGCTATGGTGTAACCGCTATCAACAATATCCTCCACTAACAAGACTTCTCGATCTTGGATTCCCTCCTGCAAATCATAAGTGATCCGCACTTGTCCAGTGGTCTGTCTGGCACCGGCTCCATAGGAGGAAACCGCCATAAAATCTATCGTCAG
>DHFN01000132.1 GCA_002402275.1 Anaerolineales bacterium UBA4823
TGATTATCAATGCTGGGAATATTGAAGTAGGAAAACTGCGTCGCCCTCGTCAAAAAGCTGAAATATTGAAACAGATTCAGGAATTAGAGAACCAAATTAAACAGACAAACGAAAAGTTAGATCAGATTGAAGACCAGCTCCGAGAATCTAGCTCACAAATAAATTCCATCCAAACCAAAACTCAGGAGGTAGCCAATCAAATTTCTAAAGCTGAAAAGAATCTCCGGGAACAAGAGCTTCAGATCGAACAAAATCAAACTCGAAATGAATGGTTACAGAAAACCAATCAAAAGGAACAGGAAGAGTTACAACACCTTGAGGAAACCCAAGAATTAATGGAAATAAAACAAACAAAGATTATAAGCAACTTGAAAGATAATGAAGAAGAAATAAAACAAAAAAAAGAAATCTTGAACCTTCTCTCGATTGACTCTCTTCAAAGCCAAATCAATCAGTGGGAAATTTATTTACGAACCTCACAAAAATCATTGATGGAGATTCAGAGACATTGTGAGGAAAAAAGGGAACAATATAATCGTCTACAAAAATCATTGAAAAGGCTTTTAGAACGAGAATCGGAGATAACGAATTCATTAGACTCTTTACAAACTGAAATTGAAGGAAACACCAATACAAAGGATACCGTTGAAAAAGAAATAACTGAAATCTCAGCTCAATTAGATCCTTTGGAACAAAATATCAATAATAATGAGAATTTATTTCAGAAGAACTCTCTGGAGATCCATCAAGTACAACAAAAATTAATTCAACTCGAACAGAAATTTGCCCAAACCCGCATCTCATTAACTCGACAACAAGAAAGGTTTGAAACATTAGGACGTCGGATAGAGGAAGATTTTGGTTTGGTTGCGTTCGAATATGCTGAAAACGTTAGCGGTCCTACTCCTTTACCTATTGAAGGCATGGTAGAAAAATTGCCCTTGGTGAAGGAAATATCCAATGAATTAGAAGAAAATATCAAACGGTATCGCTCTCAAATTAAACGTTTAGGTCCATTGAACATGGAAGCGAGGCTGGAATATCAGGAGGTTAATGAGCGTTATCATTTTCTGATGGAGCAATTGGTAGACCTTGAGAAAGCAGAGCAAGACATTCGCCAGATTATCAATGAACTCGACAGCACAATGCAACACGACTTCAAAACCACCTTTGAATTGGTGGCAGAAGAGTTTAAGAACATTTTTAGCCGTTTATTTTCTGGGGGTAATGCACGCCTAATCTTAACCAACAGCGATGATTTGGCCCAAGCAGGAATTGAAATTGAAGCGCGTCTGCCAGGGAAAAGGACTCAAGGACTATCTTTACTCTCAGGAGGTGAGCGCAGCCTGACTGCGGTTGCGCTCATTTTTGCTCTACTCAAGGTGTCTCCAACTCCGTTTTGTGTGTTAGATGAAGTAGACGCAATGTTAGACGAGACGAATGTTGGGCGGTTTCGAGATTTATTGAGTGAACTAAGTCAAAATACTCAATTTATCATTGTAACGCATAACCGAAATACAGTTCAAGTAGCAGATGTGGTTTACGGGGTTTCTATGGGGAAAGATTCGACCAGCCAGGTCATTAGCCTGCGCTTAGAAGAATTAGATCAAGTCATCAAAGAAGATGAATAAAACAAAGAAGGTTGCTCTTCGAACAAGCAACCTTCTTTGTTTATTAAGTTAGTTAAGGAGTTGGCTGCGCAGTTGCTTGATCCTGCGGTACAGCTTGTTGCTGTTGGGATGCTAGTTGGATAATTCCATCTATTGCGGTTTGCAAATCTGTTTGGATTGTGGGAGTGCTTGGTACCCGGTTTTTCCAGGTTTCGTCAATGGTAATGGTTGCTTTATTATGAGTATCAGATAACCATTGGTCGAATTTATTAGTTTTTAATTGGTCGAATTCACTCTGAGAAAGCGTCCTGGTTTCATGTCCTAAAACCTGGATGATATGATAACCATATTGAGTCTTGATAGGTTGGCTGATTTCTCCAATTTTTAGATTGAATGCAGCAACTTCAAATTCCGTAACCATCATTCCATGATAAAACCAACCCAAGTCCCCCCCTTGATCTTTGTTACTTGTATCAGTGGAATATTCTGCAGCCAGTTTAGTCCAGTCTTCACCTTTATTAAGCTTGGCTAGGACTTCCTCAGCAGTAGCCTGATCATTCACAAGGATATGCCGCGCCCATACCATTTCCTGTTCAGGGGTGAGTTTTAATTCGTCAGCAATAGCTTGCTGCATTTTCTCATAAAGAATTTGATAGTAGATAATCTTCCGTAAATCTTGTTCTGAAAATTGAATTTGGTCTTGATAGCTTTTCAACAAATTTTGGTAATCTTTCTGATAAGCGTCTTGGGTGTATTCTGTTGCTGTCGCGGCTGGTCCTTCGGTTGGGGATTGGGTCGGTGTGGCAGTGGGTGTATCCTGGACTGCGGCTGGAGTTGCGCTTAAGGTTTCCGAAAGAGAAGGTGTGGCAGTTAAAGTAGGCAACGAAGTAGCTGTGATTGTTGGGGTAGGAGAAACCAATGCGAATTGAGTTGGTGAAAGGGTTGAGGTTGCTTTCGATTCGAGTGTGGGTTGAGTAGTTGGGGTACCACTCGGGAAATATTGAAACGCCTCTTGAACTCTTTGGTCAATTTCTGCATCACTGACGGTGATATTCCGTTTCTTTGCCTCTTGTTCTAGCAACATATTGTCAATCATTTGATTAAGCACTTGCTCGCCTATGACCGTAGGACTGAGTTGTTGTTCGATTTGTTGTAATTGGGAAGCATAATAGGAAGTATAAGGGCTATCATTCCCGTAAATTTGAGAGATTAATTGAAAATTTTGGACAGTATTAGCAGCCTGACTTATCATCCGTTGCCGGGAATAACGAACCATTGTCTGCCATTCCGCAGTGGTTATTTTCTGCCCATTCACTACTGCTACGGAACGAATTTTGCTCAAATAGGTTTGATCAAAAATACCATACCCTACTACCAGGAGCACCAAAATGACCGCAACAATACTCCCAATTA
Source organism: Anaerolineales bacterium UBA4823 (assembly GCA_002402275.1). Classification (GTDB taxonomy): domain Bacteria; phylum Chloroflexota; class Anaerolineae; order Anaerolineales; family UBA4823; genus UBA4823. The sequence goes on from DHFN01000132.1 coordinate 3,024, forward strand.
GGATCATTCGGTTAGTACGTTTTTCCCTTTGAATTCGTTCCAAATGTTTTTTACTTTGCATAGATAGTTTTGGATTTCTTGCCATAGTAACCCTCAAAAAGCAGTATAAATCTACGGGAATGAACCGTTTTATTGTGAGACTCAATCCCGTAGATTGATAATAGATCTGAATTTAATCGAGCATTTCACCAGTGAATTGTAAGAGTGCCAAGTGACGCGCTCGTTTGATCGCTTTGGCTAACTCACGTTGATGCTTGGCACATGTGCCGGTTTGGCGACGCGGGCGAATCTTTCCATCTTCGGTGACAAAACGTCGCAAAAAATCAGCTCGTTTGTAGTCAATTACTGCGTTGTGGTCAGTGCAAAAAAGACACACACGCGGTTGAGTGTAGTAACGACGGCCAATCGGTTGGTTTTCTTCATTCATTTGATCTGTATTCACAACTAAAGACTCCTGTGTGATTGTTTCTATAAAGGATATTCATCTTCGATAACTTGTTCACTCTCAACCTGGTGATTATTGCCATCTTTTTTCTCATCTAACATGATCATTTCGTTGGCAACAATTTCGGTTGAACTATGTTTATTCCCATCCGGGTCTTCCCAATGATGGGTTTGTAAGCGTCCTTCAATATAGACCAAGCGATTCTTGGTCAAATATTGCTTACAAATTTCGGCAAGATTACCCCAGGCTACGATGTTAAACCATTCTGTTTCAGTGTGTTTATCACCTTCAGAGGTGTTCCAGGAACGGCTGGTTGCGATGCTAAATGTAGTGACTGGTTTTCCAGAAGGCGTGTAACGCATTTCTGGATCTCGACCTAAACGACCAATTAGCAATACCTTGTTTAAGCCCCGGGTCATTCTATTCCTCCGCAAAGAACCATTAAATCTGCTGGGTTTGATTCCATTAAACCTGAACGACTAAAAAGCGTATAATCGGTTCTAGATAGCGCAAATTGCGTTCTAATTGTGGTGCAAACGTTGGCGGAATGTTCAGATTGACTTGAACATATTGCCCTTCAGTCTGTTTGCGAATAGGATATGCCAGCTTACGCTTACCCCATTGATCAACCTTTTCGATTTGACCACCGCTTTCGTTAATCCAATTTGTCACTTTATTGACAACCTCAGAAAGCGCATTTTCGTCTAAATCAGGTCGAGCGATCATGACTAATTCATATTTACGCATACATACCTCCTTCCCACGGGATTGCTTTTAGACCTTTATATGGCTAAAAGCGGAAAGTAAGCCACGCAATGCGTGGCTTCGACCATATTTTATCTTAAAATCTTTTTTTTGAACAGGAATCATTCTGAGAATCATTTTATCCTACTTGACTCGAATCGGTTTGCTCGTTATGATTATTTATAAAATAGAAGAAAATGAGGCTGAAATGGATAATGATCGTTTAACTGATGAGGAAAAAAAGTATTTATTAAAAGCCGCCCGGCTTACACTCGAGCAGCATTTCAATATCCAATCAAAAGAATCTTTGCCACCTCCTTCTCCCAAGCTATCTCAACCTGGAGCTACTTTTGTGACCTTGACCATAGATGGGCAATTACGAGGCTGCATTGGTACTCTTGAAGCATATCAACCCTTGATCGAGGATGTCAAAGAACATACCCTCGCAGCTGCTCTCCAAGATTATCGTTTTCCACCGCTAACAGCTGAGGAGGTTCCACTTGTCAAAATAGAAATTTCGCGACTCACAAAACCTATCCGCCTTGAGTATCATTCTCCATCCGAATTACCTAAGCGACTTCGGAGAGGGGTTGATGGAGTTATCTTGCAGTGGCAGAGCCGGCGAGCTACTTTTTTACCGCAAGTGTGGGATAAATTACCCGTACCAGAAGAATTTTTAGATCAATTATGTATGAAAATGATGGTTGATCCAAACCTTTGGCGGAAAACGATGCTGGATGTTTTCACTTATCAAGTAGAGGAATTTCAAGAAGATTAGATTAAACTTGAATAAATTGAGCGACATTCAAGACAAAGATCGTTGCGCGACGGTGAGCGCTCTCCTCAGGCTGAGTAGTATTTTCGCGAATGATTTGCAATGCACGTTCTACTTTTTCATCAGCAACACCAATCATCAAAGTAGTTGATCCCTTGCGGAGAAAACCACCCGTTGAGGCGACTTGGGTAACCCGATAATCTTCACTAATCAAAGCCTGGTTAACCGGATCATTATCAACATCGCGTATGATAGCAATGAGTAATTTCATATTTACAATTCCTCGTAAGTTTCCATGGGGATTAGGAATACTGTTGCACCACCGATCGTGATTGGCGTTGAGATTGGGATTGGTAATGGTGCACTTTCTAAAGGCGTTGTGACATATTCGGTTCGCTGACGGCATTCTTTCTTAATGATCTCGATCATTTGGTCAACTTGAGTATCTAACAACTTAACAAAAAGAGTAGAATTCTTTTGCGCCAATAAACCCCCTATTGTCGCAATACTTACAACGTCTATGCCAATTTTCTGCATGGCACTTATGGTTTTCTTCTCGTCTTGACTTTGGATAATTACAATACCAAGATAATACATAGATAATCAAATGTAAAATTATTTTCGTGATTTTATTATACACTAACTTGTAATTTAGGAAATAAGTTGTTACTAAGGTTTACTCTCACGACGAAACCAATTAAACTTAGATGGGTTCTATTGTTAGAATAAAACTTTTATCCTATGTTAAAATAAGAGGATAAGGAGAAAAATGGAAAACTTCACTCGGTCCAAAGGTTTATATTTTGAAGAATTCTCCGTAGGCCAAAAATTTTCAAGTGTTGGTAGAACAATCACGGAGCATGACATCGTTACTTTTGCGGGATTATCCGGTGATTTTAATCAAATACACACTGACGCCGAATTCAGCAAAGAGACTATTTATGGTCAAAGGATCGCTCATGGTCTTTTAGGTCTAGCCATTGCAACTGGTTTAGCCATGCGCACTGGATTTATCGAAGGCACAGTTCTTGCATTTAGAGAGATAGATCAATGGAAATTTACGAAACCTATCTTTATTGGAGATACGATCCACGTAGAATTAGAAGTAAGTGAGACAAAAGCAATGCCACGCTTAGGGGGCGGGTCGGTTACGATTGGGGTAAGGGTCCTCAATCAACACAATGAAACCGTAATGAAAGGGAATTTTGTCACATTAATTGCCTCTAAACCCGCAGAATAATCATTATTACACTATGGACGAATTTAGCGAAGAGAAAAAACCCGATTCCGATAGTCGTTTACGACGTTTATTATCCGATCCAGATAATGAGGCGCACGATTCAGCGGATAATGAATTCGAAATAGAACCGCGTAATCAGACCTCGTCCGGTATTAATCAAAACATTCCAGAAAATAATCCACCTGATCAGGAGGATGTGGAGCAAGCATTCGAGGAAGGGAACATTAATCCGGAAGAAGAACAACTCAAGATTGACTTGGAATCGGACCTCAACCAGGTTACTCACTTAGGAGATACTCCGGTGGCAGGCACACCTTTGTTGGACTCACATGGATTCCCATTGCCCAATAAATTAGGTAACCTAACTGACCAAACCATGCGGGTCGAATCCTTGAGAGGTCAAACACTGAAAGCAGATCCTTTTCAGACTATTCCAATGGCGAATAAGGGGTATCGGGTTCAACCCAACCAGGCTCAATTTGTCTCGGCTCAAATCCCCAAGCAACCGACAAACGTACAAGTACCACCAAATTCAATTAATCATGTCAACTATATTCCGCCTCCCGAGTCACCAAGTAGCAAGACTAACGATGGATTTGATTGGAAAATGGCTGGCGGATGTTTATTACGCGCATTTATTTTTGCAATCTTCGGACTAGTTATTATTGCAGTAATTGGTTTTTCGGTTTTAATTGTTCAGTACTACAACATTGCGCGAGGTTTACCCAATATCGAGGAGTTACAACAAAAAGCTTCTCATTTTGAAACCACTCGGATTCTTGATCGCAATGGAAACCTTCTTTATGAAATGATTGATCCGAATGCGGGGAGACGGACTTATGTAACCCTGGATAAAATCTCCCCCTATTTGGTTGCAGCAACCATTGCAACCGAGGATAAAGAATATTACAGCCATCCTGGCTACAACGTCATGGCGATACTTCGGGCATTTTATCAAAATGCTAATTCCGGAGATACTGTGTCNNGAAGAAAGAGCAGAACGATCTTACCAAAGGAAAGTCCGAGAAGCCATTTTAGCCGCAGAATTAACCCGCCGCTATAGCAAGGACGAAATATTAGAAATATATCTCAATGAGAATTATTATGGTAATCTGTCCTATGGCGTTGAGGCAGCTTCCGAGACCTATTTTCATACTACAGCACAGAAGCTCTCCTTAGGACAAGCAGCCTTTTTAGCCGGTCTACCCCAAGCACCTTCGGTTTATGATATCTATACTAATCGTGAGCCAACCTTGAAAAGGCAAAGTGAAGTGCTGGTTTTAATGTACAAGGTAAGTCAGGAACAGGGTTGTATTTATGTCAGTAATTCTCCTCAAAGAGTCTGTGTTGATGCGGTCGCTGCGACTGAAGCTCGCAGCGAGATTATGAATTATGATTTTCCTTCTCCAAATATTCCAATGAATTATCCCCATTGGGTAAATTATATCCGTCAACAGCTCGAAGCCCAATTTGATCCACAGACCATTTATCGTTCCGGTTTCACCGTGTACACAACATTAGATTCGGAAATGCAAACCATTGGGGAGCAATTAGTCCATCAACAAGTACAAAATTTGAAAGATAAAAATGTGAACGATGGAGCGCTGATTGCAATAAAACCCGATAGCGGAGAAATTCTAGCAATGGTCGGATCCGCTGATTTTTATGATGATGCGATAGATGGACAAGTCAATATGGCTGTCAGCCCGCGTCAACCTGGATCTTCGATAAAACCGATCACATATTTAGCAGCTTTCGAAAAAGGATGGACGCCCGCAACTTTGATCTGGGATGTGCCTAGCGAATTTCCCCCGTCGGGCATTCCTGAAGATCCAAGCCCTCCTTATGTTCCGAAAAATTATGATGATAAATTTCATGGCCCAGTGACTGTAAGGACTGCTTTAGCGAATTCCTATAATGTACCAGCGGTAAAAACTCTCCAATTTGTTGGTATTTATGATGATCCCAATACACCAGCTGAAGAGGGTTTTATTGCCATGGCTAAACGATTAGGCATTACCACTCTTACCCGCCCCGATTATGGTTTATCTCTCACCCTAGGAGGTGGTGAAGTA
>DHFN01000048.1:0-11245 GCA_002402275.1 Anaerolineales bacterium UBA4823
GCTGCGCTCCTTCGAAATGACAAAAGGGGTTGCAACGCGAACGAGTCTCTCTCGGCTGTCAAAAGATTTCTCAGTCGGTGCGCTCCATCGAAATGACAAAGGGGCTGCTGAAAAAACTTAAACTGGAAGAACTAAAACCTACATTTAAGGCTCCACAACCACATATGGTTCGATTAGTTGCAGGGTCGCTGGTTTAATTCCATAGACCTTCAATAAATCTTGTAAGGTTTTAAACGCTCCATAGCGTGTGCGATAGGCAATAATCCTTTGGGATAAAACTGCTCCGATCCCAGGTAAGGATTCGAGTTCAGCTTGAGTAGCAAAATTAATGTTGATGAATGGACTTTTAGAGGCAGTTGGGGTGATCTTCGGTGATTTAGTTGCTGTCGGAGTAGTGTACGACCAGGGAACAAAAATATGTTGTCCATCTTTCACTGCTGCAGCCAGGTTGAGACTATCGAGATAAGCTTCATCTTTGGCGCCACCTGCTAATGTTATTGCGTCATTGACTCGGCTGCCAATTGGAAGTGTATACACCCCACTATGATTAACTGCCCCGGCGATATGAACGGTCATTCCCGCTGCTGTGGGTGGAATATGAAGTTCAACCGCTTTCCCACGCGATGGCGAGGTTGAATAAATGAGGATTCCAGCTATGATTAATCCTAGTAGCACTCCGATTGGAATGCTCCACCAAGGCTTCATTGTATTTCTACTCTGTGTTTATGTTTAAACTCAATCCCATACGTTGTTTCGAGCCATCCACTTGCAATATTTTTACCAGCACTTTTTGACCTTCGAATAAGTTAGAAGGGTTCGTTTCCCCTTCTTTTCTTTCGATCTCAGTAATATGGATTAAACCATCCAAGCCGTCCTCAACCCGGGCAAATGCCCCAAATGGTACAATGCTTGTAATAACAGCTTCGGTAATTTGACCGGGAAAATAACGTTCTTCAACGGTTTCCCAGGGATTCTTGCACAATCTTTTTAAACTCAAAGCAATCCGGGAACGTTTGGGATCGATGCTGATTACATATACATTGACCTTATCCCCCACCCGGACAACATCACAGGGGTGGCGCACTCTTCCCCAAGAAAGCTCAGAGACATGGATTAATCCTTCCACACCTCCTAAGTCAACGAAAACCCCGAATTCGGTCACATTGGTAACCAAGCCAGGTACACAAATTCCGGGTGTCAACTGTTTAAAGAGCGCATTTCTCTTTCCGCATTCTGATTGAGCAGCTCGTTCAGATAACACAACCCGCCCACGATGACGATCACACTCGATCACCTTGAGTTTCAAATGATGACCTTGATATGCTGCCAGACATTGTTCTTGCTCTTCAGAGGTTAAATTATTCGGCATATCCACAAGATGAGATAAAGGAACAAAACCTTGTAAGCCCTTCCCATTGACTAACAAGCCGCCTTTGTTATAACCGCTGACGATTAACTCAATTACTTGATCTTCTTCCAATAACGAGTGCGCGTAGTTCCAATCTACCCCGTCTTGGGGTATCGGATGATTTTTTTGGGACGGGTTCATTTCGTTTTCCAAGAGAAGAGGATCAATCGCTCTGGCATCAGAATGAATGTCTTCCGATAAAATGGCTTGCCACCACGATTCTTCGATAGGTGGAGGCTCACTTTGTGGTAATGTGGATAGATGATTGCTCACCATTAAGACCACCTCGCTTTCCGAATTGATGACTTGATTGTTCAATTATAATATTTCCAGTGAATTGGTTTTCCATTTCCATTATTTTCAGTGCCACTTCTTCGATGGCTACTCTTTGTTTGCGGTATAAGTCTGCTTCTGATAACGCTAAACGTTTTGCAACTTCACGAACGCTTTTGCCCTCCATGAATTTCAACTCCAATATATTATACAATATCCATTCACCCGTGAATCGTCTTTCACCCTCTGGTTTTATTTGATCGATAGCCTGCCGCAATACAGCTCGTAATGCATTGGTTGAATTCCCCTGGTGTTCTGGCATGGCTTCTTGGACGATCTGAAGACGGGTAAGTGGATTCTGGGATAATTTTGGACCCCCCCAGTAATGAGTTAAAGCCTCTTTTACCCAACGCGCCAGGTTTTCGGATGGTGCAGTCGCAATTTCTGGAATCTCTGTTTTTAATAAGGTTGTGTTTCCATTATATCGAGAGATAGCCCTCAATCTTTGAATTAATTCCATATCGGGGGTTAATTCCTCTAAGGAAGAAAAGACCTGGCTTTGAATCATACGGTCTTCTAATGCCAGGGCTGCTCGTTCGGCTAAGATTTCGAGGGCATCATTCTGCTCCTGATCAATAGTTTGATCTGGTTGGCGCAGGATGCACATAATTCCTAATAAATCTTCCCCTTGATTGCGCTGATTAAAGAGAGGCACTAGCCAAAATTCCCCCCAAGAGAATAAGCTCCTTTGTCCAGATTGGGTGACTTGTTCGAGGATTTTTTGCGATAAGTCCTCCTTTTCTAATAATTCCGTGCTGCCAACTGCGACTAGGGTTTCCAAACCCGAGGGAGCCAAGGTGGCAATAAAGCCAGGTTTAGATTGAATTCGATCGCAGACAGCTGCTAAGATGGCTTCCAAGAATTGGCGTAAATCGCCAGCGGTAAGCAATCTTTCTTCTAATTTTTGCAATAACTCTAAATCTTCCTGGTCATTGCCTTGAAACAACCAGCGTTCCCATAAGGGAGCGAAGAGTGTGATGAGATGCTCCATCAAAAGCAAGGTCATGACCATTAAAATTGGAACAGCAGCATTATAGGGTAATCCAAATCGTTCCCCCACCCGGCGAGTGATGGTAGTTACTGCTAAGACTACCGAAGCAGTTATCGGTCCTCTCATCAACCATTTTGCCAGACGTCTTTTTACCACCCGGTCGGGCCACGGCACCCCAAAAAATGCCACAGCATAAGCCATTAATATCAGTAAAAATAAGACCATTAAGTTGCTCGTTGCCGCAACCATCCAAAATATTAAAGGGTGCCTTAAAGCAAAACCAGAACCGAATAACAAATAGGGATAGGAGCCTAGCGCTGGGGCTAATGAACCTAATAAGAGATAACCCATCCGCCGCCGGCTCGCCCGGGTTACTGTTCTTCGGTATGCCCGCACCATATTGACGAGCGCAAAAAGGATCATGACCAGATAATATGCGGTAAAGACCAATGTAAGGGGTGTTCGCTGTAAATGGGGTGCTGGTTTTCCTCCTGGGACTAATGGTCCTACCAATAGTTCAAAAGGTAAGGTGGCTAAAAAGGCAAAAGAGAGAAAATATCCCAGACGAACGATCAATCTTCGTCTTCCGCGGGAAGGTCGTCCCGTGGTGGTTAGGATTGCATCGGAAAAATGGACATAAGCTGCTGGCAATAAAGAAATGCCAATCCACTCAAACCGTAACCAAAATTCCCGGGATAAATTTGTACTTGAAACACTGCCAATTGCATCCCCTACAAAAACCACCATTACACAAGCCAATATTAAGGCAAACGTACGGGTCACCCAATCTCGTAAGTTAAAAGATAAGGCATAAAGCAACAGCGAGAATGCGGTGATAGCAATCCCAGCCGTTAGGAGTTGATTGAGAGTTCTAAATATTGTAATCAGAGAGGCTATCATTAGTTTGTCAATCCATTTTCCATAAGGCTCGCTTTATGGAATAATGGTTTAGAAGCTTCAAATGGAACGACAAAAGAAAAGTGCCAGGTCACGATTCTGATAATATAAATCCTGAAAACCACAAAGATCAAAACCAAATTTTTTAACCATTTCAATCCCAGGATAGTTTTTAGATTGCAAATCTAATGCCATCCTAGTTACACCTTTAGCCTGACTCCATTCTTGGGCTGAGAGCAACAAGACACCCCCAACACCTTGGCGACGGACACGTCGGTGGACAACCAGGTCGTTAATCCAACTTGTTTGGGGGGTTTTATGCAAAGACAAAGCGATGTAACCGACAATCGTTTCATCTAATAATCCCACCAGGAATCCATCACAGCGGCTCCACTCCTCGACCATTAAATCTTTTGGGTGAGGGTATTCCACTCTAATGGACCGTGGCAGGCGATTTTGGCGGAAGAATACCTTGATGATCCCTACTTCATCTTTTTGTACCTCAACTTGCCAGGTGTATTCAGTAGTGTAATGGGGTTCAATCGCCAAAATTTGATCAAGGTCAGCAGCAACTGAAGGACGAATTACAATCTTTGGCATTATTATCCTTATTGTTGGGGTGTTTCCACCGTTGCAGTGACATGAACCTGGATCATGCAGGGGGTTAATGCCTGACCAGCATTATCAACTAGGACCAAACGGAGCTGATAGTCACCCGCGATGATGAGGGAAGTGTTCCAAGAACCTAACACTCCATTTTTCTTGATTTCATTGCCAGCTAAGATGGTCAGCCAATTTTGTTCACCGGGTTGGCGCATTTCTAATTTATAGAAACCGAAATTGGGTATATCAGCACTGCCTATGATATCAAAAATACCATTCACTTGACTTCCATCTTGAGGAGCACTGATCTCTATTTGACCTGGAATACAGCCATTGACAGTCAAATCTTCGGTGGGTACGGGGGTAGTCACACCAGGTGTAACACCCTCTGCAGCCGGTGAGCCATTTAGGGTGGTTTCTAATGTGGTTGTCGGGGTAGTCAATAAGTTCAGTGTGGGTGTAAAAAGGGGTGAGATATCTGGATTGCTTGGCAGGACAAAGGATACTAAAATAAATTCAGACATGATCAAGGCTAAAATAAAGATCAGCATACTAGCAGCTTGATTTAAGCGGCTTTGGGCGCTTTCGCGTTCCAACCCAAATGCAGCTCCACGAAGTTCTTGCCAGGCGAGGGAGAACTTTCGTAAATAGACGATTCCAATCACACCTAAAGTCAAATAAATCCATATTTCATAAGTGCGAAAAAAGCCTAAAGCTTCTTCCATATTCTATAAGCACCAAGATTGTTTTTGATAAACCAATCGTATTTTCAATCACTCACCTATTATAGTACCAAGCGTTGGATAAAACCGCTAATTAATTTCATCATTTTTGGAGCAATGATTTTACCAGCTTCCAAAACTTCTTCATGAGTGGTCAGGGTGTTTCCATCTAAATTCGCCTTGTTGCTGATTCCAGAAATCCCCAGTACACGCAAGCTGCTATGTCGAGCGGCAATCACTTCAGGTACGGTGGACATTCCCACAGCATCGGCTCCAATAATTCGAAGAAACCGTAAGTCCGCAGGTGTCTCAAATGATGGACCTGCTAAACAAATGTAAACTCCTTCTTGTAACGGAATTTTGAGCTCTCCAGCTGCTAGGCGGGCAAAGCGGATATATTCACGGTCATAAGCCTGACTCATATCAGGGAAACGCGGACCAATTTCATCTAAGTTGGCTCCTCGAAGTGGATTGAGACCCGCCATTCCAATAAGATTGATATGGTCGGTGATCAGCATTAAATCGCCAGGCTGATATGCTGGGTTCACCGCCCCCGCGGCATTGGTGAGGATTAATGACTTTATCCCTAACATCTGCATAACTCGCACCGGAAAAGCCACTTGTGCCATACTATAGCCCTCGTAATAGTGAACTCGACCTTGCATAATCAAAACTGCTCGATTTTCTAAGTAGCCAATGACTAAACGCCCCAGGTGTCCCTGAACAGTAGAGGTGGGCCAATGAGGAATATTGCTATAGGGAATCACGGTTGGGTTTTCAACGGATTCGGCAATTTCCCCTAAGCCGGAACCAAGCACAATTCCAACTTGGGGTTCAGTGGAGGAATTCAACCGAACAAATTGCGCGGCATCCTTTATTTGATCAATGGTTATCCATTCATTCGTCATTTTGTTACTTTGTTTCTGGGTGGAACTGGTTGTTGTTTTGTTATTATAGGGCTCAGTCATGAAAGGTCTGGGAGATGAAAATTTTTGATTGATTTATGTTTAAGTCGCCCAGCCCAAATCAAAATAATTATATCATCGCTTACTTCAAAACGAATATTGTCATATCGAGCCAAGCGGGATATCTTCACGTTCATCAAAAGACTCCTCGGTTCGCTCGGGTTGACAAACATCTCTTGGCACAATTTCATGAAGATGTCACGTTGCAAACGGGATTCACACGCGCATCCTGACCTTATCCTATGAAGATGTCACGTTGCAAATGTGACTTATTGGTTCTTCAAGGAATCCCAGACTAGTATTTATCTATTTTATTTAATATTGTAAATATACTGATTATGCCATTTATTGTGCCATGATTTCTTTAAAGATCCTGACTGCTTCTGCAATATCACCCTCTTCGATCCAATAATGGGTAACTAAGCGGAAGCGCCGTTCACCATCATCCCCAACCAGAACATTTTTATCTTTGAGTTTTTCAATAACCCACCTGGCGGGACGAGGAAAATCTGGACTGAGATTAAAAAATAGCATATTGGTATAAGGTGTACCAGGATCGAGGACTATCCCGGGAATTCGCGCAAGTTCTTTGGCTAACTGCTTTGCTCGGGCATGATCTTCGGCGAGGCGATCAATCATGGTCTCAAGTGCCACAATTCCTGCTGCGGCTACAATCCCTACTTGACGCATACCCCCACCCAACTGTTTACGAATTCTTTTTGCTCGATTGATAAAAGCATGATTGCCCACAATTACTGCCCCAATCGGAGCGCACAATCCTTTACTTAAACAAAAAGTGACCGAATCAAACGGTTCAGCCAGCACTTTTGCGCTCACTCCTTGGGCAACAGCCGCGTTAAAGATACGAGCACCATCAAGATGCAACAAGAGATTATGTTGATCAGCCAATGCTCGTACTGCCCGACCGTATTCAGGGCTAAGTGCAACTCCGCCGCACCGATTATGGGTATTCTCCAACCCAATCAGGCGGGTTGGGGGTTGATGGACATCCTCTGGTCGAATTGCAGCTTGGAGGTCTTCTAAGGAAATCGTACCATCTTTTTGATTGGGAAGCTGGCGGGAATGAATGCCGCCTAGCGCAGATATTCCTCCGGCTTCATAAATCACGGTGTGGGCTTTGTTCCCTAAAATGACCTCATCGCCCCTGCCACAATGAGCTAAGATCGAGGCAAGATTCCCCATTGTGCCAGAGGGGACAAACAATCCGGCTTCCTTTCCCAATAGGTTTGCTGCCATTTCCTGAAGCTGATTAACGGTTGGATCTTCATCGTAGACATCATCTCCGACAACCGCTTTTGCCATGGCTTCACGCATAGCTGGAGTGGGATGAGTGACTGTATCGGAACGTAAGTCAATGAGTTTCATAATCTATCCTCCAAAATTACGGCATAATTCTAAGATTTGATTCAATTCATCGGGTAAAGGGGCTTCGAAATTGCGGGGAATTTTATCACCGGGTAGGCGGATGGATAAATGGGCAGCATGTAAGAACTGGCGCTTTATCGGTAAACTAGGGATTTTCTTTCCATAAATTGTATCGCCTACCACTGGGCAACCGATAAATTTTAAATGCAGCCGAATCTGATGGGTCCGCCCAGTAATAGGGTGAACTTCGAGCAAAGTGTGCTGAGGAAATGATTCGATCACTTTATACTCACTTTGGGCGAGGCGTCCTTTTGCTGGTAGCACAACCGCCATTTGTTTCCTTTGTTGAGAGGATCGCCCAATCGCGGCTTCGATCCGTCCGCTGGGGCTGGGTGGTTTTCCATCCACCAATGTGAGATAAATTTTGCAAGCTTGGTGAGTACGAAACTGTTCTTGAAGCCAGCGATGGGCGGTTTCATTCTTCGCCAGGAGGATGATCCCTGAGGTGTCCTTGTCCAAACGATGCACTACTCCTGGACGTTGTTCTCCTCCTATTCCATGAATTTGGGGGGCGTGGGCTAAAACTGCCTGCACCAATGTGCCGTGCTGATGTCCGGCTGCTGGATGAACGACCATTCCAGCTGGCTTATTGACCACGATGAGATTCTCATCTTCATAAAGGATATCTAGAGGGATCGATTCGGGTTGAAGTTGGGTGGGTTGGGGGGGTGGAATAATGGCTTTGATGACGTCCCCGGGTTGAAGAATCTCACCCGGTTTAAATGTTGGTTTACCGTTTTTGAATATAAAACCTTCTTTGATTAAATCCTGCCAACGGGTACGAGAGAGATTGGGATACTGCGTGGCTAAAATTTTATCTAAGCGTTCTGATGAATTCCCATTACAGATAAAATTAATTTCTTGCTCTGGCACCTTATTTTTCCTGGAGAGGGGTTTCGGAATGGTCGGAGGGATTGGAAGTTTCATTTTCGCTGGGTTGAGTTTGTTTTTGTTCATGCCAGTCAGTCAACCAAACCCCTAATAACAATAATACGACCCCGATCGTTATGCTTGAATCGGCGATATTAAAAACGGGGAAGGATCCTACTGAGATGAAATCGGTTACATAACCTTGGCTAAGCCGGTCGATCAAATTTCCGAGTGCTCCACCCAATTGTAATCCGAGCGCTAACCGGAGAAATTTATCCTGCCTTGGAATTTGAGGAAAATAAAGAATGATCACTATTGCTACAATCAGAGCCAGAATTGTAAAGATTCCTCCGAACTCTTGCAATATGCCAAAGGCAGCCCCAGAATTTTTCCAATGCACCACTCGGATGTAAGGGGTCAAGGATGCAATCGGTGACCAAATTTCGCCGAGTTGTAAACGAGTGCGCACTAATTCTTTCGTCCATTGATCTAATCCAACCACCGCTGCGGTTAAAATGAACAGGGAAGTGTAATCCCGGAAATATTTTTTCAATTTGAATCTCCAAATATCTATATCAATTTCGATTGTACCTCAAGTCAAATTTAATGAGGGAAGGTTTTAAAACCAATATCATAACTGGTTTCATTCTAACCTTGCCAAAATTTAATCTTATTGATAAAATCCGTGTTCAAAGTGCCGATTTTATATTCATCTTTGTCGGGGGGTGTATCATGCACGGAGTAAGATAAATCCAGGAATTTTATTAATTTAAATTGGCACAAAAATCTGGAAGGAGGTGGCTGTAAAAAATTGACACCCAACAGAGCGAACCAGGTAATCATTAATAAACAAACAAATTTATTTTGGAGGAGTTTGAAGATGTCAAAAAAAATGTTGTTAGTCACAACACTGGTCATCGTCGCTAGCCTGATATTAGGTGCCTGTGCAAGCCAACCGACCGCTGCGCCGGCGACGGAAGCCCCTATGGCGACCGAAGCACCGGTTGCAACAGAAGCCCCGGTCGCCACTGAAGCTCCAGCAGCGACTGAAGCAGCAGCGGGAACGTTGAAGATCGCCCTCTTAGCTCCCTTGAGTGGTGCGGTTCCAACCTTTGGAACGTCTGCTCGTAATGCTGCAATGTTGGCGATCAAGGAATGGAACGAGAAGGGTGGCGTATTAGGTAGACAGGTTGAGATGATTGTGGAAGACTCCCAATGTGAAGCTGACCCAGCGGTGAATGCCATGAATAAGGTCATTGATCAGGATGGGGTCAAATTCGTTGTGGGAGAGATGTGCTCAAAAGCTTCTATTCCAATGTCCGAGATTGCTGAACAAAAGCATATCGTTCAGATCAGCATGGGCGCGACCAATGCTCAGTTGACCTTGAATCCTGATGGAAGTACCAAGCAGTATGTCTTCCGAGCTTGCTTCATTGACCCCTTCCAGGGTACAGTCGGAGCGAAATTTGTCCTTAATAACTTGAAAGCTACCAAGGCATTCATTTTATATGATCAAGGGAATGACTATGTGCGTGGGTTAGCCGAAGCTTTTGAAAAAGCCTTCACCGAAGGAGGTGGACAAGTGGTGGGCAAAGAGACCTATACTTCACAAGACACCGATTTCTCGGCAATTCTTGCCAAAGTGGCTGAAGCCCAACCCGACATCGTTTATTTACCAGATTATTACAATATCGTTAACCTAGTAACCGCCCAGGCGAAAGAAAAAGGAATCACCGCTCCGTTTGTAGGTGGAGATGGTTGGGATTCAGCTGACCTAGATAAGACTGCTGCGGATGGTGGCTACTTTACTAACCACTATTCGCCAGATGACACCCGACCGATCGTTCAGGAATGGGTCAAGAATTACCAAACTGCCTATGGTTACGTACCGGATGCACAAGGTACTCTTACTTATGATGCAACCAATATGTTATTAGCTGCTATTCAGAATGCCGGGGTAGATGATCCTGATAAGGTAAAAGATGCTTTAGCTGTAATTAAATGGGAAGGTGTCACGGGTACACTTACCTTTGACCAGTTCCATAACCCAATTAAGTCTGCGGCTATTCTGCAGGTAAAAGATGGCAAAGTTATCTATTTAGACACTGTTGCCCCATAAGCACTTGAAATTCTCAAAAGGGAGCGAGTTTATTCGCTCCCTTTCTTTAATTACTAAGAATGCTAATTTAGTCGAGTGATAAACTAGACTAAATTATGGTTGATTATCGGGCGCGATATTTGCTGTTAATGTCTGTATTTACTTGACCTTGCCAAATCAAACCCTTATTGATAAAATATCCACTTAAATGCACCTTTATCAATATGGAAGAAAAAGGAAGGCATTTTGTGTGCATAAATAAAAATCGAGAATTTAGTTAATTGATTTGACACAAAAGTGAGGAAGGAGGTGGCGGTTAAGCAATTGACACTCAATAAGTCAGCCCGACTACACACTAATAAAAAAATTTTTATTTTGGAGGAGTATGAAGATGTCTAAGAAAATGTTGTTAGTTACGACACTGGTCATTGTTGCCAGCTTAGTATTAGGTGCCTGTGCCAGCCAACCGACTGCTGCACCAGCGACAGAAGCCCCTGTGGCGACTGAAGCTCCAGTAGTGACCGAAGCTCCTGCGGCGACTGAAGCGCCAGCCGCTACGGAAGCAGCTGCGGGAACGTTGAAGATCGCAGTCTTAGCTCCCTTGAGCGGTTCAGTTCCAACCTTTGGCATTTCTGTTAAGAATGGTGCATCCTTGGCGATCAAGGAATGGAATGATAAGGGCGGCGTTTTAGGGATGCAGGTTGAGGCGATTGTGGAAGACAGCCAATGTGAAGCTGACCCAGCCGTAAATGCTGCCAATAAGGTCATTGATCAGGATGGCGTCAAATATATCGTTGGGGAAGTTTGTTCTAAAGCCTCAATCCCAGTTTCTGAAATCACCGAGCAAAAGCATGTGGTTCAAATTAGTCCTACCTCGACCAATGCGCAGTTAACCTTGAATGCCGATGGCAG
>DHFN01000048.1:11251-16364 GCA_002402275.1 Anaerolineales bacterium UBA4823
CTTAAAAGCCACCAAGGCTTTTGTCTTGTATGACCAAGGGAATGACTATGTGCGCGGTTTAGCCGAAGCCTTTGAGAAAGCCTTCACCGATGGAGGTGGGCAAGTGGTAGGGAAAGAGACCTATACTTCACAAGACACCGATTTCTCGGCGATTCTTGCCAAAGTGTCCGAGGCACAACCTGACATTGTTTATTTGCCTGATTACTACAACATCATCAACCTGGTGACAGCTCAGGCAAAAGAAAAAGGGATCACTGCGACATTCATGGGCGGGGATGGATGGGATTCAGCTGACCTGGATAAGACTGCTTCGGATGGTGGCTACTTTACTAACCACTATTCATCGGATGACACCCGACCGATCGTTCAGGAATGGGTCAAGAATTATCAAGCTGCTTACAATTCCGTACCCGATTCATTTGCTACCCTTTCTTACGATGCAACCAATATGTTGTTAGCTGCTATTCAGAATGCCGGCGTAGATGATCCTGATAAGGTGAAAGACGCCTTAGCAGCCCTTAAATGGGACGGTGTTTCTGGTACCCTTACGTTTGATCAATTCCATGACCCCATTAAATCTGCGGTTATCCTGCAGGTAAAAGATGGTAAGGTTGTCTACATCACCACTGTAGCTCCTTAAGCATTGAATAAGTTCAAAAGGGGACGGTAAAACCGTCCCCTTTATCTTGTCTGCTCAGGACATTTCAAATGGAACATGAACGCTTGAATTTCAAAGACCGCATAATTAAGGGCAAATGGATTGGTAAGCTGTTCTTGGTTATGATTGCTTTACTAGCCATTTGGGGGATCGGTTCAAAAGCAATTTACAATCCGCAATTATTTATTCAACAAATTATTAATGGTCTTCAACTTGGCTTTGTCTATGCATTAATTGCCCTAGGATATACCATGGTCTATGGCATTGTGCGCTTGATCAATTTTGCACATGGCGATGTATTCATGGTCGGTGCTATGGTCAGTTATTTCGCCGTAGGGGTTTTTCACCTTCAGCAATGGCCATCGGCTGTTTTTCCAGGGATACCTTTATATTTATCCTTGACGATTGGCACAATTACGGTCATTTTGCTCTCTATGATCGTTTGTGCAATACTAGCTATGGTCATTGAGAAAATCGCCTATAAACCCTTGCGAAATGCACCTCGTATTTCTGCATTGATTACCGCGATCGGGATGTCCTTTTTCCTTGAATATTTTGGAGCTCTGCCATTTGTGTTTACTCCCAACTTCATTCCTTACAAGAGGCCCTTTGATATCGTCACCTGGTATGTTAATAATGGAGTTCATCAATTACAAGCCGGAAAAGCACCCCCCCAAGGGAGCGTCATTTTCTCCAACATCTTGCTGATCATTGTTTTAGTCACGATAATTTTGGTGCTGGCGCTAACTTATATTGTGCAAAGAACGAAGGTAGGTAAAGCCATGCGCGCCAGTTCTTACGATAAAGCCACCTCACGATTGATGGGAATCAATGTAGATGGAATCATTTCGATCACTTTTGCAATTGGTGCAGCATTAGCTGGTGCAGGGGGTGTCCTATATGCGACCGCCTATCCGTCAGTGTTTTTCTGGATGGGGATGATTCCTGGCTTGAAGGCATTTATCGCGGCAGTTTTAGGCGGAATCGGGAGCATTCCTGGAGCCTTTGTGGGAGCATTGATCATGGGACAAGCTGAAGTCCTCGCGGCAGGCTATATTTCTACCCCTATGCGGGATGCGATATCTTTTTCTATCCTAATTTTAGTGCTCCTTATTCGACCCACTGGTATATTTGGAGAACCTGAGGCTGAGAAAGCTTGATGGAGGAATGACAATGAAAATACAGCGGAGTACATTAGCTTTTTGGGTTCCCTTTATCGGGCTCTTGGTCTTGGTGCAAGTTTTGTCCAGTGTTGGGATCTTGAGTAATTTTTGGGTAACCTTATTAAAAATTGGCGCGGTGATGTCCATTATCTGCTTGGGTTTAAACCTCATCTATGGTTTCAATGGTCAATTTTCACTGGGACAGTGGGGGTTCTATGCTATTGGGGCATATGCGGGTGCGGATATTACTTACCGTTGGACACAATTACACAGTGCATCGGGGTTAGTAGTTGTCTTATTGGTTGTCCTTCTGGTCGCCCTAGCTTTCATTCTGGTTTCTAAACTTATGTCACGCTTGAGGGGGTTGGACACTCTCTCAGGATTTACTCTTTATATTATCGGCTTATTAATGGCTGCAGTGATTGCGATCTTTATCGGTCGCTATTTAATCAACCCCATAACCAATTTGCTCAACCTTTTGCCTCTCAATATCGCATCGCAAATTGTGTTTTTCTTTGCAGTATTGTTAGGCGGTGGGGTTGCAGCTGAAGTGAGTTATATTTTTGGCTTTCCGGTACTCACTTTGGGTTCAGACTATTTTGGGATTGCTACTTTGGGATTTTCTATAATTGTGAAGGTACTCCTGGATAACTCGGATACTTTGTTAGGATTTGAGGAGATGAAAGGTGCCCGAGGGATGATTGGCATCCCAAAGATGACATCTTGGATTTGGGTGTCGATTTTCTTGGTCATAGTGATCATCGTTACCCGAAACCTTTTGCATTCCACTCATGGACGGGCAATTATCTCCGTACGAGAAGACGAAATTGCAGCCAAAGCAATGGGCATTAATATTTCTCAACAAAAGACGATTACCTTCGTGCTAGGGAGTTTCTTTGCTGGTTTAGCGGGAGCTTTATACGCCCATGTCAATGGATTTTTACACCCGAATACGTTTAGTTTTATTAAAACCTTTGACCCAATGATCATTATAGTTTTTGGTGGTTTAGGAAGCGTCACCGGCACGGTTGCTGCAGCTTTCACTTGGGCGCTTGTGCTGGAAGGTTTACTACGACTAGTGCTTCCACAAGGATTTGAAACCTGGCGTTATGTGATCTATCCATTACTTTTGTTGGTTTTGATGCTTTTACGCCCGCAAGGTTTATTTGGAACATTCGAATTCCCTTACCTGCGCCAAATTCTACCACCAATTTTTCAACCCCGAAACTCAGCTAAACCAACCGAGACGGTGAATGAAATCCCTGGGGATGGAGCATAGATATGACCGATCAACCTGACCCAACCTTACAAACTATGTTAGAAATCAAGGGATTAACCAAGGAATTTGGCGGTTTAAAAGCGGTAAATAATTTTGATATGGAGATCTATCCCGGTGAACTGGTTGGTTTGATCGGACCGAATGGTGCCGGAAAAACGACCATTTTCAATCTCATAACGGGTATCTATGTCCCAACTCGTGGCATCATTCGATTTAAAAACACTAACCTAATGGGATTTCAACCCCATGAAATCACCCAAATGGGAATTGCTCGAACCTTCCAGAATATTCGCCTTTTCCCCAATCTCACCGTACTCGACAATGTGCGTATTGCATATCATATTCATGCCGGTTATAGTATGGTAGATGCCATTCTGCATAATAGGCGCTATGATCAGCAAGAGAAGGCTCTAACTGAAAA
Source organism: Anaerolineales bacterium UBA4823 (assembly GCA_002402275.1). Classification (GTDB taxonomy): domain Bacteria; phylum Chloroflexota; class Anaerolineae; order Anaerolineales; family UBA4823; genus UBA4823. Next base: position 14,773 of record DHFN01000048.1, read on the forward strand.
AGCACAAGAATTTTTAAGTGTCTTCAACATGCACACTCGTCAGGGTGAAATCGCTAAAAACCTACCTTATGGTGAGCAAAGACGTTTAGAAATTGCCCGTGCGTTGGCAGCTTCACCAGAACTACTCTTACTCGATGAACCGGCTGCTGGTATGAACCCCAAAGAAGTGGCTGAGCTTATGGACCTAATCCATTTCATCCGCGAGCGCTTCAATTTAACGATTTTACTCATTGAACACCAAATGCGGGTGGTGATGGGTATTTGTGAAAGGATCACCGTGATGGATTTTGGCGAGGTGATTGCTCGGGGAACACCTGAGGTGATTCAAAATGATGAGAAAGTAATCGAAGCATATCTCGGACGCGGTGCCGCCGCAATATCTCAGCAACTGAGGGAGAAACGCAGCCATGTTGCTTAATGTCAAAGAATTAAATGTTTTTTATGGTGCTATTCATGCCCTACAAGGCATTAGCTTCTCTATCAACCAAGGGGAAATTGTCACCTTAATTGGGGCAAACGGAGCGGGAAAATCAACTACCCTCAATACTGTTTCGGGAATATTACGCCCACGGAGTGGCAAAATATTTTTCAATGAGAAGGATATTACCTTAACTCCCGCCGAAGAAATTGTCCGATTTGGGATTTGTCAAGCTCCTGAAGGTCGAAAGATTTTTGCAACCCTTACCGTTCTCGAAAATTTGGAAATGGGCGCCTATACTCAAAAGAACAAAAAGGATATCAACGATAGTTTAGAAATCGTTTTTCAACATTTTCCCAGATTAAAAGAACGACAGAATCAATTGGGTGGAACCCTTTCTGGTGGAGAGCAACAAATGCTGGCAATTGGAAGAGCTCTCATGTCTCGTCCCCACCTTTTGCTGCTTGATGAGCCCTCAATGGGGCTCTCCCCAATCCTAGTTGAAGAAATCTTTAATATCATTCAGGATATCAATTCTCAAGGCACTAGCATCTTATTGGTAGAACAAAATGCTCAGATGGCTCTTTCGGTTGCCCATCGCGGTTATGTATTGGAAACTGGTAAGGTAGCCATTTCGGGTGAATGTACAGAATTAATAAATAATCCTCAAGTTGCACATGCTTATCTTGGGGCACATTAATAATCGGTTTAATAATTAAGAAGAAAGACCGCTGATTTTTCGAAAAATCAGCGGTCTTCTATTATTCCGCAATGAGGGAACGCAAATCTGGTTTATCTAGCCGGAGCATGATCCATCCTGAAATGAGCATAGCTATAAAATAGAAAACAATATTTTGGAGATCCCACCCCGTTTGACGGTTGTAGGCAGCTTGGAAAATCATCATGATGCGAACGATGATGTTCAAACCTTGCAAGAATATACTCATGGAATAAGCCCAAACCTGCCCACGCCATAACCCATAACCAAGCAATGCGAAAAATAGGAGTACAACTCCAATAATCCCTAAACCGGCTTGTAACATTTTTGGAGGATAAAGTAGCATTGGAACGAATTGAAAAATGATTATCGCTAATAATATCCGTCGTTCACGCATAGCAGATCTCCTTGAAAATTTCTCTCATTTTACCTTCAGGAAACAGAATTGTCAATTAT
>DHFN01000048.1:16484-20690 GCA_002402275.1 Anaerolineales bacterium UBA4823
TACTAAAGATTCAACCCGATGGCTGGATATTTGCTTGCCAGAATGATCAGCCTGTCGGGTTGGGTGGCTCGGTTATTTATGATCATTTTGCGTATATCGGGATGATGGTGGTACTTCCTCAGATGCAAAGACACGGAATTGGGCGAAAAATTTTTGAATCAATCCTTGCCCGGATCAACGAGTACAAGTGTGACCTCGCGTTGTTAGATGCAACGGAGTCTGGCGCAGCCTTATATCAGCACTACGGATTCAAACCCGTTGATCAAGCCTGTCAATATGTCAATCTTCAACCTTCAGTCATTTCTCATCCTTGCCCGGCTATTGATCTAGTCTCTTCGAGAGATTTGAAGGAATTGGCTGAATTTGATGCCCCGTTATTCGGCTCAAACCGCTTAAGGGTTTTTCAAGCGTATTGGGATGACTTCAAGGAGCGTTTCTTATTTAAACATAATTCAAAAGGAGAGATTAGTGGTTATCTGCTTGCTCTCCCTAGCCGTATAGGTCCCTGGGCTGCTCTTACACCGGAAGATGCTGGGGAACTCATGGAAGCTGCTTTCGTATTCCATTTTGATAATGAAGTGAGTGTGATCGCCCCAGCTGCCAATCCAAATGCCGAAAGAATATTCACAGAAGCTGGATTTCAATTTTCACGTGCCCTTCCCCATATGGCAAATAAAGCTGTAAATATCGCTCGACGGAGAGACCTAATTTATGGGCAGACCAGCTTTGCGATTGGGTAAAAATAATTATAGAGTTATGCAATAATACACTTCCATTAGTCTTTATTTTATGGTTAAATCGATTAGAGAAAAGTTCTGAATTCTATGTGATGGAGAATAATTATGCAAACCATACTGCGCAGTAAAACAAAAACCGTTAAAATTGACCCAAATGGAGCTTTTACAATTATTGGTGAAAAAATCAATCCCACCGGACGAAAAAAATTAGCTGCGGCTTTGCAGGAAGGAAACTTCGATTATGTCCGAGATTTAGCTACCAAACAAATCGCTGGTGGAGCGGATGTTTTGGATATCAACGTTGGGGTGCCTGGTTTAGATGATGTATCGGTGTTACCTCAAGTTGTAAAAATGGTGGCAGAGGAATTTGATTTACCAATTTGTATTGATACTCCCAATCCGCAAGCTTTAGAGGCTGCTTTAAAAGTAGCCCCGGGTAGGGTATTGATCAATTCTGTAAATGGCGAAGAACTTTCCCTTAACAATGTCTTACCTTTGGTCAAAGAGTACGGTGCCGCAGTAATTGGGTTGGTGATGGATGAAAATGGTATTCCGAATGATCCTGAGGTACGGTGTGCTATCGCTGAAAAAATTCTAGAGCGGGCAGCTAGGTTAGGTATTCCTGCTGAGGACGTGGTGATAGATGCATTAGTGCTGACCGTTGGCGCAGATAGCAGCGCTGCAGCAGTTACTCTAAAAACGATCGAGCTTGTTCGAAAAAACTTTGGTGTGAACATCAACCTGGGTGCCAGCAATGTTTCATTCGGCTTACCGGATCGGGATACTTTGAACACTGCCTTTTTGGGATTAGCTATTCATGCCGGCGCTAGTTGTGCTATTACCGATCCGACTAAATATACTGCTTTTATTAAAGGATGTGATTTGTTGATGGGCCGCGATTCATATGCTGCAAAGTATATCAAGTACTTCCGAGCCCATCCGATTGAAAAACAGTAAATTATACCCAACCCTTATCAAGTTTCAAGGAAAATTTCTTTGAAATAAGACAATTGCTCTTACGAAGGATGTTTATTGAATAGGTGACATTTTTCACATTGACCTTTTAATTGGAACTATTTATAATATCAATAATTAATAGGACAAAGCCATTCAGTGGCATGTCTACCTTCGGGGCAGGGTGCGGTAACCATACCAATTCCCGATCGGCGGTAAAGCCCGCAAGCACAGTAAGTGCATGATTCGGTGAGATTCCGAAGCCGACGGTATAGTCCGGATGAAAGAAGGAAATCAACCTGGCGCGCTGGTCAATGACCAATGCAAAGGGTATGAAATTCCAATCAGTAAAATGCTATAAGCCCCGAAAACCAGATGGTTTTCGGGCTTTTCTTAAGCAAATTTACTGAACAGGAAAGTGAAATTTTGCCCCGAATCATCTCGATTCGGGTTTTTTGTTTAAGAAGAAAAGACTATGGATTTGGTTCAGTTACATAAACAGTTCCCTCAAAAACGTAAGCTGAAATCCGCTCCTCCCTTAGGGCTTTTCCTGACCTTGGTAATGGCGGTCGTAATCTGGCAATTGGCTACAGACTGGTGGCAGCCACCTTCCTTCATTCTGCCTTCACCGGTATTAGTTTGGCAAAGATTTATCGAAGTCTGGGGTACAGGCATCCTGCAGCGCAATACGCTTATAACTCTATCAGAAGTTCTCAGTGGGTTACTGATTGGGGTGAGTGTAGCCACAGTGTTAGGGTATTTTCTGGCAAAGTCCAAATGGATCGAGCGTATCCTTGCCCCCTATATCGTTGCAAGTCAATCTGTTCCAATAGTTGCGATTGCACCATTGTTGGTGATCTGGTTTGGACCAGGAATGTTTTCCAAAATCCTGATTTGTTCTTTGATTGTATTTTTCCCGGTATTGATCAATACCATTGTTGGTTTACGGTCAGTATCTGAAGATTTAAAAGACCTGATGCGTTCTTTGAAAGCAAACCGCTGGCAAATGATTTGTGATTTGGAAATCCCTGCTGCTTTACCGGTTTTTTTAGGTGGATTGAGGATTGGCGCTACCTTATCGGTGATTGGGGCTGTGGTAGGTGAATTTGTCGGTTCCGATAGTGGATTGGGGTTTTTAATCAATTCCGCGCGTGGCAGATATGATACTGCCCTTGTATTTGTAGCGGTGTTCACTTTGATCTTGCTGGCGATGAGTTTATATGGACTGGTTCTTTATGCTGAATCACGCTTGCTTTCCTGGTCACAAAGACCTGAGGATGAGATTAATTTACAACGAGGTATACAATTATGAAATCCAAAAAACAAATCGTTCTTATTCTCCTAGTGCTGGTTTTTGCAATCTATTTAATTTCTTGTTCGACAACGAAAAACGATAATCCGATCGTCACTAAAAAATCGCCACCCAGTGTAACCAATATTCGATTGCCGATGACTTACATTCCCAATGTCCAATTTGCGCCTCTTTATGCCGCCGTTGACTTGGGTTATTTCCGTGATGAGAATATTGCTATTGAGTTCGATTATAGATACGAAACCGATGCCATAGCACTAGTTGGAGCAAATGATCTGCAATTCTCATTGGGATCAGGTGAACAGGTATTATTAGCCCGTGCCCAGGGATTACCTGTAACGTATGTCATGGCTTGGTGGCAAGGCTATCCAGTCGGGATAGTTGCTTTTCCGGACCAGAATATCAAAACCCCAGCTGACTTGAAAGGTAAAAAGATTGGATTACCAGGCTTATTTGGCGCCAGTTATATCGGCTTACGCGCTTTGCTTAATGCGGGTGGGCTTAGTGAATCTGATGTGACCCTCGATTCCATCGGATACAACCAGGTGGAAGCATTAGTTTCCGGGCAGGATCAAGCCGTAGTCATCTATGTGAATAACGAACCGATTCAATTGAAAGCAAAAGGGTACACAGTAGATGAGCTGCGTGTTGCTGACTATGTTGAACTGGCATCGAACGGGCTATTGACCAATGAACAAACGATCTCACAAAATCCCAAACTTATCGAAGCTATGAATCGGGCTTTTCTGCGTGGAATCGCATTTGTTTTGGCGAAACCTGATGATGCATATCAAATCTGTATCAATTATGTGGAAGGGTTATCCCAGAGCGATGAGCGAGTTCAACGGGATGTTTTGCGCGCTTCAATGGAATTCTGGCGTGCCAAACAACCGGGCATTTCAAACCCGCAAGCTTGGGAGAATATGCAGAAGGTGTTAATGGATATGGGATTATTGACCCAGCCTATGGATTTATCGAAAGCGTATACAAATCAATTTGTTAAACCATGAGGAAGGATTGTTTGGAACCGCAAGCAAGCTTGCTGACTCCAGAGTTTGGAGTGTGGAAGCTTGCTTCCACAAAACCGCAAGCCAGCTGGCTCACTCTGGAGTTTGGAGTGCTGAAGCTTGCTTCAGCAGAACCGCAAGCAAGCTTGCTAACTCCAGAGGGTTGAAAGGAATAACCGCTTGGAAAATATTGAGA
>DHFN01000171.1 GCA_002402275.1 Anaerolineales bacterium UBA4823
TTCATGCACGCTGGTTGGAATTTACTCGCTCGCTACGACAGATCGGAAAGCCTTTTTTTCAAGCGAATGCTGATCTTTATCTTTTTAGCAGGGTTTTTCCCAGCGGTAATCAGTGAAATTCACACCCATTCCCTCACTTCCACAGCATGGCTTTGTGTAATTGGCTCAGGTTTTTCAGCTAGTTTGTATTTGTTCTTTCTGGCTAAGTCATATGAGTCCTCGGACTTTACCGTTGTTTATCCAGTTGCCCGAGCCTTGCCTGTTTTATTTGTTGCGATGATTGATACACTACGCGGACGTTATCTAACATTTTGGGGTTGGATAGGGCTCCTTCTAGTTGCCCTTGGTTGCTTTCTGGTCCCCCAAGTATCCTTTCGTTCGTTTAATTGGCGCAATTATTTTAATCGCACCAGTATATTGATGATCTTAACCGCTGCTGGCACAGTTGGCTATACTTATTTGGATAAAATCGCTGCAGAGGTTGTCCAACCAGGACCAGCTACCGCAGCTCGTTATGGATACATGTATTTTTCGATTTCTCTTTTGCCTTATTTGCTTTTATTGAAATTTTTCTCTCCCCCTCAAAACCCTTCAGAGAACTCGTCCTCGGGCTGGAAATTAGCGATTCCCGCAGCCATATTGAGCTTTGCTGCATATTGGCTCATTTTATGGGCTTACCAGCTCAGCCCCTATGCAAGCTATATCGTAGCCTTTCGCCAATTCAGCATAGTCATTGGTGCCATTTTAGCTTTTGCTATTTATAAAGAGAAAGGGATCGGCATTCGACTAACCGGCTCTTCCATTATAACCTTGGGATTACTGGTCATCGCCTTTTGGGGCAGGTAGGAAGCGATCACCGCATCCGGTTCATCTTGTCCGATTACCCCATTTTTACCACAATATCAGAGAGGATGTTAGCAGCTTCATCTCCCCGATCGGAAGCATTGGAGAGGTGGCGATAAGTTTCCCGATACTTGAGCATTTCGACGATGTGGTCTGAATCTTTAGGCTGATGAAATAAAGCCGCCAGTGCTTCCCGGTAGAGATTCTCAACCCGGTTTTCCAATTGTTTGGCGCGTACAGCGTGGCTTTGAGCGACTCCGAGATGATCGGAGAGCCGCTCAACTCCTTTATGAATCTCATCTGCCATCTTAAGTAAAAGCTGCCCGATCTGGCGCATATAATCATTTGGCGTGACTTCTAATATTTCCATTTCCACAGTCGTGGAATAACCATAATCGAGCATATCGTCAATTGCCCTGGATAAGGCATGGATATCTTCCCGATCGAAGGGCGTGACAAAAGTGCGATTCAATTCATCAATCAAAATCCGGCGGATTTCATCCGCTGTTTCCTCAATTTTAGCAACAGCTTCAGCGTGCGGTTTATCGGGGTTGTCAAAATAATCAACCAAAGCTCGCATGCCATCTTCGGTCAGGGCTGCCTGTTGGCAAAGCAGTTCAACAAAGCGGTTAGGGCTTTGCCGAAAGAGATTCTTGAAAGAAATCTTTTTCCAAAGAGGGGTATTTTTTTTCATTCTATCTTCTTCCTTTTCGTTATAAGATCCGATTCAATAGCAAATAGAACAGAGCACCAAGAGCACCCGTGGCTGGAATGGTGAATATCCAGGCCATGACAATCTGTCCGGCAACGCCCCAACGCACTTTTTGAATTCGTTCAGCCGTACCAGCCCCCAAAATAGTCGAGCTAATCACCTGGGTTGTGCTAACTGGTGAGCCAAGTAATGCTGAGGACAGGATCACTGCGGTACTGGCAATTTGGGATGAGAAAGCATGAATTGGACGGATACGAAAAAATTTTCCACCCATTGTCCGAATTAAGCGCCATCCACCTAATGCGCTGCCCAGACCAATGGACAATGCACAAGCCGCAATCACCCAAAATGGTACATGAAATGAAGGAATCACGCCAAATGCCACTAACCCTAGGGTTAAAATCCCCATGGTTTTTTGGGCGTCGTTGGTTCCATGGCTCAAACCTAAAAGTATCGTGGTGAACCATTGGGAGTACCTAAAAAAACTGTTAATTCTGGGTGAAATGTTCTTACCAATCTCCATAGTTATTTTCATGATCAACCAACCCACACTCAAGCCAATAACTGGAGAAAGAAACAAACCAAACAATACTTTGTTCATACCTTCCATTCGGATAACACTCGTACCATAACCCATTATCGCTGCGCCTATAAATCCACCAATTAATGCATGGCTTGAGCTCGAAGGAATACCCAACCACCAGGTGAGGACATTCCAAACAATCGCTGAAATCAGAGCCGACATTGCAACCGGTATCGTAACCGCTTCCTGATCTAACACTTCGCTCCCAATTGTCGTAGCCACAGCAACCCCAAATAGAAAGGGTCCAATAAGGTTTGAAATGGCTGCAATGGTTAGGGCAATTTTTGGTGAGATCGCCCGGGAGGCAATTGCGGTTGCCACCACATTAGCACTATCATGAAATCCATTTAAAAAATCAAAGGTTAGTCCGATGGTTACGAAAATAATCAATGTGAGGTTCAAATCAAATCACCTTTTTATGGATTTTTAATTGGGATTTACATTATACAATATATTATTAATATTGTTAATGGTAATTAACAAATTGAAAGGTGCGGAATTTTTTTGGGCTAAATATGCTCTATATTTTGGAGTCAGAGATTGTCACAAAGAAAGGATTATCACCCCGATCGAAGCGAGGAATCTTTTCATTATCTTTAAGATATCTCGCTTCGCTCGATA
>DHFN01000183.1 GCA_002402275.1 Anaerolineales bacterium UBA4823
CCGGAAGTCAATTACAGAAAAGGGGCGTCCCTGCCTATGTTGGAGAATGGATCCTGGATACATTAGCTCCAGGTGATGGGCCCCTAACTGCAGAAGATGCTAGTAAAGTCCAGCAATGGGCTAACAAATTTATACCTGGTCCGGGTGACTCCAATCTTATTAAAAACAGACTGCTTGATGGTGAGATAGTAAAAGTTCTTACACCAGTCCAGGTTGAAGTAGAACTTACCCGTCGAAGGCAAGAGCGAGTTGCTAAAATGAGTCTCCTAGGGATAGGAGATGCCTTCATCGGAGACACCATGGTCCAGCGTTATCCAGATCTTCTTAATCAAGGGATGTGGGGTGTTGTTCAAATTGTGAACACAGAAGATGGTGTGACTTTGGAGAGTTTCAAACCGATGCAGGCATCGGTTAATCTTGAGCTACTTAAGGAAGCTCGCCAAGAGTTCACATTACACGAATGGCGTTCCCTGATCCTAACTTCCATGGGGTATAACCCAGATGCCTTCAATGAGGAAGAGCAGATGTTGCTGCTATGTAGACTTTTGCCATTGGTGCAGAAGAATATGCATATGATTGAGCTTGCTCCAAAAGGGACAGGAAAGAGTTATATCTACGAAAATGTTAGCCCTAGAGTGAAATTAGTCAGCGGAGGCAATATATCTCCTGCTGTATTGTTTGTTAATAATATGACCGGGCAATGGGGCCTTCTAGCCAGGTATTCAGTTGTTGTGTTAGACGAAGTACAAACTCTGAAATTTGAAAGACCAGAAGAAATTGTTGGCGGCTTGAAAGGATTTTTAGCCAATGGTAGGTTGACCCGTGGCGGTTTGCATGAGACCGCCAGTGACTGCAGTATGATTCTTCTAGCGAACATTGCTTTGGATAGCCAACAGCAGCCTATTTCTGAACCTCTTGTTAGAGAATTACCTGCTTTTTTACAAGAAACTGCTTTTCTTGATCGGATCAAAGCCATGATCCCTGGTTGGAGAATTCGCAAACTAAGTGGCGAATGTTTTGCTAATAGCGTTGGTTTAAAATCAGATTTTTTCGGCGACGCGCTCGTAGCGTTACGTAACGATTTGGAACATGATCAGCGCTGCACTCGCAAAATTCAATTGACTGGTGGAAAAATATACAAACGCAACGAGGATGCAGTTCGATCAATTGCAAGCGGGCTATTAAAGATCCTATTCCCACATGGAAAAGTAACCGACTTAGAGTTTGAGCATTATTGTGTATCGCCGGCTAGAATGTTGAGACAATACATCTGGAGTCAATTACAAATGCTTGACGCTGAATACCGACAATACGAAGCCAATATTCAATACGAAATTCTCCCAGATTAAACCCTGATGCATGAAGAGAAACCAATCTACCTTGATTACAACGCTACCACTCCCTGCGATCCACGTGTATTGGAGAAAATGCTTCCCTACTTTTCCGAGATCTACGGGAATCCATCCAATGGATTCCATCGCCAGGGCCGCCTAGCAGCCCAAGCTGTTAACACAGCTAGAGAACACATATCAAGCCTAATCGGTGCTGAGCCTTACGAGATTGTCTTTACCAGTGGCGCCACTGAAAGTAACAATCAAACTCTTCTCGGTCTAGCTCGTCTGAACACAAGCAATCCGAGAAATAGAATTGTTTCTTCTAAGATTGAACATAAAGCGATATTAAACCCCCTCAAGAAACTGTCTGAAGAGGGCTTTGAGATCATTCTTCTGGATGTTGATTCTCAAGGTGTAGTGAGTATTGAACAATCTAAAGAGTTTATCGACGAAAAAACTCTACTTGTGTCTATCCACTTAGCTAATAACGAGATCGGAACTATTCAGTCAGTCCAAGCAATCGCTGAAATTGCCCATCAACTTGGGGCGTTGGTCCACAGTGATGCTGCACAGGCTGTGGGAAAGATACCGGTTGACGTACAGGAGTTAGGTGTCGATCTGCTGTCAATGAGTGCCCACAAACTTTATGGACCAAAGGGTATCGGAGCCCTTTTTATCCGAAATGGGATCCGGGGCGTCCCCATGGAGCCATTGTTGTATGGAGGGGGACAGGAGAATGGTTTTAGATCTGGGACAACCAATGTGCCTGGGATTGTTGGATTTGGTGAAGCAGCCCGAATTTCGAAGGAAGTGCTCACAGAGGAGATGATCAAAATTTCCAGCTTGAGGGATCATCTTGAAGCACTGCTTTTGAACGAAATTTCAGAGCTCGTCATAAACGCCCAACAAGCAAAAAGATTGCCGAATACGAGTAGCCTCACCTTTCTAGGAGTGGAAGCGGATGCATTGCTTCTAAATCTCACGGATGTGATGATGGGGACTGGTTCAGCGTGTAATGCGGGTGCGGTTGAGCCATCACACGTTTTGCAGGCGATTGGGTTGAGTAGAGAAGCTGCTTCATGTACAGTTAGAGCGACCTTGGGAAGATATGTAAATGATGATGATATTCTAAAAGTTTGCGACGCTATAGTAGAAGTTTATGCAAATTTACTTTAGCCAGAAGTACATGGGTACCGATATTGTATGGGATTAATTTGGAGTGCTAATGCTTTTAGCCTATATCAACTATCCAGTACCTCATGTGACGATCCACAATGATCCAACCTGTGCGAGTATTCAATCGCATGCCAAACCTAACCAACGCTATTGTCGGATAAATCTTTCAACCATTTCATTTGAGCTCCAAAATTTTCACATGAAGAAGTATACATTTGCTTCTAATGCTGAACATAATGATATGTGGCTCGAAATCGATTTCCAGGACACGGAGTTTGAGCAAGCCGTAGTGGATTATATATGTCGGATTTTACAAAGGCACTATAAGAGATTTACGTCTGTGAAAACGATACATCATTGTTTGTCTCAAATCAGGTGAACAATTAGTGATACTGCATCAACAGTGGAATTTTTTCACCTCCATACGCGTGAGAGCCCATAATATAGATACATCGACTAGCCTCAAAGTGAACATGGGGGGTCGAAAAACATAATAGCTACCTGAGCATTCAGGCCACAGCCCACCCCACCCGGTGGGCTTTTTTGTTTAACCCAGAAAGGAGGTGATACGCCATATCCACCCCATCCACCCGGCAGAAATGCCGGGATTTTTTGTTTTAAGGAGAAGTCATATGACCATCAAAGTCCATATCCTCACCCAATGCGAGCGCTGTAAAGGAGAAGCCTATCTGCCTGTCGGCGAAGTGCAGGGAAGCAAGGGCAAGCCATATATCCAGCATGAACCCTGCCCCCTGTGTGATGGCAGCGGCACCCAGCCCAAGTGGATCGACCTGGCAGAATTCAGTGAGCTGCTCCAGCAAGAGACCTGCCTACACACCGTCACCACGCACCACGGCGGCTTTCACCTCACAGCTGGCGAAGTCTGGGACGATGTTGTCGAAGTTTGCAGCGAATGCGGCAAAGTCCTTG
>DHFN01000081.1 GCA_002402275.1 Anaerolineales bacterium UBA4823
CACCGCATTTCCTCGGAGTGACAGTTCAGCCAATGATTAAAACCGATGGTTATGAATTAATATTAGGCAGCAGCATTGACCCTCAATTTGGCCCAGTATTATTGTTCGGATTAGGGGGGCAACTTGTAGAAGTCTTTAAAGATCGAGCCTTAGGGCTTCCTCCATTAAATAGCACTTTAGCAAGGCTCATGATGGAAGAAACCAAAATATATAAAGCTTTGAAGGGTGTTCGAGGGCGTAAACCTATCGATCTAGCTAATTTGGAGCAGATTTTAGTTCGCTTCAGCCGGCTTGTTTCAGACAACTTATGGATTAAAGAGCTGGATATTAACCCCTTGATGGTTTCTCCAGAACGAATTATGGCATTAGATGCTCGAGTAGTCCTCCATGAACCAAATATTTCTGAAGACGATTTGCCTAAATTAGCGATCAGACCATATCCATATCAATACATAACCACTTGGATTGGGCCAAATAATTGTACGTACATTATCAGACCGACCTTGCCTGAAGACGAACCCTTATTAGAGAAATTTCATGAAAACTTATCTGATCGCACCGTTTATTTACGTTTCTTACATCCTATGTTATTAAGTCAACACGCAGCCCATAATCGTTTAGCCCGTATTTGTCATACTGATTATGATCGCGAGATAACATTAATTGTAGAAGAAGAAAATTGCGATAGTGGTGAACGCAGAATTGTAGGGGCAACTCGACTTAGCAAGCTACATTCTTTGGATGAAGCTCGATTTAGCATCCTCATTAGTGATCTATATCAAGGCAAAGGTTTAGGGCAAGAACTCCTTAAACAAATCATCCATATAGCAAAAGAGGAAAAATTAAAGCGAATTGAAGGAATTATCACTCCGGATAATCAAGTGATGGAACATATCTTTGCAAAATTAGGATTCAATCTCTATCCGATCGATGATAATCAACGCATTTGTGCAGAGATGATTTTACAATAAGAGACAATCAAATTATCTTTCTATAGCTGCAGAGAACGCACAACCATTAAGGGGCGATCAACAAAAATTGAAACTTTCTCTGCAGCTTTAAATCATTATGAAGGTATATTAGACCTATCAAATCGTTTTTTTATCAACCATCCTTTGGGGGAAAACAGAATATTTAGAAGTCCCATAGACATCTATGAACTTATTGTCATGTCCGATTTCATTTAATTATTTTTAATAATTTCAGCTTTATTTCGAGGTAAAATCACGTTTACAAATATATTGTTTTTAGGAACCGAGTCTTTCGGAGGATATAATTGAGCATCGCGCGTCGAATCGGAAAAGTATCTTTCTCCATCGCTTTAAATGGATTAACCTTATTAGCCATCATTCTTGTCATTTATTTGATGTGGTTGAAATTTAATCAAAGACCATTTCCAATAAGCTTGACTCATGCTCAGGCATTACAAAGCAATGATCCAGTCATTTCTCAAAATGAATCACCGGCTGTGGCTCTTCCTCCTTACCAACCCGGTGCTTCCCCTAGCTCTGCAAAAATCATTTTCCGTGAAACTACTTATTTAACCGTCATTCCAGATCGTCCTCCAACTGATATATTAACTTATACCGTAAAAAGTGGTGATACCTTATTTAGCATTGCAGACATATTCCATGTCAAGCCAACCACCCTTTTGTGGGGAAATTATGAACTCTTGCAAGATAATCCTCACCTTTTAAAACCGGGTCAGGTTTTAAATGTATTACCGGTCAATGGAATTTATTATCAATGGCAAGAAGGCGATACTATCGAAAAGGTAGCGAATGAATTCAAAACTAGCCCTGAAAACATCTTAGATTTCACTGGTAATTCAATTGATTTAACCAAAATCAATCAAAATAATTCTGGAATTGACCCTAAAACTTGGATTGTCATTCCAGGGGGTTATCGCCCGGTCAAAGATTGGGGTCCACCAGCTATCACTCGCCAAAACCCTGCTTCGGCTAAAGGATATGGAGCAGGTGCTTGTGGTGAAGTATACGAAGGCGCAGTTGGCACCGGAAGTTTTGTTTGGCCTAGTACAGATCATAATATTTCAGGTTACAACTATGATGCAGACGTTCATCCTGCTATAGATATTGGTGGTCAGGTCGGGAATCCGGTGTTTGCAGTAGATAGTGGAGTAGTTGTGTACGCAGGTTGGAGCGATTATGGTTATGGAAACTTAATTGTTATCGATCATGGAAATGGATGGCAATCTGCTTATGCTCACTTAAATGCCATTGCAGTCACTTGTGGAATGAGCGTTTTTAAGGGAGGTGGTATAGGAACAGTTGGCGCGACAGGCAATGCAACTGGTGCCCATCTTCATTTTGAACTCATTCTTAACGGAGCAAAGGTCAACCCATTGGGTTATATTCAATAAAATTTCTCATCTATAATTTGCTATGCATTATTGCAAAAATCATGTAAAATGAAATAAATATCTTTTTTCCCAATTGGAGGCTATTTTTATGTCTGAGCAATACCCCACCAGCGATATAACCAGCGATGATAAATTATGGGCAGCTTTAGGGTATATATTCTCGCCCATCATTCCCATTATCATGTTATTGATTGAAGATAAAAAAGTTCGTCCATTCATTAAATATCATTCCATTCAATCAATTGCTGCATTTATTATTATCTTCATTCTTACCGCAATTACTGTTGGATGCGGTTCCGTACTTGTGTTGATTATGCTTTATTTTGCATATAAAGCCTATCAAGGAGAATACTTTGAGATTCCTCTCTTGACCAAATTCATGAAAGGCCAAGGCTGGATTTAACCATATTGTTTAATAGGGAAAAAATATAGAATCTCTAGAAATCAAAACAAAGAATTAAACCCTCTATACAAGAGGAAATTATTTATATATAATATTTGAAATAATAAATAAATTTAGGGGAGAGTCCTGAATGGCAGGCACCGAAGGGGCAAATCCCATTCACCATAAAATGTGGATGAAACTCTCAGGTATAAGGACCCTAGATTTATATTCTCTGGAAAGACGCATCCAATTTTGGATTGCGGCACCGATGGGGCAAGCGGTTCAATAAAATCCGCGAATCTCTCAGGTTTAAGACAGAGGCGCATGATCTAATTTCATGCGCCTTTTTATTTTTTTACCATTTTTATAGGAGGCAAAGATGAATATTCCTGCTGATCTGAAATTTACCAAGAACGATGAGTGGTTGCGAATCGAAGGCAATGTGGGTACAGTCGGAATTTCCGATTATGCCCAAAGCCAGCTCTCAGATGTGGTTTTTGTTGAAATTGTTGTTTCTGAAGGAGACACTGTAAAACAAGGCGATACTTGTGCCACAGTAGAAAGCGTCAAAGCGGCTGCGGACGTTTATATGCCGGTTAGTGGTAAAGTTATCGCAGTAAACCAATCTTTACCAGACAAACCAGAAACCGTCAACAGCGACCCTTATGGAGAAGCCTGGATGGCAAAAGTTGAAATATCCAACCCATCCGAGGTAGCTGGGTTGATGGATGCTGCTGCCTACGAAACTTATCTATCCCAAAAAGAATAGGAGGAACTATGTTCCTACCCCATACTGATAGTGAACGTCAGGAGATGTTAGCAACCATAGGGGTGAGTAAGCTTGAGGATTTATTTACCTCAGTACCCCAAAAATATCGTTTCCCCACCCTTGATCTTCCATCATCATTGACAGAAATGGAAGTGCAGCAAGAGTTAGCTGATTATGCGGCGGACAACGAAAACCTTCAGGACATGTTATGCTTTTTAGGAGCTGGTGCTTACAACCATTATGTTCCTTCTACTGTGGATTCAATACTAAGAAGGGGTGAATTCTACACCGCTTATACTCCATACCAACCTGAGGTCTCTCAAGGAACACTCCAAACGATATTTGATTATCAGAGCTTAATTACTGCACTCACTGGAATGGAAGTCAGCAATGCATCCCATTATGATGGCGCCACAGCTGTTGCGGAAGCTGTCACGATGGCTTATGCCCATTTTCGGGGAAAGCGCAATAAAGTCATTCTTTCACCAGCACTTCATCCCATGTACCGAGCTACTGCCAGAACTTACCATTCCAATACTGGCATTGAATTTGTCGGGGATGATGAAAAAGCCAATCTCCAGCATAACCCTATTCAATTAGCCAACCTCCTCGATGCGAATACCGCCCTGGTTGTTGTCCAATATCCGGATTTCTTCGGACGAATTTATGATCTTACGGAATTGGCGAAGAGAACCCATGAAGTGGGAGCGCTTTTGGCAATTTCAACCTATCCGATCGCCCTAGGACTACTTAAGCCGCCTGGGGAATTTGATGCAGATATCGTCACTGGTGAGGGACAACCTCTTGGAATTCCGCTTTCATTTGGCGGTCCATATCTGGGGATTTTTACGACCAAAAAAGAATTTGTGCGCAAGATGGCAGGGCGTTTAGTGGGGGAAACGGTTGATAATCGTGGTCAACGTGCTTATGTTCTTACATTAACAGCCCGTGAACAACATATTCGCCGTGAAAAAGCTACCTCAAATATCTGTTCCAACCAAGGACTAATGGTTCTAGCTGCAACTGTATATATGACCTTGCTCGGAAAACAAGGATTTCAACAAGTTGCCAATCTTTGTTACCAAAAAGCCCATTATACAGCCAGGAAAATTGAGACAATTAAAGGTTTTTCTTTGTGGTCAAAAGACCCATTTTTTAATGAATTTGTTGTGAAGTGTCCTACAAAGGTCAGTGCAATCAATGAACATCTTCTTGAGCATGGAATTATCGGAGGATATGATTTGGAACAGGATTATCCCTCGTTACGGGACTATATGCTGATTGCTGTGACTGAAGTCAATAGTAAAGAAGAAATTGATTACTTCGTTGAGGCATTAAAGGAGGTAAGCCATGATTGAACCACGATTATGTGAAATATCTGTTCCTGGAAGAGTTGGCTTTCGCTTCCCGGAACCTGATGTCCCAACCGAAGAATTGCCGAAGAGCTTAGTAAGAAAATCCTTCCCGATGCCAGAATTATCTGAGAGTGATGTAACACGAAGGTATACCCATCTTTCGCAACTTAATCACGGAATTGACATTGGTTTCTATCCGTTGGGATCATGTACCATGAAATATAATCCCAAGGTGAATGAAGAAACCGCTAGATATGCAGGATTTACAGCTGTTCACCCCCTCCAACCGATTGAAACCGTTCAAGGTAATCTGGCATTGATGTTTGAATTACAGGAATGGCTCAAGGAAATTGGAGGGTTCGCTGGAGTTTCACTACAGCCTGCAGCGGGTGCACATGGAGAATTAACTGGGGTTTTAATTATTCGCGCTTACCATAAAGATCGCGGTGATGTCCAAAGGACAAAAATCTTAATCCCTGACTCTGCTCATGGCACAAATCCCGCTTCCACAGCGATGAGTGGCTTGAATGTGGTCGAAATCAAATCGGATGAACGTGGGAATGTGGATTTAGAAGCATTAAAAACAGAGTGTGACAACACCTTAGCTGGTTTAATGCTTACCAACCCAAACACACTTGGACTCTTTGATGAACACCTAGAAGAAGTCGTAAATATTGTCCATCAGGCGGGTGGTTTGGTTTATGGTGATGGCGCGAACATGAATGCCCTGCTGGGCGTTGTGAAACCCGGCCAAGTGGGAATTGACGTTTTACATTACAATTTGCACAAGACATTTTCAACCCCACATGGCGGAGGAGGACCTGGTTCCGGTCCGGTTGCCGTACGCTCCCACTTATTAGACTTTTTACCAGCCCCAATTGTAGCAATCGTTGAAAAAGGGGATGAAGATACCCCACCTCTCTATGGTTTTGTGACACCTGCAAAAACGATTGGACGCATGAAAGCCTTCCATGGACACTTTGGCATCCTGGTACGTTCCTTTACTTATATGCTCATGCAAGGGAGTGATGGTTTACGTGAAGTGGCTGAACATGCGGTCCTCAACGCTAATTACTTGCTGGCAAAATTACATCACGTTTACCATGTCCCATACGACCGCATTTGTATGCATGAATTCGTTGCTGAAGGTTGTTGGGATGACGCTCCTGATATTCATGCAACGGATGTTGCGAAACGACTGATGGATTTTCATATTCATCCCCCAACTAATTATTTTCCCCTGATTGTTCATGAAGCTTTGATGATTGAACCAACCGAAACGGAGAGCAAACAAACTTTGGATGCTTTTATTGAAGCAATGCTTAATATCGCTGATGAAGCGCATCAGAATCCTGAAATATTAAAATCTGCCCCTCATATCACCCCCGTGGGTAGAGTGGATGAAGTGAAGGCAGCTAAAGACTTGATTTTGACATGTAGCGTCAGTTCCAGCTGATCTAACAACGCATAAACGTAAGGGCGACCCATTTGGATTACTTGCGCTAAATTGGGAGAAAACAGATTGGCTGCTACGGGCGCGCATGGTAAATGACGGGTCGCCCCCCATTCAAAACGATCTTGGTTTTTTGAGGGCGCGTCATTTCAATCCACAATGGGCGACCCGTATCTCTTTATCTTCCGCTGCATTCAACTAAAACCTTTGCCTATTGATCAGAAACCAATTCCCATATGGGTCGCCC
>DHFN01000080.1 GCA_002402275.1 Anaerolineales bacterium UBA4823
CTACGCAGGGATGCTGATCTTTGCTTATTGATCAGAGTCTAATTCCTATATCGGTCGCCCTTACAGACAGGTGAGGATGGTTGTTCGGTGTGCATAAAGCTAACTACGCATGAACGTAAGGGCGACCCATCTGGATTACTTACGCTAGATTGCAAGAAAACAGATTGGCTGCCACGGGATCTCATGGTAATTGACGGGTCGCCCTCCATTCAAAACGATCTTGGTTTTTTGAGGACGCATCATTTCAATCCACAATGGGCGACCCGTATCTCTTTATCTTCCGCTGCAATCAAATAAAACCTTTGCCCATTGATCAGAAACCAATTCCCATATGGGTCAACCATACAGACAGGTGAGGATGGTTGTTCGGTGTACATAATACTAACGACGCATAAACGTAAGGGCGACCCATTTGGATTACTTGCGCTAAATTGGGAGAAAACAGATTGGCTGCTACGGGTTCGCATGGTAATTAACGGGTCGCCCATACGAAACAATTTATGGTTTTTGAGGACGCGTCATTTCAATCCACAATGGGCGACCCGTATCTCTTTATCTTCCGCTGCATTCAACTAAAACCTTTTCCTATTGATCAGAAACCAATCCCCATATGGGTCGCCCCTACGCAGGGATGCTGATCTTTGCCTATTGATCAGAAACCGATTCCCTTGTGGGTCGCCCCTACGCTGGAACGATGTCTGTCTTCGATGGGGCGGCTATCAAAACCGCAAGCAAGCTTGCTGACTCCAAAAAACATCGAAATCTTAAATCTGGAGTACAATATCGCTTCGAGGATCGTTGTGTCAAAAGATATTCTCTTCTCTATCGTGAAACCGCGCAAAACTGTCGAAATCATCCTTCCAGATAGTAAAACCATCCGGGGTCCTCGGAATGCACCGGTAAATGACTTTCTTCAAATCCTCCAAACCCCTGATCTACCTCTTATCGTCGGCGCAATCGTTAACGGGGAACTTCGGGAATTAACCTTTCCTATTAAAATGGATTCAAGGGTTCAACCGATTACCATGGCGGATACCGATGGAATGCGAATCTATCGTCGCTCCTTGACCATGCTGCTTGAGTTAGCATTTCACCAACTTTATCCTCAGGCATATTTGACTGTTGATCATTCAGTTTATTCCGGAGGCTATTACTGTCAGGTTAGTAGGCGACCACCCCTTAGTGAAGACGAATTAAAGCATCTCGAAGGGAGGATGAGACAAATTGTAAATGAAAACCTACCCATCACCCGTTCTGAAATCCCTATTGAGGAAGCCAAATCTTACTTTGCTTCTATTGGCGCCGAAGATATGGTAAATTTGCTCGCTTATCGTCAAAAGCCTTATGTTACATTATATGAAATATCTGGCTTTCGTGATTATCATCATGGCTACATGGTTCCTTCTACCGGATACCTTAAATGGTTTGGGCTCACTCCAACCAACCACGGTTTTACATTACAATTTCCACGAAGACATGCCCCCAACCAGCTTTTACCTTTGCCTAATTATCCCAAGCTGTTGGAAGCTTTTCGCCAATACGGTGATTGGCTTGACCGCTTAGGAATTGCAAATGTCGCTGCCCTAAATGAGTCCATCCAAGCAAAGCGGACTACCGAGGTGATTCTGGTCTCCGAAGCATTGCATGAGCAGCACGTTTCCAATATCGCTTCTATGATTCTATCTCGGCGAGAGAAAGTCCGAGTCATTTTGATTGCTGGTCCTTCATCGTCCGGAAAAACTACCTTCTCAAAACGACTTTCAGTCCAACTCCTCGCACGAGGATTACCCCCCTTTCCTCTTGAAATGGATAATTATTTTGTAGACCGTGATAAAACCCCTCTCGACGAAAATGGTCATTATGATTTTGAATCAATCAATGCCCTTAATTGGGGACGACTTGAGCAGGATTTAACCAAATTGATTTCGGGTCAAGAAGTCCAAATACCCAAATATGATTTTAAAAATGGTCGCAGTGTTCCCGGAGATACAATTCAACTCTCTGAAAACCATATCATTATTCTAGAGGGAATCCATGGTTTAAATCCTAAAATATTTCAAAGTATTGCCGAGGGATGTATTTTCCGTATTTACGTTTCCGCACTAACCCAACTCAATCTAGACCGCCACAACCGGATATCTACCACAGATACCCGTCTTATTCGCCGTATCGTTCGGGATTCGCGTGAGCGAGGATATGGTGCATTGCAAACCATTCAACACTGGGAATCGGTGCGACGGGGAGAAAAGCGTTATATCTTCCCTTATCAGAATAATGCTGATATCATGTTCAACTCTGCTTTGGTTTACGAGCTCTCGGCTCTTAAACCTCTCGTAGAACCCCTGTTACGCCAAGTACCTTTCGGTACCCCTGAATATATTGAAGCCAAACGGTTATTAGCCTTTCTGGAATGGTTTTTACCAATTGAGAGTGATTTGGTTCCAGATAATTCGATCTTACGGGAATTTATGGGGAATTCTATTCTGCAAGATTTTAAATTATGGACTAATCGTCAAAATGTTTGAATTCAACATTCAAGCAACTGAGGGAGGCTCCCGAGCTGGCTCTCTGATTACTCCGCATGGGATTTTGAATACCCCCCTTTTTGCGCCGGTTGGAACGCAAGCAACTGTTAAGGCTTTAACTCCCAGCCAACTCACCGAGATTGGCGCAAGTTTAGTCTTAGCCAATACCTATCACCTTTTTCTCAAACCCGGTGATCCATTGATTGCCCAGTTAGGGGGATTGCATCGGTTTATGGCATGGGAAAATCCTATCTTGACCGATTCAGGGGGATTTCAAGTTTTTTCGTTATCTAAAATTAATCAGATTGATGAAGATGGAGTAACGTTCAAAAGTCATATTGATGGCTCGGTCAAACGGTTGACTCCTGAAATATCCATCGCAGTTCAGGAAAATTTAGGAGCGGATATTATTATGGCGTTCGATGAATGCGCTCCACCCCACGATCGAGATTATAATCTCCGAGCGATTCAACGCACTCATGCTTGGGCAGAACGCTGCCTGGTTGCAAAAACGCGTTCCGATCAAGCCCTTTTCGGAATCGTCCAGGGAGGTATTTTTGACGATTTGCGGTCGCAGTCTGCCCGCTTTATCAGCAGCCTCAATTTGCCCGGTCATGCAATTGGCGGTCTTTCAGTGGGTGAATCAAAAGAGGATATGTTTCATTCGATTGAGGTCGTTAACTCAATTCTGCCGGAAAATAAACCTCGTTATCTGATGGGGGTGGGAACTCCTTATGACATTGTCCAAGGAGTAGCCCGGGGGATTGATATATTCGACTGTGTTTTGCCTACCCGGCTCGCTCGTCACACCACCGCTTTGCGCTTGAAAGACCGCCTGAATTTAGTCAATGCCAGTTTCGCTGACGATCCGCGCCCCATAGATGAGGAATGTGATTGTTACACCTGCCAACATTTTTCCCGGGCGTATATCCGCCATTTAATCTTAGCCAAGGAAATGCTTGCTGCAACACTGCTTTCCATTCATAATGTTTATACATTAATTCATTTCACTCAACGAATCCGCCAATCCATTCTCGAGCACACGTTTCAATCCATCCTTGAGGAATTTTCAACATTATGACCATTTTCCAATCCATTCTGCTGGGGATTGTCCAGGGATTGACCGAATTTATCCCGGTCTCTTCCTCTGCTCACCTCGCCTTGGTTCCCTATTTTTTAGGTTGGCACCTCCAGCCTGATTTAGCCTTTGTTTTCGATGTCCTGGTACAATTCGCTACTTTAGGAGCAGTGATCGTTTATTACGCCCAGGATTTGTGGAACCTTTTGCTTTCCTTTATTGAACTCCTTAAAACACGCAAACTTGATCAGAATCCGAATCTCAATTTGCTGATTGCCTTGGTAGTCGCCACCCTTCCCATCGTTATTCTGGGGATTCCAATGAAAAAATATGTTGCCGAAAGCTTCAATAACCCGGCCTTTGTGGGTGGAGCATTATTGATGACTGCAATGCTGTTATTTCTGTCCGAAAAACTGACTCAGAACTTCCGTACCCATGATTCTGTAACCAGGTTGGATGCTTTGGTGATTGGGATTTTTCAGGTGTTTGCTGCCTTTCCGGGCATCTCCCGTTCTGGTGCTACCATTTCCGGCGGAATCTTACGCAAAGTGGAACGACGCGCAGCAACCCGTTTTGCATTTTTGCTATCCATCCCTGCTCTAGCTGGTGCAGGCTTGATCTCCTTGCTGGATCTACTCAAACTGCCTCATCTCACTCAGATCCTCCCGATTATCCTTCCTGGTTTTATGGTCGCATTTTTGGTGGGGTTATTTTCTATTCATTGGCTTTTGAAATATTTGCAAAACCATAGCTTAAAGATCTTCGCGTTCTATTGCAGCTTAGCCGGCTTGTTCACTCTAGGATATATCCTGATTCGATAGGGTTATATTGTATGGACACGGCATGCCGTGTCNNGCGAGGTCATGGTAAGCCATAATTTCGTATGGACACGGCATGCCGTGTCCA
>DHFN01000103.1 GCA_002402275.1 Anaerolineales bacterium UBA4823
AGAAATTATTTGGAGTCAGCCAGCTGGCTTGCGGCTTTTGGCTGAGGCAAGCTTCAGCACTCCAGATTGCCGAATCTTCATCTTTCTCCTACATAATCTTCATAATTTCTATATAATCTCGCGATATAGTAAAGTATTAGAAGATTTCGGCAAATAAATGGGTTGCGCTGTAGTTCTCTGTGAAAATTAAATTTACACTGCCTGGTCTTCTATAAGGAGATGATTTATGAAAAAAGGTTGGTTATGGTTCTTAGGGGGCGCAGCACTAGTGCTTCTGGTAGGATTCCTACTGCGTATGTTTGCTGCCGCCAGGATGTTTGGAAGAGCCTTTAATTACCGTATGGTTCCTCATCCTACTCTTTGGGGGGCTTTTCCTTCAGTTTGGATGATGATAATAATGGGTTTGATCCCTTTACTCGTGATTGTTCTACTTGTATTGGGCATTATTGCCTTGAGCCGCTCCGTAAAATCCTCGCCTCAAAAAGAGGTGAAGGAACTGCCGGATAATACTCCAAAAACCTGCCCGGCTTGCAACCGAACAGTTCAAGCAGACTGGAAACATTGTCCGTACTGTGGAACAGATCTAGAAAGTTGATGAACAACCTATCAATCTTAATAGTCTACTAATTTTGAGCAAAGGTATCAATCAGTTTATGCACATTTCCGCCAGCTGCATAGAGGATTGGGCAAGTGCAGCCGTGTTGACGATACTCCGCGACCTTTGTCCGGGCTTCCTCTGGAGTACCAGAGGCAGTAATCCGTTGAATTAATTCCTGAGGAACCAGGTGTTTCGCCTGGTTGATTTGCTCTTTGGTGGCAGGCCAGCCTAATATGGATTGGATCTCTGCCACCACCTCAGTGGATACCCCTGAGGCTTTAGCAATATGGGGTTGTTGCGCCAGATATTGGGTCAAGAGCATTCGGGTGGCATCTATCGCTGTCTCATGGTCATCATCCACCGAACATACAATCAGCTGTGGTCGGTCTAACTGCTCAAGGGTGCGACCACATTTTTGGGCACCTTTTTCCAAAAGTTCCATTGCTCGATCGTTATAACCTGGTTCGACACAATAATTGAGCACCACCCCATCACCGATTTCGCCGGCTAATTCCATCATTTGATCTCCGGTTGCCCCAATCATAATAGGAACGTTACGCGGCTCTCGGCGACCATGAACGACATCTAGTTCAATACCATCCACATGGACAAACTCGCCATGAAAAGTAACTCGCTCCATATTGAGCAAACGGTGCAGGACAGTGACTGTCTCACGCATAGCCAGCAATGGTTTGCGGCGTTCAATGCCTACATTGCGGGCAAGAGGATCCCACCACGCCCCAATTCCACAAATAATTCGATTAGGAGCTAAATCATCCAAAGTTAAAAAGGTGGCTGCGAGTAAGCCAATATTGCGGGTCCAATTATTGATCACGCCCGAACCGACTTTGATTTGATTCGTAACCGCTGCGTAAGCTGCCATTGGCACAATGGCATCGCGGACCAACCGGGATTCTGCTTGCCAGACAGCTTCAAAGCCATGCTGTTCTGCGTATTTTACATACTCCAACCCATCGCGCAGATCATGAGCATCCTGTAAATATAAAGCAACTCGTTCAGTCATGTGTACCTCCAAATGAAGATTCCTCCGAAAAATCGTGCGGGGTTTGATTCGGGTCTAAATTCTTGCGTGAGCCTGCGGGGTCAGGTCCTATAAATAACCCAACCTTGTTCCTGTTTAATAGAACTTCCAGGATCGGGAGGGGTAAATTTAATTTCGTGAGATAGTGCAAATCCTCTGGGTTATCTATATCCAAAGCCAGATTAGGATGATTGAATATTGAAACAGAATTCCCATTTTGACTTGCCTCCATCAGGTGTGCTTTGAAGGAATCAATTCCAAAATGGTATTTGATTAAACCGGGCGGAGATACCAACAGTGCATTAGTACCTTTTTGGTGACGATCAGGAACAATGATAACTGAAGGAGAGGGTTGCTTATGGTCAAACAAAGCCTGTAAAGTCTCCTGATCCAATAACGGCAAGTCGGTGGGCAAGATCAATGCACTTTCAGAATAGCCTTGCAACACGAAATGAGTAGCCCGTTCGATTGCTAGGTTTAGTTCAGAGATGCCATCTTCATGGATCGTGTGAGCACCATGTTTCCGAGCAAAGGCAAGCACTTCACTGTCGCGGCTGGTAATCAAGGTTTGGTCTATTTGCTTGTTCTCAATTAATACTTGGAGAGTATGTTCAAGTAACCAACGATTCAAAACCCAACGCTGTTCCTCATCCAATTCGGTTGCTAGGCGGCTTTTTCCTTCCCGGAATGGTTTAACTGGTACAATCGCCCAGGTATCTTTCATAATTCTCCGCTTTCTATTGCCCGTAATAGAATCTGAGCCAAATTATATCTTGCTAGCGAGTTATCCATTAGAGTATCTGTGACTAAAGTCCGGATACCGATTTGCTGTACTTCAGCTGCCAATTGGGCATCCAGGTTATCCATCACCAACCCATTAAGCAAACCAGCATAATGCTGTGCCACTGCTACTGGTGAAGGCGTAATACCTAATTCTTCAAACATCTTGGCAGCTGGTCCCTTGATAGCCTTCCCGCCAATAATCGGTGAAACCGCCAGTACTTTATGATTTAGACAAGCTTTCCGTACCCCATCCAACCCCAGAATTGGATCTATGGAAACAAACGGGTTAGAAGGACAAAAGAGGATAACATCCGCTTGGTTAAGAGCACCTAAAACCTCTGGAGCAGGTTTGGCTTTCTCAATCCCGCGGAACTGAATATCCCGCACAATCGGTTGATAATGGTAATACACAAAATATTCTTGGAATGGCAATTCCCCTTCATCGGTGAGAAGCCAGGTTTGCACTGGATCGTCGCTCATAGGTAAAACCGGATGTTGAACGCCCCATATTTGACAAAAATAGGCAGTAATTTGGCTGAGAGATTCTCCATCAATCAAACGCCGGGTTCTTTCAAGGTGAGTTGCCAGGTCACGATCACCAAGCTGAAACCAATCGGGTGCCCTAAGTCGTTTAAGTTCTTGATAGGTTGACCAGCTCTCCTCGCTCCTACCCCAACCCGTTTCGGGGTTGGCAATCCCTGCCAGGGTATAACATATCGTATCCAGATCAGGGCAAATGGTTAAACCAAAGTGTTCGAAATCATCCCCGGTATTGACCACAATAGTTAAATCTTGGGGAGATAGACTCTGTACAAGTCCATCCACCAATTTCGCTCCACCAACACCGCCAGCTAAAGCAACGATTTTCATAAGAACCTGGCTATATCCTGAATGGGTTTCCGGGCTGGGGCGGGCGGCTCGTGCGCTGCATAACCGAGCAAGAGGAGTGCTTGGGGTAACCAGTTAGAAGGAATATCAAGCACCTGGCAGGTGATTTCTTGGGCGTAGAGAGGAGCGCACATCCAAACGCTAGCTAATCCAACCGCTTTAGCTGCTAACAAAAGGTAGCCGCCAGCTAAGGCAGCGCTCTGAATTGCCAGGATGTGTTCCTCTTCTTGTAGATGCGGGGATGTCATTATTGGGACATCTTCCTGCGCTAAGCAAAGAACAATGGCTACCGGAGCCTCGATTATGCGAGTTTGAGAGCGGATTACCCGTTCTTTAATTTCTCCTGCGGGGTGCCCTTGTTTCAAGAGGTCTTTCTGATACTCATCTGCCAGGGCTTGGGCAAAGCGTTGCCGAAGGAGTTGGTTTTCGATGACCACAAAACGCCAGGGTTGCTCATTATGAGCGGATGGAGCCCAGCAAGCCAGATCGAGCACTTGCTCGACTAATTCCCTTTTAACAGCGATATTTTGAAAATGACGAACAGAACGTCGGCTGGTTAGTAAACTCAGAACTTGTGAGTTGATCTTCTCAGTTGGAGATCCTAATGAGTCCATTTGCTCCTTTTATCGAAATAAATCCTGGTCTTTAGGACGGATTAACTCTTTCAAGGATCCTTCCCGTAATGGATAAGGAAAGCCGCGCACATGAATCACAGGTGTGCCTTCCGCAGCCTGCCCCATCAATAATGAGGCTGCTGCGGCTAATTCATCCGCTGCCCCTACCTGAGTGATCCGCAAGGTGTAACCAAAAAGGTCGTCTTTACCCCGCAAATCCACTAAACCAGGCAATCCGGCAATTCCAATCGCAACACCTGCGGTTCCCAACCGCCAGGCTCTGCCATGCGAATCGATGATCATTACTCCCAGTCTTAGCCCAAAGTGTTTTTCCAAGCCCTCCCGAATTTGCTGGGCAGATTGATCAGGGTTCTCAGGCAGTAATAATACCCATTCCTCTTGACCATTCCCTTCGCCAGCCACATTGGAGTGGTCAATCCCAGCATTGGCGCAGATAAACCCCAAGCGATGTTCAACAATGATCGTTCCTGGGCGAGTTCTCAATATGGTCTGACTTTCCCTTAAGATTAATTCGATTAAACGCGGGTCTTTCTGAACCTCTATTGCCAATTGTTTGGCTTTTTCGGAGGCTTTGACATGATTGAGGTCAACTAACCGATTTTCTGCTTTCGAGATAATTTTTTGGGCAAGGACAAGAACATCATCATCCTGTAATGTAATTTGGCTATTTTGTAATGAATGGATAATGATTTCCACCAAATTATCACCGGGTTTTACCAGCGGAAACTCAATGAGAGGAGTCAAAGTCAAAGTCATAAGGGAAACAATTTAGTATATCATCTATCGTACCAGTTCTAACTTATAATGAGATTCTCCCATCTCCGGGAATACCCGAAATGTGGATGCTGGCATTCTTAACATGATAATGTTTATTCAGGTTAATCAGCAGTGCAGTTAATCCTTCTGCAACTATCGCGTTATCTAATCCACCGGCGAAATAAGCATTCATCCCGCCATCTTGGGCTAATTTGAGTATCTTTTCCGCAGCTTCAAGATGATCCGAACAGACCAAGATATCGCTAGGCATGGGGCTATCCAGGTCACGTAAGGCGGACGAAGGCGCGGTCTGAAAAGCTGCCACCACTTGGACGTTCTCACCCAGCCAGTCTTGGGCTAAGCGAGCTGCCGCCGGTGGAGCAGGCGGGAGAGGTTTACGATAATCTACCCGGGCAGTTGCGTCCACCAAAATTTTCCCTTGCAGAGCATCATGCAAACTATCAATCACCTCTCGATGAGCGGAGTGAACCACCGTTAGAACACAGATATCCGCTTGGCGAGCAGCTGCCACATTTTCTAACCCTTGTACCTGATTCCCGCCTATCATTTGATTGATTTCATTGGCAGTATTTCGAGCTTTTTCAGCCTGACGGGAACCAATGATAATGGTGTAGCCGGCTTTTGCCCAACGCATGGCTAACCCCGGACCCTCTTTTCCAGTTCCACCTAAAATCGAAAGGATTGGTTTTTCTGATTCCATTTTACTTCTCCAAATATATTTCCATGTTTTAATCGAATTACCTATAAAACAAATTGCTGATAACGCTGCCAGGTTTGCTGTGAATGCTCACGAGCTGCCTGAGCTATTCCCTCTTCATCAAGTGTGAGTAACTGGCGGTCTTTCATGAGCACTTTGCCATTCACCATAGTCATTGTAATCATGCTTTCATGAAACCCAAACACAATATGCCAGGGAAGATTATCGGGGGTGAGCGGAGTAAAGGGATGATAATCTACAAAGATCAAATCTGCTACGGCACCAGGTTTTATCACCCCAATAGGAGCATCTTGGAAAAAGTTTCCCGCCAGGGCAGCGTTATTATAGATTGCCATCTCCGCCACTAAATTGGCTGGCAGACGGCGGGGATCGCGGTGCCAAAGCTTCTGACCGAAATAAGCGAATTTCCACTCTTCCCACATTGTGGAAGTAAAACCGTCGCTGCCCAAACAAACCGGCACGCCAATGTGCAGCAATGATTCAACTGGCGCTGCGCCAACTGCATTGTTCATGTTCGAACGCGGTTGATGAGTAACCCAACTTGCACTTTCGGCTAAGATTTCAGCTTCACGGGCATCCACATGGACGCAGTGCGCCAAAACAGAATGATCGCCTAATATCCCATGCTGTTGTAACCGCTCCACCACCCGCAATCCCGATTTTTCCAAACTGTCATATTGATCGGCATCCCCTTCTGCCACATGAATATGAAATCCCACTCCGGCTGGAGCAGCTTTACGACAAGCCTCCAAAGTGACATCGGAGAGGGTTAAGCTGGCATGTAACCCAAAAGTAGCCCGTATGAGCGGGTTAGGATTGTGTTTCACCCTTTCAATAAAGCGGACATTCTCCTCGATTCCAGCTATAGCGTTCTCTGGTCCATTGCGATCGGTAACTTCATAACATAAAACAGCTCTAACCCCCGCTTTTTCCACCTCCTCTGCAATTCCATCCAAAGAGCCAGCAATTGCATTGGGTGAGGCATGATGATCCAATAAGGTCGTTGTACCATGTCGGATAGCATCAGCTAACATCACCTGAGCGGAAAGATTAACATCGTCATAAGTAAGAGCTCGATCGAGAGACCACCAAAGTTTTTGCAATATTTCGAGGAATTCTTTCGGTGCAGAGCCAGGAATTGCCATCCCGCGCGAGAAAGCGCCATAGAAGTGAGTGTGGGCACAGATATTTCCCGGCATAATATATTGCCCGTGAGCATCCAAAACCTCTTCTTGGGGATGTTGGGCTTTTATCTCGAACCGATCGCCTAATTCTTTGATTTTGCCGTCCTGGATGAATAAGGCAGTGTCTTCGAGAATTCGATTTGGTTTTTCCCAGGTAATGACTTTTCCATTCGTAATGATCATTTGGATCTCCTGCAAGAATAATTTAAACACAACGGTAACGAAGGAAACAAAGGATTATTGAAGGAAATTTTTCCTGTGTCCTCGCTTATTATCTTTGTATTCAGATAATTTTTACAGCAATTCATCTTATTATTCCATTAGTTAATCAAAAACAGCCGGTTGATCGGGATTGTCCAAGAAGCCAAACGCATCTTCGATGTGCTGCCAACGGGTGCGTTCTTTTGATAACACGCTAGGAATCTGGTCTCGGGCAAAAAAATCAACTGAACTGGTCTCAAAACTAGGGCGAGTTTCACCCCCATTGATTTGGCAGAGAAAGACGAGTTTATAAGCATGAAATAACCCCAATGGCTCGATCCGATTGGCATCATAAATCCCAATTAATCGCTGCGCTTTGACCTTCAACCCAGCTTCTTCCCAGGTTTCTCGTTCGGCAGCTTCAGAAGGAACATCCCCAACATCTGCCCATCCGCCCGGCAATGTCCAACCGCCATCCATTTTCTCCTGTACCATTAAAAGCTTCCGCTCCTTAAAAACCGCTGCCCGAACGTCCACGCGGGGAGTTGCATAACCAGTTTGCTGTAAATAAACCTGATATACTTGGTCATAATCAAGCTGAGCATTTTGACTGATCATTTCAGCGGCAATTTCCAATAACCGCCGATAACGCTGGCGGTTATACTCATCCGGGGAATAATGCAGTCCTGTTTGAGCAAGGGCTTCGACTTCACGCCCCCATTCTAACCAGCGGGGAATTTGATTCACGCTATCTCCTTTACAAGAATTTCTTGATCGACCGGCAAGCGATCAATCCGAACCCCCACCGCGTTGTAGATCGCGTTGGTGATTGCCGGAGTAGTGGGGATACTGACAATTTCCCCCACCCCTTTTGCACCATAAGGACCTGCCTCTACCGGATGCTCCACTGCAATACTAGTGATCTTGGGAGTCATTCCGATCGAAGGGATGCGGTAACGGGCTAGCCGATCGCTATATACAATTCCTTGATCCACAATAAAGTTCTCGGTTAGAGCATTTCCGATTCCCATCATGATTCCTCCCTCAAACTGTCCTTGCAAACCGAGTGGATTGATTACCCGTCCAACATCAATGGCAGATATCACATCGAGAACCCGGACTTCACCAGTTTGCTGGTTGACTTCCACCTGGGCGGCTTGGGCAGCAAAAGAAAAAGCAAAGTGCATATCGCCCCCCTCTCCTAAGGGTTGTGTTTCGGGTGCCCAATATTCATAGAAGGCACGTGGTGTTCGCCCTTCGTTTCGTATAATTTTTGCTACCTCCCCCAAGGGAATACTCTCATCATTAACTTGAGCTAAGCCTTCAATAAAGCGGATCTGATCAGGCGGAACATCATATTTCTCTGACAGTGAGGCTGCCAATGCGTTGCGTAATGTTTGAGCAGCCAACCGAGCCGCATTTCCGCTGACAAAAGTTTGGCGAGAAGCGGTGGTTGGTCCACCATCTGGGGTAAGGTCGGTGTCCATCACCAGAACACGTACTTTTTCGGGCGAAATGGCAAATTCTTCGGCGACAATCATGCCCAGGACCGTCACCAACCCTTGTCCTAATTCCGCAGAAGAGGTCCGCACTTCCAATGTCCCATCTTCATATAACTCTACTTCAGCCCCCGCTTTATCCGGCGATCCTCCCCCTAAGCCAGTGTTTTTATAGGCTACAGCAACCCCCCAGGCTCGTCTTAAATGTGGTTTCCCC
>DHFN01000053.1 GCA_002402275.1 Anaerolineales bacterium UBA4823
AAACTTTACTGAAATGATCCGCCAGGTGACCTGGGCAAGAGCAAATGGGGGCACTTTTATCCATCGTTCTACCAATGCCGGCTTAACTTGGGATACAACGCTGAAAATAACAACACACCCTTATTCAGGTGGATATGGAATGCGAGGTGGTGTGCAAATCGCTAATGGAGATATCTTGCTTCCGTTAAGTGATGTTCCGAATTACAAAACCGTTTTTATGATCCGTTCCCAGGATGGAGGTGAAAGCTGGCAACCACCTGTTGTGGTAGCTGAAGAAGATGGACTTTGGTTCGAAGAACCCTCTGCAATCATCCTACCTGATGGAAACATCCTCATGCTTTTACGAGAAAATTCAACTCATTTTCTTTACCAACAAGTATCAAAAGATGGTGGATATACCTGGACAAAACCTATTCAGACACCAATCTGGGGATATCCAGCGGATTTGCTCTTGCTGCCAGATGGAAGGCTGCTTTGTATCTATGGATATCGCCAAAAACCTTTTGGTATTCGGGCAGTAATCAGCAAAGATCTGGGACAGACATGGGATATTGAAAATCTTTTGATTATTCGGGGTGATTTACCCAATAAAGATTTAGGTTATCCGAGCGCACTGGTTTCTTCGGATGGGTCAATCTATGTGGTTTATTACGGACAGGATATAGATAGTGTTACTTGTATACAGACCTCTCGTTTATGGTTGTAAAAATCTAGGTTGAAGGAAAATTATTGGTGAAGGAATAAATATGTCCTCTTATCAACAATCGCAAAAAATCATTATCAATTTTATGGAAACTTTTTTTCAACTTCAAAAACCAATCAGGGGCTGAAAGGAGCAAGTAGCATGAATCTGAGCTGCGTGAATGGCAAAGTTTTACACCTGGATTTAACCAGTGGTGAAACCTGGATCGAAACCCCAGACGAAACTTTTTATCGTAAATATGGCGGGGGCAGTGGAATGGGTCTCTACTATATTCTGCATGAGCTGCCGGCTAAAGTGGATCCGCTTTCACCACAAAGCATATTGACTTTCTTTGTCGGAATTCCCACCGGATTGCCTATTTCAGGTCAGTCACGCATGGTAGCAAATGCCAAATCACCCCTCACCGGCGCGATTGGCGATTCCCAATGCGGCGGTTTTTTCCCCGCTGAGATGAAATTTTCCGGTTTAGATGGTATTGTTATCCGCGGTCGAGCACCCCAGCCGGTTTACCTCTGGATTCACAACGGTGAGTTTGAACTACGAGATGCTTCTCACTTATGGGGGGAAAAAACTGGCGAAGTAGAGGATATCCTTAAGACAGAATTGGGTGATCCAAAAGTGCAAATTGCCCAAATCGGTCCGGCGGGTGAGAAAATGGTGCGCATGGCGTCCATCATGAATATGGTTAATCGCGCTAATGGTCGTACCGGGATGGGGGCAGTGATGGGATCGAAGAATTTAAAAGCAATCGTTGTCCGCGGTTCATCCAGTCACATTCATCCTGCCAACCCCAAAGCATTAACCGAATTATTCCGCGGCGGTACCAAGCGCATCCCAGATACACCAGCCGTCGAATTCTTACATGTGCATGGTACAACCGGTGATATAGCTGGATGTCAGGAAGTGGGTCAATTACCAACCCGAAATTTCAATGAAGGACGATTTGAGGGGTATGAGAGCATTGCCGGGGAGCTAATGACCGAAACCATCCTGGTCGAACGGGATACCTGTTACTCTTGCTCGGTGCGTTGTAAAAGGGTAGTGGAAACTGAATACATGCAACGAAAAGTCTTACCGCGTTTTGGCGGACCCGAATACGAGACGATGGCAACACTTGGCTCTTATTGTGCGGTGGATAACATGCATGCGGTGGCATTAGGGAATCAGCTCTGCAATCAGTATGGTTTAGATACTATCTCCACTGGTGCAACAATTGCCTTCGCCATGGAATGCTATGAAAATGGTCTAATTACAAAGGTAGATACCGAGGGTATTGACTTGCGCTTTGGTAATGCTGAGGCAATGGTTACCATGGTTGAACTGATCGGAAAACGAGAGGGCTTTGGCAATGTATTGGCGGAAGGCTCTGCCCGGGCTGCCAAAATGATCGGTAAAAATGCCGAAGATTTACTCATTACTACCAAAGGGCAAGAGATGCCTGCTCACATGCCCCAATTCAAGCGCAGTTTGGGTCTAATATATGCCGTCAATCCTTTTGGAGCTGATCACATGTCCTCTGAACACGATCCTTTTTATGAGGAAGGCAATGCGGATGAAATGGCACAACGAAACATGGCACAATTGGGTTTGACATCCTTACAGCCTCCTGGGAGTATCACAGCCGAAAAAGTACGGATGGCTTATACTACTCAAAAGGTTTTTTCCGCTCAGGATACTTTTGCCCTGTGCAGTTTTGTTTATGGCGTTGGCTGGCAGTTGTATAGCCCCCTTGAGACGGTTGCAATGCTCAATGCAGCCACTGGTTGGGATATGACCCTGGATGAATTTCTGGAAGTTGGTGAGCGCCGCCTTAACATGATGCGCGCCTTCAACGCCCGGGAAGGTTTTTCCAAGGATGACGATCAACTGACCGGGAAGTTTTTCCAGCCTCTGAAAGGGAGCGGTCCTACAGCTGGCGTTTACTATAAACCCGAAGAGTTCGAATTTATGAAAGAAACCTATTATAAACTTGCCGGCTGGGATCATAAAACCGGCAATCCGAACAAAGAGAAACTGGCTTCGCTTGGTTTGGATTGGATCGAGTAGAGAATTGATTTTCAATTATGAAAACCCTCCCCTTCCCTTATCAACACGCTATTGAAATCGCTAGCCAAAAGCTTTTGTATTTGATCGCCACTTACCCCGATCTCACGCCGTCTTTTACTCAAGCTGGCAAATGGCGGGTGCAAGAAACGGGCTGGACAAATTGGTGTGAAGGTTTCTTAGGCGGT
Source organism: Anaerolineales bacterium UBA4823 (assembly GCA_002402275.1). Classification (GTDB taxonomy): domain Bacteria; phylum Chloroflexota; class Anaerolineae; order Anaerolineales; family UBA4823; genus UBA4823. Next base: position 2,935 of record DHFN01000053.1, read on the forward strand.
TCTTTGTGGTTGGTTTACCTCCTCACTCGAGACGAGCGTTTTCTTCAGTATGCCGAGCATTACAGCCGATTGGTGGAGCTGCGTAAATCCGATCGTAACGTTCATGATCTCGGCTTTCTATTCTTACCGACCTGGAAACGTTGGCATGATCTGACCGAAGATGTCTATGCCCGCCAGGTAGTTATCGAGGCAGGTCAAACACTCACGGAACGATTTGTCCCTCAGGGGGGTTATCTATGTTCATTTCAGGGTTCACACAGCTTATATATTGATATTATGATGAATGTGCCATTGATTTTCGAGGCCGCCCTTTTGTTAGGAGATGACAATTTGTTAAATATTGCTCACCAGCATTGTCTGACTACCCGACGTTACCTGGTGCGCGGCGATTTCAGCACCGCTCACGAGGGTATATTCGATCCACAAACTGGAAAATTTTTGCACTATCAAACCCAACAGGGTTGGCGGGATGATTCCACCTGGGCACGGGGTCAAACCTGGGCAATTTATGGCTTCGCACTGGCATATCAATACACCCATAAGAGTGTATTTTTACAGACTGCAGAAGGACTGGCGGATTTCTACCTACTGCATACTCCCTCCCATGGCATACCCCCTAATGATTGGGATGAGCCAAACCCTGCTTTTCCTTATGAAAGTTCCGCAGCAGCGATTGCAGCTAGTGGCTTGTTCATTCTTTCTGGGCTGACACAGGATCCTTTGCGCGCTAAGGTTTATCAGGATACAGCATACCAAATTTTATTTACCTTATGCAGTGCCGACTTTCTCACCGAAGATGATGCTTGGGAAGGTATCCTACGCCATGGGATTTACCATTTACCAGCCTTTGTAGGAGTGGATGAAAGTACAATCTGGGGAGATTATTTCTTTTTAGAGGCATTGTGGTGGGCGAATCAAAGTGGGAGTTTTTCCGAGAAACATTAACAGAGTAATTAGATATTGTTTTAAAAAACCATTATAGAGAGGTCATTTATGCAATTAGCTCGACATACATCAGATGAATTGGATGCCATCCGGAAATTTACGGTTCCGACTTTGGCGAATGCAATTGAAACTTTTGGCGTGATTCCCACCAATGAAGGTTATTGCAATTCAAGCATGCACTGTCATTTTCCGCATCTACCTATGTTGGTCGGATATGCAGTTACTGCCCGGCTCTCAACCGACCAGCCACCGAGCGAGGTTCGACCGGGCATCATTGAGCCGGATTACTGGCGCTGGGTTGCCGCCCAACCCGGTCCAAAAGTGGCGGTTGTCCAGGATATTGATAACCCTCCCCGGGGAGCGATGTGGGGTGAATGGAATTCTAATGTCCATAAAGCGCTCGGTTGTGTGGGTATGGTTACCGAGGGTGCTGCCCGTGACTTAGATGGAGTGCGCAAGCTCAATTTCCACTTCTTCTCCACCGCCATCTTACCCAGCCATGGTTATGGCGCCTTCATTGATTACGGTGGATCCGTGCGGGTTGCTGGACTGGTGGTTAAGCCAGGGGATTTGTTAGTAGGCGATATGCATGGGGTGTTACTGATCCCCCCCGAAATTCCTTTGAAGGAATTAGCAGAGGTGGCTCAGAAAATAGATCATCTTGAGGGAGAGATCTTTGCCCTTTGTCAATCGAAAGACTTTTCAGTGGATAAATTAGCGGAATTAGATCGCTCGGTTGCCGAACGATGGCCAAAACCAACTGGCGCGGAGCGCACCTTGCGCACAATATAGGAGTCGAAGATGACAAAACGATTAGCGTATATCCATACCGTTTCAGGGTTAGTATCCACCTTCAAGGCTTTAAGCGATGAATATCTACCGGAGATAGACATCTTCCATATTGTGGATGAGAGCCTGTTGCAAAATACCATTCGTGCCAACGAATTAACTCCCTTGACTATGCGCCGATTATTGCAGCTGGTCATTTCGGCTGAAGAAGCCGGGGCAGATGTTGTCCTGGTAACCTGTTCCTCGGTAGGTCCGGCGGTAGAAGCCAGCCGTCCGTTTGTCAATATCCCGGTTTTACGGGTTGATGAACCTATGGCAGAGCGGGCTATACAAATTGCGAATCGAATCGGCGTGGCTGCAACCCTACCGACAACTCTCAAACCGACGGCGGAGCTGATTGCCAAGGTCGCCAATAGGCTAGGAAAGAATGTAGAGATAACTTCGAAATTGTGTGAAGGCGCTTTCCAGGCAAACTTATCCGGGGACACAGTCCGGCATGATGATTTGGTCTCTGTTGGATTACAGGAGCTTTCCTCTCAAGTGGATGTGATTGTATTAGCGCAAGCTTCTATGGCGCGCGTAGTGGAACATCTACCAGCAGAAACACGCCAGATTCCCGTTCTCGCCAGTCCACGTTTGGCTGTTGAGAATTTGGCGAAGGTGCTTGCCACATCTTAGACAGGAATCTATGCAAGTAAAGGTTGTGCTGTTTGGCATTTTAAGAGAAAGATTTGCCAGGGAGAAGCATGGACATCTCACGGTTGAATTAGGAGAAGGGAACACCATCGCCGACCTGTGCACTCATTTAGGATTCAATAATCAAGTAATCTTTTCTGTGAACGGCGAAGTAGAGCGTGATTTTGAAAGGGAACTAAATGATGGAGATGAGGTTCATTTCTTCCAGTCAATTGGCGGAGGATAGTGGATGAATATATCTAAAGCTGTAACTTTTCAAAATCTACCCCCTGAATACCCACACAGTTTGCTTCCGGAAATCCAACGCATGGTTCAAGCAGCACAGCGTAAAATTGTTGTCCTGGATGACGACCCAACCGGCACTCAAACCGTCCGCCAGGTTGCCGTATTAACCCGTTGGGATGTCAATTCACTCATCCGTACGTTTCAGGAATCCGATGCTGTCCTCTATATTCTGACCAATTCACGCAGTTTCCTGCCTGATATAGTAGAAGAGATCAATCGTGAGATCGCCCGCAATCTCAAACTTGCCAGCACAAAAACGGGGCGACCTTTCGTTCTCGTCAGTCGCAGCGATTCGACCTTGCGCGGTCACTTCCCATTAGAAATTGATGTGTTAATAAACGAGCTGCAAGAAAACTTTGCCGGTATTCTCCTGATCCCCTTTTTTGAAGAAGGGGGCCGTTTTACTATCAATGATATTCACTATGTTGCAGAGGGGGATTGGCTTATTCCTGCGGCAGAAACCGAATATGCCAGAGATGCAACTTTTGGCTACCAGCATTCTAATTTACGAGAATGGGTGTTGGAAAAAACCAGCGGAAGAATCCATCCCGAGCAGATTGTTTCCATTGATTTGGATACTCTCCGGCTCGGTGGACCCACGGCGGTGATGGAGAGATTGATGAAGTTAAGTAAAGAGCAGGTGTGTATCGTTAATGCCGTCAGCTATCGGGATTTGGAGGTGTTCGTCGCCGGTTTGTTGCTCGCAGAAGCGACTGGTAAGCGGTTTATATACCGAACCGCAGCTTCGTTTGTGCGGGTGCGCAGCGGTCTAGATGCTTCCCCGCTTTTGACATCTGCCGATTTCAATTTTAGTGAAGGAACAAAAGGTGGGTTGATTATTGCCGGTTCTTATATTCAGAAAAGTAGTGAGCAAATTGCTGCTGTCCTAACCCTTCCCAATGTAGTTGGGATAGAGGTGTCGGTACCTCGCTTGCTACAAGACGAAGCCTGTACGATTGAAATCGAACAGGCAGTTGAACGGGTGAACAGTAGTTTGAAAGATGGGAAAGAAGCAATTGTTTATACCAGCCGTGAACTGATTAGCGGTGGGAATGCGGCTGAGTCACTTCAGATTGGTCAAGTAGTTTCTAAGGCATTGGTCGAGATCGTCCGCGGTCTTGAGATCCGTCCAGCCTGGATAGTTGCTAAGGGAGGTATCACTTCCTCTGACATTGCAACTAAAGGGCTGGAAATTGCCCGGGCTCGGGTGATGGGGCAAATTTTACCCGGTGTGCCAGTTTGGGAAGCTGCTGAAGGTAGCCGTTGGTCGGGTCTAGTGTATGTAGTTTTTCCTGGAAACGTGGGAGGTACTCAGGCGATTGCCCAGGCGGTCGAGATTTTAACCCATGCAAGAAAGAGTAACTAGTCATAATAAATAAAACAACCATCATTCGCTAATTCGTGGACGGATCACCATTGCATCAAAAACCACCCCCGAATTAGGATCACGAATAAACGAAAAACTTGGATATTCATACAAAAATTGTACTCCAAGGCATAAAGGGATGATTAAATAATAGATGATATTTGGTTTTGTAAATGAAATACCAAATTGTAGGCGGTTTTAATAAACCAATCTATCATTCCAGTACCTCGTGCAAATGGTCTAACCGATAGCTCAGTATAACCTTTAGGGTATTTTAGACAACCTTCAAAACCTAGATTATCCGAAAAACACAAATGGCATATCCAGCGAAGCGAGATATCTTAACAACAAACACAAGACCCCTCGCTTCGCTCGGATTGACAACCCTCTTTTGGGGCAATCCCTGGTTCCAAAACCTCGAAACCGCAAACTGACCGTCTCTAAATAAAAATTACCCCTTAAAAGGGTATTTTTTCTTCTATAGGGGGAGTAAAAATTCCCTTGCTGTTAATACCCATTTCATGCCATGATAAAAAAGATCCACTGGTTATCTAAATTAAATCAGGAGAAAAAATGAGCAATAAATCAGGCTTTTTTACCTTTCTAAGTGGGATCGTTCTTTTAATGGTATTGCTGGCTTGTGGATTTTTCCCCCAAGGACTCTCCCCCAGTCAATCTGACTCTATTGGTACCTCTGCCGCCCAAACCTTGACTGCTTTTCCTCAATATCATCCCACTAGCATATCCCCAACCCAGGAGATTTATCAACAATCTACGCCAACTATCCTTCCCCTGAATCCTGTTATCTCGCTGACACCCACACAGGTGTATGTGCGGGTATTAGTAGATACCCATTGTCGGAAAGGGCCAGGACAAGCCTATGACGCTATAAGTGCGTTGCGGGTCGGTCAACAAGCAGTGGTGGTAGGGAAATATCCTCCAGCGAACTATTGGATTATTGAAAGCCTGGATGGGAGCGGATTATGCTGGTTATGGGGTCAATATGCCAGCATCGAGGGCGATATCAATCAACTTCCGTTCATGACTCCATATCCATCGCCAACCTCAATCCCTGCTACTCCATCTACTTTTACGCTGAACATTCAATTCTATGACATCGAACTATGCAACCAAGGGTGGGTACTGGCTTTTGAAATTGCCTCCCCCGACGTCGGTCCCCAGGGAATGCATTCGGCGGAAGCAGCAGTCATGGATGTCACGGCGGGGAACATCATGCTAGGGAGTANNTTTTGTGTTCACCCTTGCGGTCCCTGTGATGAAAGCTGTGGTGGTGGAGCCTGGACAATCCTGTCTGTCCCCATTGGTTCTGATCCTCATCATGGCGACCAAGCTGCTGCCAAGATCATCGTATGCACACAAGATAACCTTAAAGGAGCATGTGCTGTTCAAGATTTTTCCTTTTCGATCCGATGAGAAACCTGTTGCATAAAACCTCTTTTTTAATATTGGTCTTGATTGGAGGAGCCAGTCTGGCATGCCGTTTGCTAAGCTCATCGGGATCATCCCCATCGGAAACTATTAATACTCCCAAACTTGACCCCACGTCAGCCTACGTCCCTTTTACCTCCAACGGGCGGGTGTTTTATGTTGCAGCACAAGGGAATAATAGCAACCCTGGCAGCCAGGCAGCCCCTTGGGCAACCCCCGGATATGCCTCCCGTCAACTTCAGTCTGGTGATACTCTGATAATCCTTGGCGGTCGTTATACCCTCAGCCTTTTCGATGATGATATCATCACCCCTCCCTCTGGCACAGAAAACGCCTGGATCACCATCCGCGGGGAAGAGGGCAATCGTCCCATCCTGGCTGGGCGGGATAACCTGCTCACCGCGGTAAACCTGAGTGGCATTCAATACGTGCGCCTGGAAAACCTGGAGATCACCCATGACGATCAGGCAAACGGAGAAAGTGGTTGGTTTCGTGATGGGCTGGAAATCCTCGGAGTTCAATCCAGCCATATCATTTTAAATAATCTCTATATCCATCACGTGGACGAGTTTGGGATGAATATCCAGGACGTAGAGGATTTACAAATCCTGAATACTCGCATTGAATACGCTGGGTTCGGCGGATTGGGTGGCCCAGCCGGCGAAAAAGGCGGTTGGCGTAACGCCGTTATTCGTAAGTCTTCCCTATCCTGGAGCGGGCATTATTACCAGGGTGGCGATGGCTCAAATCGCCCGTATGATCGTCCAGATGGTTTTGGCATCGAACCATCACAAGGTCCTATTACGATTGAGGACACCACTGTTGAGCACAATTATGGCGATGGGGTTGATTCGAAAGCTGCCAACACAACCATCCGGCGCACGATAGTAGCCAACAATTCCTGCGATGGCGTCAAGCTTTGGGGGAATAACAGCCGTATTGAAAATGTCTTGATTTATGGGCGCGGCGATGGCAACCCGGAAACCACACCCTGGTCAGCTATCGTAATCGCTCCCGAGCAACAAATTAATACCCATTTTGAGTTGATTAACATCACCGTGGATGATTTTTTGGGAAAGAATTACCTGATGTATGTGCAATATGATTATCCTGAGATCGCCACTCAAGTTGTCTTGCGGAATGCCATTTTGAGTGGAAGAGGTGACGAGTCGCCTATTTTTATCGCCCCGGCAAGTACGCTCTCGGTTGATCATAACCTCTTCTTTTTCACTCAAAACGAAACCTTGCTCATCCATGGAGAACAGTTGTTTACCTGTCAAGAGGTTGCAACCTTAGGTGAAGGGAATTTATGTGGTGATCCTTTATTTATCCACCCCGCCTGGGGTGAAACCGGCGATTACCATCTCCAAGCCGGCAGCCTGGCTATTGATGGCGGCAGCAACCAGACGGCACCGGGAGAGGATTTAGCCAACACTTTGCGTATTCCGCCATTAGATATTGGAGCTTATGAATTCCATTAATTTATATATATTGCGAATCAAGAATGCCATGCTGAACCTTTTTACGATTGAGTGAACTGGAGAGTGAGTGATGAAAAAAGCCTGGTTATATTTATTATTATTTTCGTTTGGGCTAGGTGGATGTGCATTTGATAGCACCTATACTGCTCCCATGATTTGGTTAGATGCCCCTGTAGAAGACTTTGAAACACTGGTAGGGACGAATATCCCAGTTCAGGCTAGTTCAGGGGTCAATGATCCCGGTCTGGATATGTATATCGTGGTAAATGGGGAAATAATAGCTGAAGGGTTAGCAGTCACCCAGCAGTCCGAAGAAAACCGCTCTCTCTTTATTGGTTCTGGCTATTGGACAGTGCCAACCGTCGGAGATTTTCACCTGCGGGTGCGCCTGATTTCTTCTAGAGGGAACGAAGACTCAGATGAAGTCGTCATTCGCGCTTATCAGCAGGCAACCGCTGCTCCTTTGCTACCCGCCACTTCAGAACCCTCGCTTTATATTTCACCCCTGCCCCCCTTTATACTCGCTTCCCCAACTTCTACAAAACAACCTACATTTATCATTGAAATTTCTCAAACTCCCTTACCACCGATCGAGATTAACTTCTGGGCAAATGAAATGGAAATCACCAAAGGGAATTGCACCGTACTGCATTGGGAAGTCAAAAACGCTAACCGCGTAAGTCTAAATGGTAACTCCGTCAATATGAATGGGAAGCAAAAGACCTGCCCGGATGAAAGCGCCACCTATACACTGAGGGCACAAAACACCAGTGATAGCTTAGAGCGCAGTCTTGATATAAAGGTAATAACTCCAGCTGTCACCATTCCACCTGACACCCGTGGTCCTATGATACAACAAATCCAGAAGTCTTACCCGAAGATTTACTGGCCCCCTGATTGTTCCCCAGCCGAAGTGGTTATCAGTGCTTTGGTTAACGATCCCAGTGGTGTCAAGACCGTATCCCTCTTCTATCGCCTGGTGGATGGAAAACGGCAGGGTCAATGGCGGGAACGTTCGATGAATTTGACCAGTACGAATACTTATGCCCACACATTAACCGCCAAAGATCTCCAAGCCAGCCTCAATCCCCCAGTAGAAAATGCTGCAGCTGCAGCGTTGCAGTATTATCTCCTGGCTATTGATAATCTGGGCAATCGTAATCAATCAAAGCCATATTCCGACGTTGCCGTAGATTACTGTTTATATTGAGGAAGGTGGAGGATGAAATCGAAAAAAAACCTCTTATTGATTGGGGGAAGTATCCTAATAGTGCTAATTTTGACGATTTTAATTGTGAGCGGCTGGTGGATATGGAGGAATAGAACCGGATTTACAGAACAACCATCCCTACGAATTTTTCAACCGCAGCCAAACACGAATTTAAACCTGTATAATTCGGTGGCAGTTCAAGCAGCTGCTAATGTTAAAAATAGCTCCATCACCTGGTTGCGCTTTTATGTAGATGATCTCTTACGTGGGGAACAGACGGGACCCGCTCAGGATATTATCGGGACCTGGACCTGGACCCCTACGGAAGCAGGAATGCATACTTTAGCATTCGTCGCTTCTACCGAACAGGGAACTGAGAACATGATCACCTTACCAGTGACGGTGCTGGCAGCGGTTGACAGCGATGGCGATCATTTACCGGATGCACAAGATGCCTGTCCAGATCAACCAGGCACCGAAAACAACCAGGGTTGTCCCATCCCGGAGGACAGCGATAGAGATGGAGTTCGGGACGCAGAGGATGCCTGTCCACAGGAAGTAGGGGTGGCAGAACAACATGGTTGCTTGACGATGAATCGCCCCGATCAAGATCACGATGGAACACCAGACTGGGAAGATCGTTGTCCCTACGAAGCAGGGATTCCCCAATGGAATGGCTGCCCCCAAGATGCACTGGTGATCGATCGAGACTGTGATGGCTTAATTAACGCATCCGATTGGTGCCCTACTCAACCTGGAGCAGCAAACAATCACGGCTGTCCGGTTATCCAGGCTGGCGATCAGGACGGGGATGGCGTACCCGATACCCAAGATCACTGCCTTGATCAACCCGGTACTTCATACGACGGCTGTCCGTTGATTAATGACCACGATCAGGATGGTATCCCTGACGATGTAGATCCTTGCCCAGACAATCCCAACCCCAATTTTGCCTGCTCGGATACGATAGACAGAACCGATACCGACGGCGATGGGGTTTGGGACATTCAAGACGAATGCGATAATGAACCGGGACCTTTGGATAACCTGGGCTGTCCTCTCCAAAATGACCAGGACAACGATGGTGTTCCAGATGAGCAGGACAATTGCGCTACAAGGGCAGGTTCGCCAGAAAATTCAGGCTGCCCGAATGAGAGAAATTTCCCCCGTGTACATATTCAAGGGAATATTTTATGTCAGCTGTTTCCAGCTCAATGTACCCCAGAGGATCCTTGTATTACCCATCCAGAAAGCTGCGACAGCGACCAGGATGGCATCAATAACGCCGAAGATACCTGCCCGGATACGATTGGAATTCCACCCCTTGGCTGCCCAGTTTTCCCGGGTGACCGGGATGGAGATGGGGTGCCAGATCAACCTGACTGGGATCGCTGTCCAGATCAGTTTGGATATTCCACGAATCGCGGTTGTCCAATAGATTCTGATGGCGATGGAAACCCCGATCCAGATCCGGATCGGGACGGGATGCCTAATCTCAATGGGCAGGATTCATGCCCTGATTTACCAGGCAGCCAGAGCAATAACGGTTGTCCGCGTCAAAATGTGGATTTAACTCTTAATATAATGGGTTTTATCGTACACGACTTTCAGTACTCAAATTTTTATTGTTATGCCATCCTGCAGGGTTTCCCTTGGGGACGGATTCCACCAGAAGGTTCATTAGATCGCTCCGGACAAGTTTATTACGTCGAACAGAGTATCTATTTTGATAATTTCCCTGGCAACGGATCCCTCCGTTTTTATGTTTTTTGTGAAGGGCAACAAAATCCGCTCGATCCAGTTCAGAGAGTGGGTGAGATCGTCCGTTCCCATGGTCCCGAAAGCTGGAATTCACAGATTATGGATGCATTTTCCGAAAATGGGCAATTGGCTGTTGAATATCAAATTTGTGAGGGAAGTTGTCCTTAAGCAATAATACAGAATATCACCACTATTAACGAGTATCCCACTTCAGCCTTTCTTATGTTTTCAGTAAGCAGAAAGGAGAAACAAGGTATGAATTATAAAGGATTATTTAGTCTGGGAATGGGTCTGGTGATCAGCCTGGCATGCACTCTCTTTACCGTTCCAACCACCCCAACCGGCTCCAATAGTGCTCAAGCAACCATCATTGCGATGCAAGTTCAATTAACCCAATTAGCTGCCCTGCAAACCCCCGCTACATCTCCAGAGAGCTTTGTAATATCCCCCACAGCACCCCTTTTACCCACCCCAACACTCACCCATTTGCTCATTCCCGGAGAGGTTGCCCGCCCGCACACTGCACTTTACGATACCATCAGTGGCAATACTGCCAAACAGGGGCAAACTAATCAGCCTCCCGGTGGAGATGAATATCTCTATAATTTATACGAACGACCATTTAATGCTCAAATGATGGATATCTTTTTCCCAGATTTGGATATCCGCGAGGCAAAAATTGGACCCGACACTACCTGGATGTTTGTAACAGTCTATCTCTTTGGTTTACGGGAAGCTTCCCAAACTTTGCAGGGTGTGTACCGCTTGGAATTAGACCTGGATATTGATGGGCGTGGCGACTGGCTATTTGAAGCCCGTTCACCTCTTATGGATGAATGGATGGTAGAAGGAGTACGGGTTTGGAATGATACCAATCATGATGTAGGCGGGGAAAAACCTTGTTATGCTGACCCTCCCCAAATCGAAAATAGTTATGATCGTCTCGTCTTCGATCAGGGTCTCAATACCAACGACTCGGATGCTGCTTGGGCAAGGTTTCAACTCGGAAACCCGCCAGCCATCCAAATTGCCTTCAAATATAGCCTGATTAACAATGATGACAAATTTATGTGGGGAGTTTGGGCAGACCAAGGTGTTGACCAACCGCAATGGTATGACTATAACGATCATTTCACTTATGAAGAAGCTGGATCCCCTTTTCGTTCCAGCCGTTATTACCCCATCCAAGCCATTGCTGAAGTGGACAACACCTGCCGTTGGACTTATGGTTTTGAACCCAAAGGGGACGAGCCTTGTTTATGTGCAGGTGGACAAAAGGAGAAAACAGTAACTCCCCAGCAGCCAACTAAAACCACTACTCCGTTCAAACCCACCAAACCGCCTACCACCCAAGCTCCCCAATATCCTGGCGATTTGGGTGGTTATGTCTTTAAGGATATGAACAAGAATTGCACCCGCGATGCCGGAGATGGCGGGTTTGGTGGATTAACCGTGACATTAAAACAAGGATCCTGCCCTGGTGGCACAGTGATAGCAACTACCACAACTGGCGCTTGGGGACGGTATTCCTTCACAGCCATACCGCCAGGCAGATATTGTGTTATTCCCGCTAATCCGGGGGTTGCTCTGACCCCCGTCAATGCTTCGGTAAGGGTGAGGAGCGGAATGATGGTTGACAATATTAATTTTGGCTATTGCCCATAATAGGGAAGATGGGATCTGGAATTATCAGGTATTTAGTTTGGAATATGGTTTTTTACACCAAAGTCGTATGATTTTATTTTTCAGCTGTTGGAACATTTCCATGTTCCAACAGCTGACAATATAGTAATTCACTGACCTTACTTAGAAACTAAATTAAAAGTAACATCAGCGGGCATCCCTGGTTTGAGTTCTAGATCTGGATTTGGTACACTGATTTTGATCGCATACACCGTTGTACGCCGACCCTCGACAGTTTGTACATTGCTTGGAGTAAACTCAGCCTGGTCCGAGATATATACAACAGTACCTGTGTAAGATTTCCCCGGGAATGAATCAACTGTAATCGTGACAACATCGTTAAGTTTAATCTTTCCATAGTCAGTTTCTGGGATATATACGGTTAGCTTTACTTCTTGCAGTTGTCCAATGGTCATGACAATGGCATAGGGGGCAAGCGTATCTCCTACCTCCAGATTTCTTACCAATACCGTTCCATCAGTTGGAGAGAGAACAATGGTTTTTTGTAATTGCACGTCAATCACTGACAACGCACTATTAGCAGCATTCAGAGCTGCCTCAGCTTGTTTTACATTATCCGCCGCGACCTTGACCTGTAAAGATTGATCACCCGTTAGAAGGGAGGTATAGTAATCTAATGCCCTATCACAGCGTTCTTGGGCTACTCGAACACGCGCTCGAGCCTCTAAGATATTTTGGGCTGCCTGGGTAGTAAGCAGGCGATCATATTCGGTCTGGGCATAGTTTAATTCATTTTCAGCGGTATCATATTGAACTTGCGCAAAATCTCTTAATTCTTTATTTTCACTAGCGTCATTAGCTTGTTCAAGGACATCATCAGCAATCTCAAAAGCTACCTGTGCATTAGAGACACGCTTCTCTGCGTTTAAAAATTCTTGGGAAGCATTATCAGTGATGACCTTTTGGAGCTTTGCATTTTCTGAGCTTAGGGCAGTATTTGCAGCTTCAACCTCCAATTGAGCTGATGTGATTTTTTCGTTTTTATTAAAATACCAAACTGGCAAATCAAACTGGCTGGGTTGTGTGGCGCTCCATTCATCCACTCGTTTTTTCAGATCTTGCATGCGAGCGGTATTGAGAGCCATTTCATACTGAACATTAGCTAAGTTCAATGCCGCTTGGGCTTGGGCAACAACATCGCTTGCTTGATTCCGTTGGGCTTGGAGCAGTGAGTCGTCCAAACGGAATAATTCCTGATCTTTCTTAACTTGGGTGCCTTCAATAGCATTTACCGAAAACACCGTTCCACCGACCTGGGTAGCAATATTTACCTGAGCTGCGGATATCACCCCAGATGCGTGTAATTGGGTACCATTATCTCCGTTTAAACTCTGGCATCCGCTGATCACCAGGCTGAGAATTACAAGGATTGAGATTAATAAAATAGGGTTTTTTTTCATTTTTTACTCCTGATTGGGAAGTTAGGTAAAAAGAATATTAAATAGATTACAAACGCTTGTGGAACATCAGCACACTAGCAAAGAACACAATGATGCTGAATAAAGCCATTGGCCAAATCCAATTCCATAATAAGACAAAACCAGTACCTTTCAAAATGATGCCACGCACGATTTCCAAAAAATACGTGACCGGTAAGAGATAACCAGCGTAATTAGCCAGCCAAGGCATGTTTTCGCGAGGAAATAATAACCCAGCTAAAATAAAGGATGGCATCATAATAAACGAAGCCAGGTACATGGCTTGCATTTGAGTTTTAGATATATTTGAAATAAACACACCTAAACCCAGCGAACCTAAAAGAAAGATCAAACTAAGGGCAGCAAGTAGAAGAATACTTCCGGAAACTTTTACCCCAAACCAAATCGCACCAACTGACACTGTCATGACGACATTAACAGAAGCAACCAAAACAAAGGGTAGAATTTTGCCCAGCATGAGTTCCCATGATCGGACAGGGGTTACAATCAGTTGTTCCAATGTGCCTTGCTCCCTTTCTCTCACAATCGCAAAGGCAGTCAATAACAGGGTCTGGACTTGTAAGATAATTGCCACCAAACCTGGGATCATGAAGTTCATCCGGCGCATATCAGGGTTATAGAGATACCGCAAACGAGCGTCAATAGGCAAACTCAGCTTCATTCCAGTCCCACTCCGTTCCAGACGCTGGATGATAATTTGTTGAGATACCGACTGACTGATGGTTGCAGCAGCTAATTGAGCTGTTTGAGCAATCGTAGGATTGGAGCCATCAATATAAAATTGGACAACCCCGGTTCCACCCGTATTGACCTCTCTGCCAAAGGATTCGGGAATATAAATGCCAGCTTTTACAATCCCTGCATCCAGTAACTCTAAAATCTCATTCTCACTTTGGGCCGAGTGTGTGTATAAAAAATATTTACTTGCAGTTAACTTGTTTACAAAAGTACGGCTGGCGTCGGTATGCGATAGATCAGCAACTGCCAAGGGTATATCCTTGACATCATTGGTTACTGCATACCCCAATAGAAACAGCATCATCACTGGCATAATGATGACTAAACCCAAGGTGCGGGGATCACGAATGATATGCAGCCATTCTTTTCGAACAATAGTCAACATGCGACGAAAGCTTTGTCTCACTTGAACCTCCTTATTCTATTCCTGCGCGTAATCGCAGGCGATTTTCTTGTTCTACTAAAGACACGAATACATCCTCCAGTGAAGGCAATACACGCTCTATTCGAGTAATCGGTATTCCATTCTCATTCAGTGTTTTTTCGATGAAATCTTTTTCATCTTCCTTCTCTACAAGCACATGCAGGATAACCCCATGAACAGCCACATCCTTTATAGTAGCTAGTTTCTTCAAAATAGTCTCAGCTCGCCCAGGGTTACTGCAATCAACTTCAAATAAAACACCATGCAGAGATTCTTTCAATGTATCTGGGTCACTCATTGCAATCAATTTGGATCGATACATCATTCCAATAATGTTACAAAATTCAGCTTCATCCATATAATGCGTTGTAGCAAGGACGCTCACCCCCCGTCCAGCCATGCCATAAATCATCTCCCAAAACTCACGGCGCGATACTGGATCAACACCAGCGGTGGGTTCATCCAAAAACAACATGGGTGGTTCGTGTACGATCGCACATGCCAGGGCTAATCTTTGCCGCCATGCTCCTGATAAGTTCCGGGTTAAATGTTTCTCCAGTCCTTTCAAACCTGAAATTTCGATTAATTCTGTAATTCTTTGGCGAACTTTTTCACTTGGGATTCCATACAGATCAGCATAAAACCTTAAGTTTTCAACAACGGTTAAGTCATTATAGAGAGAGAATTTTTGGGACATATACCCAATTCTTTGTTTAACTTCTTCGGGCTGTCTGGCAACATCGTATCCCATTACTTTCGCTTCACCTGAGGTAGGTGCAAGAATTCCACACAACATACGGATAGTGGTAGTCTTTCCAGCTCCATTTGGACCAAGAAGGCCAAAAATTTCCCCTTTAGGAATTACAAAATTAACCTGGTCTACTGCAACAAAATCGCCAAATTGGCGGGTTAATTCGATCACCTCTACAGAATTTTCAGCATTCATTCACGCCTCGCTTGTTTTTCTACCAGGTCAATAAAGATATCCTCCATGCTGACCCTGGCTTCTCGCAAGATACTGATCTCCGCACCTGCCTCTTTTAAACCGTTTTCAATTTTCTCCTTAGCCTCAAGGACATTTGTAACAGAGAGTCTTAAACGGTCTCCCACAGCTCGCCAGCTCAATACCCCTTCAGTATGATCTGCAACCTCACGTAAAATACTACGTGGTTTGGCTTTAACTTCAAGGATCTGATAAGGGTTTTGATTTTCTAGTTCTTTAGGTGTGCCAGATATCAATAATTTTCCTTGGTAGATAATGCTAACGAAATCACACTTTTCAGCTTCATCCATATAAGGTGTGCTGACCAAAACTGTAACTCCCCGGTCAATAACCCGAGCTAGTAATTGCCATAATTCTCGTCGAGAAACTGGGTCAACCCCGGTAGTTGGTTCATCCAGCAGCAAAATCTCTGGTTCATGAAGTAGCGCACAAGCGAGAGCCAATTTTTTCCGCATACCCCCGGACAAGTTCTCACTTCTTCGTTTTGTAAAATCAGTCAAACGTGCAAATTCCAGCAGCTCTTCAATGCGGGTTTTTTGTTTATCTCTTGGTACTCCATTGAGTTCACCAAAGAATTGCAAATTTTCCATCACAGATAAATCTGGATATAAACTAAAAGCTTGTGGCATATACCCCAACCGGGCACGCACTTCTTCTGGTTGTTTCATTACATCAAAGCCAGCCAGGCTGGCAGACCCAGAAGTTGGGGCAAGAACGGTTGCTAAAATACGCAACAGTGTGGTTTTGCCTGCCCCATCTGGACCAACCAGACCATACAGTTGACCTGCTTCAACCCTTAAATCAACCGAATCCAAGGCTGGCTGATTTTCACCTTTTTGACTGGGGTAACGTTTGGTAAGTGCAGAAGTATTTATGCAATTAGTCATAATTATTTTCCAAAAAGACCAAAATAATAGACAAAATTTTTAACTCCTTATAAAAAATGCAAACATATCTTTCAATCCATTCCCTAAACGCCGGCATATCTGGGGTTCCATTTCAATGACTATATTTTGATAACGCTCTACAAGATCGAGTAGGGATTTATCCTTTTTAAAATCTAAAATATTTTCATCAGCTAATAACCCCAAAAAAAAGCCGCTCATTAATAATAAATTTGAACGAGTGATTGCCTTCTTCTTCAAGATGAATTCATGGAGCAGCTCAGTTAAGATCTGCCGTCTGTGTTCGCGGCTGAGTTTGAAGAAAAGCATTGCCAATACTTCTAAACAAAATCCCAAGGCATCCTGAGTATCTGGGGGAACGCGAGCAATCATTTCCTCAGCAATTTCATGATCTTGGAAATTACCTGCCTGAATCCTAGAGATAATGGTAGTTTTTAAATTCTCCCAATCGTCGTTTTCAGAACCATTCGACAACTCGGTAAAACGTTGGTTAGCAAGTTCAGTAGGTGAAAAAAATATTTCAGATCGCCCTACAGTCGGTTTTTCAGAGCCGAGATGGTATTCAGATTTCACATATCCTTTATCTTCCAATAATCGAAGCATATCGTACGCCGTGAATGGGCTTACACCGATTCGTTGTGCGACAATGGAATAATGGATTGGGCCATTCAATTCCCGATACAAATCAAGTAAATTACAAATGAATGTTTCTTGCCTATGAGTTAGTTTCATTTTTCCAATTTTACCAAAAAGACAAAATAATTATAAATACTATAACCAAGATTGTCAAGTATACACGGTATATCCGTCGAAATTCTAGTAATCAATTCTAAGCATATTCCCCTAATAAATACTTCTTATAAGAACAAAAGGATAACCTTCTCTGGTATCGGAAAACAAAATAAACCGATCGGTTATTCCAGAAAATTCTCCCTTGGAGATAAATAAATAATTGTATGGATTATAAAAATATTTACGGTAAAATTGCACTATGAACAGAATACCCTTGATTCAGCGCTACTCCCTTTTTATCAATATCCCTGCTTATTCCAAATTGGTAACCCTTAATGAGGGTTATACCCCCCTTATACCGCTCCCCCACATCGCTATTCATCTAGGCGGGTCTTTCCATCTTTATGCAAAATACGAAGGGCTTAATCCCACCGGTTCTTTTAAAGACCGCGGAATGACTGTTGCCATTAGCGAAGCAGCTGGACGTGAAGTTCAAACGGTAATCTGTGCATCCACCGGAAATACCGCTGCTTCAGCAGCCGCCTATGCTAGTCGAGCTGGGCAAAAAGCAGTTGTATTAATCCCAGAGGGAAAAGTAGCCGCGGGTAAGCTAGCTGGAGCAGTCGCTTATGGAGCTCAAGTTATCCAAATCGCCGGTTCATTTGACGACGCTTTAGAGATGGTAGTCCAAATCAGCGAACACCACCCAATTGCTTTGGTTAATTCGCTCAATCCTTACCGGCTCGAAGGACAAAAAACCGCTGCCTTTGAAATTTGTGATGAGTTAGGGAAAGCTCCTGATTGGTTATGTCTCCCGGTGGGAAATGCGGGTAATATCACTTCTTACTGGATGGGTTTCAAACAGTACAATGAGTATAAAGCCTCCGGTTTACCCCATTTTTTGGGTGTTCAGGCAGCCGGGTCTGCGCCGCTTGTTTTAGGACATCCCGTGGAGCACCCTGAAACGGTAGCCACAGCTATTCGGATCGGTAAGCCGGCTCGAGGTGAACAAGCCTTACAAGCCGCTGAGGAATCAGGAGGCAAAATCATCGCGGTTAGTGATGAGAAAATATTAGAGATGCAACGCGCCTTAGCCAGCGAGGGCATTTGGGTTGAACCAGCTTCAGCAGCCGGATTGGCAGGTTTAGCAGAAGAGATTAAACAAGGAGCTATTGACCCAAGCGGAAAGGATATTGTAATCGTTTGCACCGGTCATGGTTTGAAAGATCCCGACATTATTGTTAAATCCATGCCAGCACCTCAAAAAATTACAGCTGAGATTGCAGCGTTAGAGGATTTGATCCTCGGATCATAATTTTGATTAATATCCTATCCTCTTAAGGTGCCCAATAGATTTCCATCTGTCTTGAACTAATTAAAATTCTCTCAGTTCGACTTTAATGTAACATGATCGGTTGTCATATCCAATACCAGCATGATGGCACCCATCACGGC
>DHFN01000203.1 GCA_002402275.1 Anaerolineales bacterium UBA4823
GCGATTGAACCACCGCCTCCTTTAATCACGGATACGGTTCATCATAATACGATCACTGCCATTGCCAAGGTGGAAGACCAGATTGTGCTTTTACTTGATCTGGAAAAGGTACTGAATGATTAGCCTGCCTGACTTAATCAACACTCCTCATCGCCGTTTAAACCCATTGACTGGGGAGTGGGTGTTGGTTTCACCTCAGCGTGCCCAACGCCCATGGCGGGGGCAGGTGGAACGGTCTGCTCAAGAAAAACGACCAGCTTATGACCCGCAATGCTATCTTTGTCCGGGGAATCTGAGAGCCAATGGAGAGCATAATCCAAACTATGATCATACTTTTGTTTTCACCAATGATTTTAGTGCCTTGCTCCCCGATGTCCCTTTGCTCGATCGAAGTGACCATCCCCTAATGCGAGCTCACACCATTCCAGGCACTTGCCGGGTTCTATGTTTTTCACCACGGCATGACTTAACCCTGCCGGAGATGGAAATTGGAGATATTCAGCGAGTCGTCCAAGTGTGGATGGACCAAAGCGCTGATCTGGGCAAAAATTATCGTTGGGTGCAAGTTTTTGAGAATAAAGGGGAAATCATGGGTTGCTCCAACCCACACCCCCATGGGCAGATCTGGGCTCTCAATGCCTTACCCAATGAAGTGATTAAAGAACAAAGCCAGCAAGATCGTTATTTCAATGAGTACCACCAGCCATTATTGATGGACTATTTGGAAAAAGAAGTTGAATTAGGAGAACGGATAGTCATCGGGAATGAAGATTGGGTGGTGCTGGTTCCTTTTTGGGCAGTTTGGCCCTTTGAGACATTGCTACTGCCCAAAAGGCATATTTTGCAGATCACCGAATTAACCAAAGGAGAGCAATCCTCATTATCTCAGATCCTCAAAGTATTCCTGACCGGCTATGACAATCTGTTCAATATTTCGTTTCCTTATTCCATGGGGTGGCATGGAGCGCCGTTTGACAATGAAGGGGATTCCGGTTGGCAATTACATGCTCATTATTATCCTCCATTATTGCGCTCGGCAACCGTAAAAAAATTTATGGTGGGTTTTGAGATGTTAGCCGAGGCTCAGCGCGATATAACGCCCGAACAAGCTGCTGCAAGATTGCGGGAAGTGCTTTAATAAAATCCGCATCAAGGAAATATATGGTGAAAAATCACTTTTATGCTGTCGTCAAAGGGCGTAAACCTGGAATTTATCGAGAATGGGACGGCGAAGATGGCGCGGAAAGCCAAATTTCGGGATTCCCAGGGGCAATTTTCAAAGGGTTTTCCAGCGAGGCAGACGCCCAGCAATGGTTTGATGAAAAAAACCATCCAAACCTTCCTGTTCCAAAAACTTCTAAGGAAAAGACGAAGGGTCCTTCCCCGGTTTCAAACCCTACGAGATCCAAAGAAACATCCTATGAGCAAAAGCAATTCCCATTATCCCCGACAAAGGAAATCAATAAAGGTCAGAAATTTGTGATTTATACCGATGGTTCTTGCCTGGATAACCCCGGAAACGGCGGCTATGGAGTGGTCATTTTACATAATGGGAAGCGTCAGGAACTATCAGGGGGATATGCTCACACAACCAACAATCGCATGGAATTGACAGCTTGTATTGTGGGATTGGAGCGTATTCCCAGCGGATCAGTGGTTGAGCTA
The DNA here is from genome assembly GCA_002402275.1 of Anaerolineales bacterium UBA4823. Taxonomy (GTDB): domain Bacteria; phylum Chloroflexota; class Anaerolineae; order Anaerolineales; family UBA4823; genus UBA4823. Next base: position 1,666 of record DHFN01000203.1, read on the forward strand.
TTTAGCGATTCGCAATATGTCGTCAATGGAATAAAAAAGGGCTGGGCAAAGCGCTGGCGCTCGAAAGGTTGGTATAAATCCAATCGAGAGCAGGCTGAAAATATTGATTTATGGGCGAAGCTGTTGGATTTGTGTGAAAAAAACCAGGTGGAATTTATCTGGATTCAAGGACATAACGGGGATAAAGAGAATGAGCGCTGTAATCAATTAGCTCAAGAAGCAGCTGGCAAATCTCATAATCCCATTGACGCGGGGTATCAAGGCTGATTATTATTGACAGGCAGCCGTTTCAGTGATAAATTTACTTTAATAATTTTTACTGGCTTGGCAAGGGTGTGTTGTCTGCCCGGATGCACAACACACAAGTGGATAAGTCGGTGTACTGTGAAAACACGAGTCCGACACTGTCCCGCAACGGTAACACCCTAGGTGAAGTCCGAATTCCAACCTTTGCCTTGCTCGTTTACTCCCTCGCGGTTGGGGAGGCCGAGCTGCTGAAGTACATCGAAACTTCAGGTAGATTTGCTTCCCGCCCGAAATAGGGCGGGATTTTGATTAAACGGCTTCTCTCCTCGAGGAGCCGGTTTATTTATTTTGGAGGATGCTTAATTGAAAAAATATTTGTTTGGTTTATTAATCACTTCATTGGTTTTGCTCACTTTCGCTTGTTCGCCTACGTCCCAACCCTCATCAGTTTCCACTGATGCCCCAACTGATATTCCTATCCCGACGCCCATAGGATCACCTATCCAGCTCAAAGATGGTTTGGGAAATATCCTTGAGCTTACTTCTCCAGCCCAACGAATTGTATCCCTTGCACCAGCCAATACGGAAATATTGTTCGCTCTTGGTGCGGGGTCGCAGGTTGTTGGGCGGGAGAGTTTCTCAGATTATCCACCAGAAGCCCAGCAGATTAAGGACGTTGGAGGAAATTTTGGGCAATTAGATACGGAGACGATCGTGTCTCTTCAACCCGATTTGATTTTGGCATCAGCCTTGTCTTCTCCTGAACAAGTGAAAGGATTGCAAGATTTGGGATTAAAAGTGTTTGTACTTCCGAATCCAGTTGACTTCGATGGACTCTATATTAATTTGTTGACTGTGGCAACCTTAACTGGGCGAACCGGTGAGGCTCAGTCTTTAATCAATGCACTCAAAACTCGCATTCAAGCCGTTGAAACAAAAACTAGCAAGCTAGAACAACGTCCCGTGGTATTTTATGAATTAGATAGCACCCAACCCGATGCGCCCTGGACGGCAGGACCAAATACATTTATTGATACCCTGATCAAGCTGGCGGGAGGAAATAATTTTGGTCACGAATTAAGTGGGGATTGGGTACAGGTTTCGGTGGAAGAGATTATCCGCCGACAGCCGGATCTTATCTTGTTAGGGGATGCAACTTGGGGGGGTGTGACTGTCGAATCGGTTGCCCAAAGACCAGGTTGGAATACATTACAAGCAGTCCAGAATGAAAAAGTTTTTGTTTTTGACGATAATTTGGTCAGCCGACCGGGCCCCCGTCTAGTGGATGGCTTGGAGGCTATGGCTGCTTTATTACAACCACAACTATTTCCGACGGTCACACCCTAACTCAAATAGTCGGGCGAAGCTGGTACATTCTTGGATACACAAACAGAAACCCTAAACCAAAACCAGTCTATTCTGCAGAAAAAACCGATCTGGCAGGCACACCCGTATTTAATCAATAGCTTAATTTTATTGGTTGCCTTGATTTTAAGTGTTACTGTGGGTTCAATTTATATTCCACTGCAGAACATTTTGCATCTCTTATTAAAACCGTTATTGAATTTGAATATCGTGGATGCCCCTTTTTATTCCACGATTCTTTTTACAGTGCGTTTACCTCATACGATCCTAGTTTGTCTAACGGGAGCAGCTTTAGCCAGTAGTGGCGCAGCCTATCAGGGCTTATTCCGCAATCCATTGGCAGACCCTTATCTGATTGGTGTGGCTTCGGGAGCTGGATTGGGAGCTGTTGTAGCATTGGGAATTTCTTGGCCCTCCACGGTGTTAGGCTGGTTAAGTATACCGGTGGCTGCTTTTGTTGGAGCTACTATCACAGTCTGGTTGGTTTATAGCCTGGCTAGTGTCAATCGTTCTGTACCCACTACCACATTGATTTTGGCGGGAGTGGCGGTAAGCTCTTTTGCTACAGCACTCACGTCATTTGTCATGTTGCGCTCAAAAGATGAAGTCCACCGGGCTCTCTCCTGGCTACTGGGTGGCTCACCAATGAGTGGCTGGGCGCCAGTCTGGGCTGCGTTCCCTTATATTATGATTGGATTGATTGCATTGTGGCTGTTTTCTCATGCGCTTAATGTCTTACAGTTTGGGGAGGAACAGGCTCAACAATTAGGGATTCATGTGGAACGCACGAAATTGATGATCATATTAGCTGCATCCCTGACAACCGCAGCTGCAGTATCCTTTTCGGGGCTGATCGGGTTTATTGGTTTGATCGTCCCTCATATGATGCGTTTGCTTTGGGGCACCGATTATAAGCGGTTGATCCCCCTCTCCGTTTTGGGAGGGGGGAGTGCATTACTATTAGCCGATTTGCTGGCGCGGGTAGTCTTAGCACCCCAGGTGTTGCCGGTCGGTATTGTGACTGCTTTAGCTGGAGCTCCTTTTTTCTTGTGGCTATTACGCCGGGCAAAGGACCAGCTTTACTGGTGAAAGAAGGATCTATGACAAACATGTTGAATGTCCATCAAGTCGGATTTTCCTATAATGGTAAGACGATTTTACAGGATGTCAGTTTACAAGTTGAGTCTGGAGAAATATTAGCGGTGGTTGGGCCGAATGGTGCTGGGAAAACCACATTGATCAGAACGATCAGTGGAATACTTCACCCAAAAACAGGCATGGTTCAAGTATCTGGAATGAATCTTGAAAAGCTCCCCCCAATCCAGCGAGCGCGTTATCTAGCGGTTGTACCGCAAGCGCGCGAGCTTCCGGCAACATTTACCGTTTTTCAAACCGTGATGCTGGGGAGAACCCCATATCTAGGATGGCTCGGTAATACCACCACACAGGATGTGGAAATCGTCCGACATGTGTTGCATCTTACTGAATTAGAAGATTTCAAAGAACGACGGATTGGCGAAATTTCAGGTGGTGAACAACAGCGAGTTTTACTGGCACGCGCCCTGGCTCAAAATACTCCTATTTTGCTGCTGGATGAACCCACAGCCCATTTGGATTTGCAGCATCAGTCACGCTTGTTAAATTTAGTTCGTCAGAGCGCTGATGAGATTGGATTAGCGGTTTTATTGGCGATCCACGATCTTAATTTGGTGGGATTCTATGCCGATCGAGTATTGTTGCTGGTGAATGGGAAAGTACAAAGTATCGGGACACCCAATGAGGTGTTAACTCAAGCCAATATCGAGCGCGCCTATCAGGTGAATGTTGAGGTGATCTCCCACCCTCGCTATGGAACACCATTGATTTTACCGGATGGTTTCCAAAAGATCCCGCAAAGTCAAATGCTTTCTTCAAAGGAGATAACCTCACAGTCCCAATTGAAATTTCAACCAATTCCTCTCTATCCGAGATCGTATGTAGGAGAAGATTTTAAAATGAAAGAAAAAGGATCGTGATGAATAAAGAAAATCGGACGGGATTAACCCTGGTTTTTACTGGCAACGGTAAAGGCAAAACGACTGCTGCTTTAGGTACGGTTTTTCGGGCTTGGGGGAGAGGCTTTCGAATTTGCGTGATCCAATTTTTGAAAACTGAAACTGGTCATTGGGGGGAAGTCATGGCAGCCCAAAAACTTGACATCGAATGGTATAAAACCGGCGATGGCTGGACCTGGAAAACCAAGGATAAAGTTGCAAGCATGTCAAAAGTATTGCAAGGTTGGGAATTAGCTAAACAAAAGATTGCTAGTGGTGACTATGATCTGATCGTGTTAGATGAGTTTACTTATCCACTGGCGTTTGATTGGCTTAACGTCCAAGAGATCATCGAGTGGCTTTTGGCTAATAAACCCTCTGATTTGCACCTGATCATCACCGGGCGGAATGCACCACCAGCGTTAATCGAATATGCTGATTTGGTGACGAAGATGGAAGAAGTGAAACATCCTTATAATAATGGCATAAAAGCCCAGCCGGGAATTGATTTTTAAGCTACCAGGAGTATGAAATGAATTTAGAAGAACTCCTGATGAATATTCCCTTCCTTGATGACGAGGTCCGAAGAACAGCTCAAAAGCGTCAAGATCAATTAACAAAACCATCAGGAAGTTTAGGAAAGTTGGAAACCTTATCCATCTTGATGGCAGGAATTACCGGCAACCCAGCCCCTCACCTTGATCGAAAGGTGGTTTTTGTGATGGCGGGTGATCATGGAGTAACAGCGGAAGGAATAAGTGCTTACCCGGCTGAAGTTACCACTCAAATGGTGATGAATTTTTTACAAGGAGGAGCAGCCATTAATGTCCTGGCGCGTCATGTGGGCGCTGAAGTGGTTGTGGTGGATATGGGTGTGGTTGGTGATCTACCCATACACTCGAATTTGATTGTCAAAAAAATTGACCGAGGCACAAATAATATCTGTCTTGGTCCAGCCATGACCCGGGCTCAGGCAATCCAGGCGATATTAACTGGAGCAGAACTTGCTTATGCTGCTATCGCAGAAGGTGCCCAAATCCTGGCAACTGGAGAAATGGGAATTGGGAATACCACCTCCTCGGCAGCAATCATGGCAGCCCTGGGTGTGGCGGCTATTGAGGACTGCGTGGGGCGCGGTACTGGTGTGGATGACGAGGGGCTAAAGCGCAAACGAAGAGTGGTGGAACAAGCATTGCGAATCAATCAACCTGATCCGCTAGATGGTTTAGATCTGTTGAGTAAGTTGGGCGGTTTTGAAATTGCCGGCTTGGTGGGTGTGATTCTGGGGGGTGCTTCTCGACGCGTTCCAGTGGTGATTGATGGTTTTATCACCACAGCCGCTGCTCTGATTGCTGTCACATTAGCTCCGCGTGCTAGGGATTTCATCATTGCAGCTCATCGTTCTCAAGAACAGGGGCATCAAAAAATGCTCGAATGGCTGGGGTTACAGCCAGTCCTTGACTTGGGCATGCGTTTGGGTGAAGGCAGTGGCGCGGTTCTGGCAATGTCCATCCTTGACGCAGCCTGCAAAATTCTCAATGAAATGGCAACTTTTACAGAAGCGGGTATTTCGAACAAGAGCGGAGATTAGTTATGGGTGAGACTACTCATTCAGCAAAGATTTCAATCTGGAATTCATTTTGGGCAGCGGTGCAATTTTTGACTATCGTTCCGCCTGTTGTTCGGCAAACTTTTACCCCCCAAGAAATGGGAACTTCACTGGTTTTTTATCCAGTCGTTGGCGTAGGCATCGGATTCGTTTTGGCTTTGTTTAGTTGGGGGCTACAAAAGATTTTCCCGCTGCCATTAGCAGCAGCGTTTATTTTAGGATTATGGATTTGCATCAGCGGAGCATTCCATCTAGATGGTTTTTTGGATGCCTGTGATGGGTTATTTGGGAGTTCAGCTCCTGAAAAACGATTGGAGATCATGCGCGATAAACACCATGGTACTTTTGCTCTCACTGGAGGGATGATTTTATTATTGATCAAGTGGAGCGCATTGATAGCGTGTAAATTGAACCCTCTTGCTTTGATCCTTTCCCCAATGCTGGCGCGTTGGGGGATGACCCTGGCAATTATGGCTTTTCCGTATGGGCGTACCCGAGGGGTGGGAAGTGTGATTAAAGAAAATGCAAACCGTAAAAGCTTGATTTTGAGTGGTTTAATCGTTTTGGGAATCATCGCTCTGAGTGTTTCGTTATCGGGTTGGATCGCCCTTGGAGTGGCTGTGATTGCGATATGGGGAATCGCGCGTTTTGCTCTCAGCCTTATTCCCGGTTTGACCGGCGATATCTATGGAGCAATAAACGAACTAACAGAACTGGCAGTATTATTAACTTTTGTGATCTGCAACGCATTTTAATGCTTTCTTTTTTGGATCGGTTCTTGCAAATTATCGAACAAGTAGTTGGATTGATCTCAAATTGCTTATATTGTCGTCATATATGGACAAACCAAGGTTAACTCGTCAGTGGGACTTCTACTAATACTATGGTTGTAACCCATAACAGGTTGGGAAATCCGTTATCTTACGCTGTTCTGGCTATGGAAATTGTTCAGTGATTTGGCATAACCGGGCGAGAAGCATTAACTCAAGCCATCATCTGGAAAAAACATGCGTTCTTTAATCATTTGGTTAGCTCTCGTCATAGATCAACTTATTGGTGACCCACCCAATCGTTTCCACCCGGTCGCTTGGATCGGACAAGTGGTTAATCGCGTGGAGCCTCGTCTACCGAAGCGAGATGCCTCTTCTGCATTTATAGCTGGATTGGTGAGCTGGTTGACGGGAAGCAGTCTGGTGATAGGTTTAGCCTGGGTAGGGAAACAAATCTGCCAACAGCTAGCCCCGCCTTTTAATTGGTTAGGAGAGGGTTTCTTACTGAAGCTCACTCTTTCCCAGAGTGGATTAGTTAATGCGGCGGTCCAAGTAGAATCAGCCTTAGGAGAAGATTTAGATCAAGCCCGCCAGTTAGTTTCCTGGCATTTAGTAAGCCGCGATACCAGCCATTTATCCGTTCCTCAGGTGACAGCTGCGACAATCGAATCGATCGCCGAAAATACTTCCGATGGAATCATTGCACCTTTGTTTTATTTTGCCCTAGGCGGTTTACCGTTTGCTTGGTTTTATCGCTTTGCCAACACACTGGATTCGATGTGGGGTTATCACGATCCCAACCATGAATGGTTAGGAAAAACTGCAGCGCGCCTGGATGACTTATTGAATTTTATACCGGCGCGTCTGACTACTATCTGCATCATCTTATCAGCTTGGATGACGGGTAAAAACTCTCATCAAGCACTATCCAGTGTATTACAAGATGCTCACAACCCAAGCAGCCCAAATGCGGGATTTCCAATGAGCGCGATGGCTGGCGCTCTGGAGATTGAGCTGGAAAAGGTAGAAACTTATCAACTAGGGAAGGGACTTCGCAAACCGGAAGCTACAGAGATTGAGCAAGCTATAAAAATAATGTCCGTTGCCACTTTATTAGGGAGTGCTATTCTGAGCGGTTATTGCATGTTTGCAATGAAACCAACCCGAAAATGAATCACTGAAAATTATAAGTTGTCTTTTGGGTTGTTGACTTTTTTGGATTATTCACTATACTAAAAATAACTCAATTCAAAATATTTCCAACCATTCATTGGGAGGCTATATGAATAAAATACCAAATCTGCATCAATGTTTATTAATCAGCATTATTGGATGTTTGTTGATGAGTTGTGGAACATCAGGAACTTCTTCTTCGTCTTCACAAGCTACCATCGAAGCGATTTCTTTGCAAAACACTGCCTTAGCATTGCAAATTACTCAGGCAGCCCAAAATAAACCTCCAACCAGTACCCCACAGGTTGAGATTAACCCAACCATTCCGTCATCCCACCCCACTACCCTGGATGATTTACGGAAAGGGGCGAAAATTTTACTCTACGAAGATATAGCAGAAAACACCAGCGGGTTAGAGCGGTATGTCAAATCTGCTCTGGATGAAGGCGGATACTCTTATTTGGACTCAAAAGGAAATCAAAACCAATTGAAAAATCAAATTCTGGGAGACGTTGATTGGGATTTAATCATCATTTCCGCAGAGGCAACTGGCAGGATTCCAAGCGAGTATTTTGAATATTTGGTCAACCATTTTCAGCATGGCACTGCCCTGATCATCGAAATGTGGGATCTGGATGATATCCTTTATAAAAAAATCTCCACAATTCCCAAAGTGCATTGGCTTATGGATACCTGCGGGGTTGAATTACAATCGGATTGGTATAGCCCAGAAGTGCGCGATATGTGGATATTAGCCCCTCAAAATCCGGTGATGAATGTTCCTAATCAGATCAGCCAATTAGACCATGCTGGCATTGTTTGGCGGGGAGATATTGGCGATTTGCTTAAGATTAAGCGGGTCAATAATCAGGTCATCGGGGATGCAACTTTTCTAGCGGGGCTTACTCCTGCCAATACTTCATTAAATGGGATGCTGACCACTTGTGTGGGCGGAAGGTTTATATTCCAGACCTTTGATTCACACGAATACAAGCGAGTAGAGATGATCAATTTGTGGAAGAATTACATCTATCATACGTTAAATAACCATTTTCTTAGCATTGTTCCATAGTATGATGTTTTATCCTTACTTATGGTAATCAGATAGGAATCGTTCCAAACCATCGGCTTTCATGGAGGCGTGCATTGGGAAAATTGACTTTCATCTTGGGCGGGGCGCGTAGCGGAAAATCACAATATGCCCAAGAGCTGGCAAAACAGAGGGGCGGGCAAGTGTTGTTCATTGCCACAGCTCAAGGGTTAGATGATGAAATGATTCTCAGGATTCAAAACCACCAACAAGCTCGTCCACAACATTGGCAAACCATTGAAGCTCCCACCCAGGTGATTCAAACACTGTCGAGATCGTCTTTGACTCCTGATGTGATTCTTTTGGACTGTCTGACATTATTGGTCAGCAATATCTTGACTTCCGAAGGGAGCGAAGAGCGAATAGACGAAGACCAATTAGAGCGGGCAGTAGATAAAGAAGTGGAGGCGATTTTGAATTGGGCGGCGACCCATTCTGCGAATTGGATTATTGTTTCGAATGAAGTGGGGATGGGGTTGGTGCCGCCATATCCCTTGGGAAGAGTTTATCGCGATTTGCTCGGTCGGGCAAATCAAAAAGTAGCAGAAAAGGCGGATGAGGTTTTTCTGATGGTTGCTGGTATACCAGTCCCTTTACATGCATTTCGAAAATAACTCAACCAGTTGATTCGGTAAGACTAACCGGGGTGACATAGATATAACGAGCGACGCGATACCCTAAGATGGCTGCGACATGATTGATTTCGAGGGTGATGGTTTGATTGAAAGGAAGATTTTTGATTATCTTTGCGGTATTTCCTGGCATCACCTGGTTTTCTTCTAAAAATGCCAGCAGGTCTGGATTCTGTTCGGCGAGTTCGTGAACCCTGCGGATGGTCACCTCGCTTCCGTCCGGAAAGGAAAGCAAAGGTTTCCAATCAGCAACCACATCCTCAAAACCCGGTAAAGGGTTGCCATGCGGACATACTGGCGGGTTTTCTAAATCATTTTTAAGCGCAATTTCCAATTCATCGGAAACCGTGTGTTCCATTGAGTGAGCTTGAGAATGGGTTTTTGACCAGCCTAACATAGGTGAAAGTAACCATTCAGTTAACATGTGGCGACGCATGACAGATTTCGCGGCTTCTAATCCTCGATCGGTTAAATGGGTGCCATTTTTTTCATCCATAGAGATTAATCCAGCCCGTGCCATGCGCTTTAACGTATTGGTCACCGTTGGGGGAGAGACGCCGATTAATTCTGCCAGGCGTGCGCCTACTATAGGTTCTTGATCTCGCTCCAAAACCAGCATGATACTAAGGTAATCTTCAATCGTTTCACTGATCTTCGCGCTCATGTTCATAGTTAATTATACATGTTTTTCCTAATTGACAGGATTCCAATTTTCGTTATATAATATAATATATTAGTACATACTAATAAATGAAGATAGCATAATAAAATCATAATGGTTTTTTTCAATCTGTCAAGCATGAGGAGTAATGAATTGGCAAAGCCAAATGGGATGGATTGTTCTCTTATTGATTTACAGACTGGTGAACATGCCCTTATGGTTGATATGCGGGGAGGAAAAGGGTTGGTGGGAAGGCTCACCTCGCTGGGTTTCACACCCGGAGTAGAGCTGACTATGATTCAAAATATGGGTCGGGGGCCCTTGATCGTTTTAGTTCGAGATACCCGCATTGCACTGGGGCGAGGCGAAGCAGCCCAAATTCTTGTGAAAAGGAATGACAGATGAAAGAGATAGCCCAAGATTTTGTACCTATCGCTACTGCCAAGACTATAAATGAGCATAAAACCCCCCTTATAGCTTTAGCCGGTCAACCGAACATGGGAAAATCAACGCTGTTTAACTTGCTCACCGGGTTAAATCAACATGTTGGCAACTGGTCTGGAAAAACCGTCGAACGGCGTGAAGGAACCTTTGCTCTCAATGGACAAACTGTGCGATTGGTAGATTTGCCCGGTACATATAGCCTGACAGCCAATTCACCGGAAGAGGTCATCGCCCGCGAATTTATCCTCCGCGAGCAGCCCGACGTGGTGGTTGCTTTGGTGAGTGCGGCAAATTTGGAGCGCAGTCTTTATTTGGTAGCTGAATTAATTAGTTTGCCTTCCCCGCTCATAGTGGCATTGAACATGTTGGATGTTGCCGAACAGGAGGGTTTACGGATAGATGTGGAAATCCTCCAAGCCGCTCTAGGAGTTCCAGTTGTGCCGCTCGTTGCAACCCGGGCCCAAGGCGTGCAGGAATTATTGAATGTTATCCGAAATGTGTTGAATGGTGAAACGGTCCTCATGCCCCGTTTACCTGAGATCCGGGCTGATCACCGACAGGCATTAAGGGAAATCAGCCATTTGATTAGCGGCTATGTACCAGACCCATATCCGACAGAATGGGTAGCCTTGAAGTTACTGGAGGGGGATAGTGAATTGACGCAGCTAATGCAACGTCAGTTACCAGAGGAGGTGGAACAAGCAGTCCATAATATCTTAATTCAGCATGATGACGCACTTATGGCAGTTGCCTCAGGGCGTTACGAATGGATCGGGCGTATCATTCGAGCTGCCGTAGAACGCCCTCCAATTGGTCAAATCAGCTTGACAGAAAAGCTGGATCGCTGGGCTGCGCATCCGTTTTGGGGGTTGATTTTATTAGGGTTGGTTCTAGGAGTGGTGTTTTGGGTTACCTTCAGCATCGGATCGCCCATTCAAGAGTGGTTAACAACGCATGGGATAGGAGGATTAGCCTCCTGGGTGAGTGCTGCCCTGCAAAATGCTCCTGCTTGGACGCGTAGTTTAGTTGTAGATGGGATTCTGGGCGGTGTGGGTTCTGTATTAACCTTTCTGCCTATATTAGCAATATTCTTTGGTGCGTTTGGTCTGTTGGAAGATGTTGGGTATATGGCAAGAGCGGCTTATGTGATGGATAATTTTATGCATTTAATGGGACTGCACGGAAAATCTTTTTTGCCACTCTTTTTGGGGTTTGGCTGTAATGTGCCAGCAGTGATGGGAAGTCGAGTGATCGACTCCGAAAAATCTCGCTTACTTACTATTCTGGTTACACCCTTTATCCCCTGCACTGCCCGACTGGCAGTGGTAGCATTTATTGCCGCGGCTTTCTTCGGTCGTTATGCTACTGTGGTAAGTTTAGGTTATGTGGTTTTGTCTATTGTTGTTTTATTCCTGAGCGGTATATTCCTTAATCGTTTGATCTTCAAGGGGGAACGTTCGGCATTCATCATGGAAATGCCTCTGTATCATATTCCCAACTGGCGGACAGTTGGCTTGTTGGTTTGGCAACGATCATTAGCTTTCATCCAAAAGGCTGGGACGACAATATTGTCCTTCTCGATAGTCCTCTGGGTGCTTACAGTTTTACCCAATGGTAAACTGGAAAGCAGTTATCTGGCACTATTTGGACATTGGATCGAACCAATCGGCAATCTCATGGGGTTAGACTGGCGATTAACGGTTGCGCTTCTGAGCAGTTTTGTGGCAAAGGAAAACGCGATTGCTACATTGGGAATTGTTTTGGGGAGTGGAGAGGGAACAGCATTAGCTCAAACCCTGATTGCTGCTTATTCCCATGCCTCTGCGCTGGCATTTTTAGCTGCAACCATGCTTTTTGTCCCTTGTGCTGCCACTGTGGCAGTGATGCGGCAGGAGACGGGTTCATGGAAATGGACTTTCTTGAATATCTCTTTCATGTTGATCGTGTCGTTTGCATTCAGTGGCGCAATCTATTGGATTGCCACAAGTTTAGAGGTTTAATATGCTTCAACAGCTTCTCCAAGCCCTTCAAACCGATCGGACATTAACTACCGCCGAACTCGCTAAACAATTGCAGACCACTCCTCAAATGGTGGTGGCTATGCTTGAATATTTGGAAAAATCCGGGTTATTAAAGAAGATAGAAGCCTGCGATGAAGATTGTGGTGGTTGTCAACTTGCCAATATTTGTTCTAAAAATACATCGCCAACCGGAAAATTCTGGCAGGTTTAGAACTCGAAATAGAAGAGACCTCAAAGGTCTTCAAGACCTTTGAGGTCTTTAATTATTAGAAGTTTTCTTCAAGTTCGACTTGCCGCCAGCTCGCGCCGTGCTCATATTCTAAATGAGCTTTTTCAAATTCTCCGAGATTGTCAAAAAAGTCAATTAGTTGATTACGGCATAAGAAAGTGGGAGTATCCGCTATTAATAGAGGGTAAGAAGAATATTGCCAAAGTCGAAAATCATCCACAAACTTATGTTTACGAGGATTCAGATGGATATAAAGAACAGTTTGGCGAAATTGGTTGTTGTCTGTTACCATGACTCGATGAAAGGGATGTTCAAATAAACTACCACTCCGCTGATAGGTTTTGTTGATTGCTTTGGCATAGGCGTTAAATAAATGCGAGAATTGTAGAGAAGTATTAAGGGTTAGTTTGGATGCAAGTGAATCAATGCTGGCTTGTTTCTGATAAGGTTTGGTTTTGATCAGGAAATGGAAATGATTCCCCATTAGGCAAAAAGTATAAGTGTCGGCGACTGGGACAACGTACTTTTGATATAAAGAGAGAAAATAATGGTAATTTCGTTTCTCTAAAAAGAGGTTTTCGCCATTCGTGCCGCGATTATAGATGTGGTAGAACGTGTCATACTCAAGTGGAGGGGGATTGGACATTGTTATATTTATGTAGAGACCTCAAAGGTCTTCAAGACCTTTGAGGTCTTAATCATATTATTTTTGAGTATATACAAAATGGTTCGTCAATGTGTAATAAACGTAATTCTGCCAAAGTTTCAGCATATCTTCGCGACTATATTCATGGGTGTCAAAGGTTTGCAGAACGAGCCTGCCTCCTAAACAGCTTGTCAAAACCGCCCGTGAGTTAGGCTTACTGGGATCGATTCCGATCACAAATGCAGCATCACCAACCGCTTTATTGTTGTAATATTTGATTTTCATCAAGTCCCCGACATCACCCGACCAGAATCGGTTTGGTCGTAATGTGCCCATCTCGTTCGGTTGGGTCAAGATCGGATGGTCGGGAATGAGATACCACACATCCCGTATACCCGGGTTGGACCAATCCTTCTCCACTTCAACTCCACACTGATCGAGAATCTTTTTGATCTTGCCTTGGGACAAACTGTCAATATCCCACATTTCCATGATGACCCCGGCACCTTTTTGCAACCGTTCGTTGATATAGTCAAAATATTCACCGCTTATTTTTCCGGTTAATTCGGAAGAGATGATCAGTAAATCATAATCTGCTGGGCTGACGAGTTCTTTTTTCAACCAGCCTTCAGCACTGCCAACATCGGTATAAATATAACCAGCCTCATCTAATGCCCGTTTGACATACCGTTCGACTTTATAACGATTTCCTGACATATCTTCAAAGAGCAATATCTTCGCTCCTTTCCGCAGGGCATCTAAATCCATCGTTTGACCAGGCTGGATAAAAGGCGTTGGAGGAGATTCGGTTTCCAGCCCTGGGGGTACAGTGATGACGGGTTGTTCCGTTATGATTTCAGGGATGACCGGAGGGATTTCAGTTGGTATAGGAGTATCCGTGGCTGGTTGATTGAGGGCTGCTTGCGTGGCTTGAAGTGCCAGACTGGTTCCCTCAAGTGACATTGCGGTCATGGTTGCGTCGCTGGAACCTCCTGAATTGCCTGGAACAGCACAAGTAACTGAAAGGAGAACTAACATACTGATGGATAAAATAATAGGAATGAAATTATGCATAGTAGAATATTTTTTCATATAAACCTTCTTGTTGACAGTTAATTTATTGTTAATAATAGTATAGAGATAAATTATAAAAAGTCAATAGAATGTATGGTTTAGGAATTTTCTATTTGCCGGGCGAGTTCTTCCGCAGCCGCAAATTCTTCAGGAGTATTGACGTTTCGGAAAATTAATCCCGATGGATCAATTACTTTTACTTCTTCGATGCTCAAAAAGCGGATATTCGCTGAAGCGAACCAGGCATCTGCCCGCCAATAACCTTCCTCTATAGCTTCTCGAACAAGCGCTAAACTGGTTTCCTTCCGATATACTGCATGGAAAGACTCGCTTCCTTCTTCAGATTGGGGGATCACTGCATCAACATGGCTATTCTCTAACATTTCAAACAACGTTTGAAAGAATTGTGGATTGGCAAATGGCATATCGCAGGCAACGACTGCTACATATGGGTTGCGAGCAGCTTGCAATGCGGTGTAGAGACCACCTAAAGCACCTCGCCCGGGAAAAATATCGGTTATCAGAGGCAGACCTAAAAATAGATAGTTCTGGGGGTGATTGGTGGTGATTAAATGCTCCTCTGCCACTGGTCGTAATCGTTCGAGCACCCGTTGAATTAAAGGCTGCCCTAGAAATGGCACCAACGCTTTATCTCGCCCCATACGGCGTGATTCGCCGCCAGCTTGAATAACCAATGTCCGCATAAATTAAGTTTATCATGAAACATCTTTAAAACAGATTTTTTCATTGCAGGTTTATTGATCTATGAACTAATCCCCTGCAGGTTTTGATGGACAAAACCAGGCAGAGTTTGTTGTATAATGCTTGTGAATTCAATCCTTAGTCACAAAATTGAAAACCGTATCCAGAAAGTTGTTCTTCACCAAATATCAGTTCGTTCTTTATAAAAGAGATAAAAATGAATACTGTTGCAGGAGTTTTAGATTCTTTAACCAAGGAAGGCGAGCTTTATGAAAAACTGAGTGATAACTCAGTCCGCTGTTATGCTTGTGCCCATCGTTGTTTAATTCGCCCAGGCAAACGCGGTATCTGCAAAGTGCGTTTTAATCAAGAGGGTATATTACGAGTACCATATGGGTATGTGGCTGGTCTACAAGTAGACCCTATCGAGAAGAAACCTTACTTCCACTTTCTACCTGGCAGTGATGCTTTAACTTTTGGGATGCTTGGATGTGATTTTCACTGTGAATTTTGTCAAAATTATGTAACCTCCCAATTTCTGCGTGATCCCGCTTCCAATCTTTCAACCAATTATGTTCGCCGGATCGCCCCTGAACAAGTGGTTAAATTTGCTATAGATAGTGGAGCCAAGGTCATCGCCTCGTCCTATAATGAACCGCTGATCACTTCTGAATGGTCTTTAGCCATATTCAAATTAGCGAACGAAGTTGGATTAAAGTGTGCATATGTGTCGAATGGCAATGCTACCCCTGAAGTTTTACAATACCTGCGACCTTATCTAAGCGGTTATAAAATAGATCTAAAGACCATGCAGGATAAGCAGTATCGGAGAATTGGGGGCGTGTTAAGAAACGTTTTGGATAGTATCAAGCTTGCCTATCAAATGGGCTATTGGGTAGAAGTGGTCACGCTAGTCATTCCAGGTTTTAACGATAGTATAGAGGAGTTAATGGACGCTGCCCGGTTTTTGATCTCGGTATCTCCTGATATTCCCTGGCATGTAACCGCCTATCATCCCGATTACAAGATGAGCTCCCCCCCAGCCACACCAGTCAGCACCTTGATTCGGGCTGTCGAAATTGGTCAGGAAGTTGGTCTGCATTATGTCTATGCTGGCAACATTGTTGGCAGGGTGAAAGATTATGAAAGCACATTTTGTCCCCATTGCCAGACTATACTGATAAAACGGTATGGTTATACGATCCAAGAATACCACATTACCTCTGAGGGTAAATGCCCAAAATGTGGCACTAGGATTGCTGGAGTTTGGACGAATGATCCGCAAAGTGTCCAGGTAGGCGGGTGGGGAATGCCACGAGCGTTATTTTAATAATGAATGGGAAATAGTTATTCGCTTAATAAAACGGTCTATTCCCCCAAAGCGGTATTTGTAATCCTCGTTCCCGCGCATGAAGTCAAAGGTTTGCCTATGATGATCAATTGCCCATTGGATCAGGTAACTTAATAACACCCAACCAGGAGAATACGGATTGAATTCGGGGTTGATCCCCGAGTTATAGACCCAAATGCGGTTGCCACAATCAAAGTTGAGATAGGCTGCAGCTTTTTTATCTTCGATTTCCAAAAAAGCCAATTGTAACCAATGATGATTAAAAGCAGCCTGAATGGTCAAAAACATTTGTTTGCGCATGTCTGGAGTGAGAAATGCGTTTTTTTGCGGTTCAAACGCCATCAAATCAAATAGACTCTCCACCTCATCAGGAAGGTTTTTTTCATCCTCAACGATATACCATCGGTAGCTTATCCCTGATTCCTCAAGCCGCCGTATTTTCCGGCGGATTTCATGGCGCTGTTTTTTATCTAGAGTTCCCAGATAGGTTTCCCAATCCTCCGGTAGGGGAATATAGGGAGAATGTTGAAGTTGTTCTTGATGAATGGTTAAACCTAGTTTTGAGGCTGAAACTTCCAATGCTTGAATGGTAGGGGAGCTATCTAAAATGTTATCTAATTCAAGGGATTGCCAAGTTAGGGATGGCTCAGAAGTAAGATGGTGAAGTAGGTCCTGACAAAACTCATCAAGATATTCTGGGAGGGTGATGAAATCTAAAAAATCAGAGATCTCAATGCTTCCTAATAGTTTGAGAGCACGTTCGTTAAGCTTGTTTTGAGTCAAAAAAAGTGGAGCAATCCCAATCAATTGTTTTTGTTCGTTATGAGCCTGAACGATATATAATTCACCATTTTGCCATTCTCCGCCTCCCAAAGTTTTCCACCAATTATATAAATATTCGTGTCGTAAAAACGGCACGTGACTTGCACTCTTTAATAATAGATTATTCCATTCCGTTGAAAGGTTTTCAAATTCAGAAGTGCTTTGGATGACTGATAGATTGACCATGATGCGCCCTTATTAAAAATTTAAGTGAAAGGATGAGATAAAATTTCAACCCGAATCACTTATAATGGGTATGATTTTACCAGTATAATGCTTAAAACATTATCCTCCATTGAATATTTTGTTTAAACGGTTATGCCATTAACTTTTGACTTTCATATTGTGTCACTTCCGGTTCGGGATACTGACCGCTCCGAAAAAGAGGGGATAGCGGGATTATATATTGAAACCAAACCTCACCATGTCAATCGCCATCGTCAAGGAGATTATCTGCTCTTAGATCTCTCCCTGTTGGGGAACTTGACTTTATCACCCGATAAGCAGACCCAATTATTACAACGCTTGAGTCAAGTCTATTTTAAATCCTCTGGTACAACAACCGGAGCTATGCGAATTGTTGCGGAAAGTTTAAATCATTTTTTGATGGAAAGAAATACACGTGCCAATGGAGAAGAGAGCCAGGTTGTAGGTTATCTTACTCAAATGGTAGTTCATGGCGATAAGTTAACCTTAGCTCAAAGTGGACTTATTCATGCTTATTGGATCAATTCAGAAGGAGTGACGCATATCTTTGATCCTGAGCTAGCGGGGGATGGCTTGGGGGGTAATAAGAATGCCTCAGTTCGGTTTTTCCAATCTCTCATACAAGCTGGCGACAGCTTGATTCTGACATTACAACCCTCAGTAATGTGGAATGACACATTCTTAAGTTCGCTTTATGGTCAAGGACCAGAAGGCATTCGCCGCAAGCTAACCCAGATGAAAGCGGATCAAGAGGAAGCAATTCTCATCCAAATACAACCAGGAACAGGAAAGGCGGTATTCGTCCCCACAAAGCCAACTCCGACAAGTCCTAGCCCTGAAGAGGTTTCTCAGTCTGAACGAAATGTTGTAAACATTCCTGGTCCAATAGTTCCGGAGCCCTTCAACCCTATTCAAGAACAGCCTGAAATGATTGAGAAAGGCGTAGTAGAGGTCGGGAATATCCCATCTGCGGGATTAAACGTAGAAGTTCCCGATCAGACCGCTGAAAATGAATCCGCCGTTACACCCCAAGTTACAGGCGCTGCCCCTCAACTTTCTGAATTAGGGACTGGACAAACCCAAAATATCCAGGCCTCAGAATCCTCAACATCAATCCTCAATCAACCTTTGCCAATTGAAAAATCGAACGAAAATCCCGAACCTCCTTTTGAAACACAATCGGCATCAGATTTTTTGGGCGAATCTACCCCCAAGCGATCAGTATGGCTTAATTCCATTGATAATCTATTCCGAATTCCAACTCCTATCATGGCGATCATAGCTGTCCTGGTGCCATTGATTGTGGTGGCAATTTCCAGCGCAGTATACCTACGTCAAGGCGGGGTAGGTGAGTTTGAAGGATATTATAGCCTGGCACAGCAATCTGCTATATATGCTCAAGCTCAAAGCAATCCTTTGACTCAAAGGACAGCTTGGATTGCGGTTTTGAAATATTTGGATCAGGCAGAACAATACGGTCAATCGAATGAGACGCAAACTTTGCGTGCCCAAGCCCAAACTGCCATGGATCAGTTGGATTTCATCCAGCGTCTGGATTTTATGGTGGCTTTGAGTGAGGGTTTGCCTGCTGATGCTCAAGTTGTGAAGATGATTGCCACCGAAAATGAGCTCTTTATGCTGGACACTTCAACAGGTGTCGTTTGGCGAGCCGAAGCCGCTGCTCGTGGATATGTCTTACATCCCGAAACTTCTTGTGGAGCTGGAATAAACGGATTGAGCATTGGGAAACTGATTGGTTTTTCTGTTGAGAAACGAATCAATGAAGTCTATTCTGTTATCCGGGCTGCCGATGCAAATGGTAATGTGGTTACCTGCCAATCGAATCAAAAACCCCGTTTAGAAAAGCTGACAGCTCCTGATACCGGCAAGGGAGCTCTAACTGGTTTCCTGGTGGAGCGTGGAAATTTTTATGCACTCGATCCGCAAAAAAATGCTGTTTGGATTTACTGGGGAGGAAAAGCCAATCAAAAACCGGAATTATTCTTTTCACAAGATATTCCTCCTATGAAAAATATCCTGGATTTTGCAGTTTATCAGGATGACCTTTACCTGCTCTATCAAGATGGACATCTAGTGCAGTGTGCTTACAATTCTGTCACTCCCACTCGTTGTACTGACCCTCAACCTTATAAAGATTCGCGCCCGGGACGTGAAAATCAAGCGCTAAACCCTGAATCCCCCTTCAGCCGTGTTTTTGCTTCTCAACCACCTGATCCAGCGTTATATTTCTTGGAACCGAGTACACCAGCGATTTATCAGTTTAGCTTGCGTTTGTTAGCGTTTCATGTCCAATATCGAGAGAATTCTTTGTCTACATTTACAAAATTACCTCGTGGACAACCAGCGAGTGCATTCGCGATTTCAACCGATCATCACTTGGCACTTCTGGCGTATGGCAATCAAATTTATTATGCCAGCCTACCTTAGGCTAACTAATCGAAAAGCGGAATCCTACCTTACCAAAATGAATCAAATCTCCATCTTCTAAAATGATCCCTTCTTGAGAAATGGGGGTGTAGTTGACCCAGGTCCCATATAAAGAACCATTATCCAACAACCGATACCGTCCATCTTCTAAACGCACTAGTTTGGCGTGGATTGCATCCACCGAAGGATCGTTGATGACAAATTGAACTGCATCAGCGCGCTTTCCGATGCCAACTTCATCGCTGGTTAGATCATATTGTCCGGGAGTGACATCCGTCTTCGAGCTAGCTAGAGGGATAAGTCGCCCAAAATTTTGTGGAAAAGGATTGTTGGAAACGGTCAGGTTGGGTTTAATAACCTGGCTGTGTAAAGGAAGAGGATGGATTGGAACGGGTTGAGACAAGGGATCTTGGGAGGTTTTGCGCGGAGAACTTAGCCGTTTGCTCATCCGCTGTGATACTGGGCTTAGTCGTCCTCCCATTATTAAAGCGAGTAAAAAAAGAGCAGCCGAAAACAGGATGATGCTGATTGCAATCCAAATGATATTTTGAGGAAGGAATTTGCTAGAGCTTTGTGCCGGATGTTCTACTTTAACATAAATGGGTGTTTCGATGGTTTTCCCACTTAATCCTAATTGGTCAATCACTTCCACTTGCAGGATGTGATGACCAGATTGTTGATATTTTGTTAAATCCCAGGTGATTTGATCGTATGGAGGTTGTTTGATCTCGTTGATGATAGTTCCATCAACCCAGAAACGGGTTAGCACAATTTGACGCTGGCGACCGTCCGGAAAATCTATAATCAGATTTAATTTCTGCTGGCTGGGGAATAAATCTCCACTTTGGGATTTGAAACTTGCTCCTGTAGTTGCATCATTTGGCTTTCGAATGATTTCGGTCGGTGGAGAGATAAAAGCTGGATTAGGTGGTTTCAGGTCAAGTTTATAGCTTATCGAGGGGACTTGAATATTGAATTCTTTGGTATGAATCTCAGCGCTGACTTGTTGTTCACCAGCATTTGTGATCTGAGAGGAATAACTCAAGGCATAACTGTATCGTAAGGGAGATAATAAAGCCTCTAAATCTGGAATATCTTGTGGTTTACGGATAGATGTAATGGAACCTTGAGTTTGTTCGGCTAGCTGAGTTAGGGGAGCATTAGGGGACGCCAGTTCATTTGGGGAGGTCACTAACCAGATATGGAAATGCACCTGATTTTGATTAGCGCGTGCTTGCAGATTTTGGAGACTGACAACCTGATCGTCACTTAAAGGAGCAGTTATCAGCAGAACCAGCCGTTTCATTCCCGGACGAGGAGGTGGATCAGCTGCGATATCAATGGCTTTTAATGCGCTGTCTAGCGAGGGAGACGGATTGGATGGGAGATTATAGGAAGCTAACGTGTAAAAGAGTTCGAGGGGGTTATTAAGGTGAGATTGACTTGGACCATCTGTGACAATTATGCTGAGATCGTCTAGTGTTGAGCCAAGTTTCTTTCTTGCCCATTCCACCAGATTGCTGATCAAAAGATCATAATAAGTATTTCCCTCTTGATCACTCTGTAAAAATGAATCCCCTGGATTAATAACAAAAACGAGTTGGACACCCAGGTGCTCTTCATGAAAATCTTGAAGATTGACTGGTTGTCCATTTTCTAATAGTTGAAGATTATCTTTTCCTAATCCGTGTACGAATCCTCCCTTGGGATCATGAATGTCCATCAAAATTTGTACAAGCGGAAATTGGTCCGTTTGCGGAGTGGAAAAGTGAGCTGTTGGTTGGGGTGCTTGGGCTAAGGTAGAGAAGGAATCTCCACACCAAAAAATTTGAATAAAGCCAATCATTAGACCCAGGAATAGTGTTAATTTTTTTTGGCGGGTCATCCATCTGAATCTGGTTTTAAGCTTGCTCATAGCCTAAATTTTAACATAGCTTGAGGGGTTTTTAAGCGGACAGACTACCATAAAGAATGTTAGCTATCCAATTTGCTGAAGCGCAGATTATAATTCAGATATTGACTAAATTTGGGAGTTTTAAATGCCGGTTGCATTGATCACAGGAATTACTGGGCAGGATGGTTCTTACCTCGCTGAATTTTTACTTGGCTGTGGTTATCAGGTCATTGGGATGGTGCGGCGTTCGAGCACGGTGACTTTTGAAAGAATCAAACATATTCAAGATGAGATAACCATCGTTCAAGGTGACTTGCACGATCAAAGCTCGTTGGTTGATTTGATGGAAACTTATCATCCTGATGAGGTATATAACCTGGCAGCTCAATCGTTTGTTCCCACATCTTTTAGCCAACCTGTTTTAACTGGGGAGGTAACTGCTCTTGGGGTAACCCGCATTTTGGAGGCGATTCGTTTGGCAAACCCACAAGCCCGCTTTTATCAAGCCTCAACCAGTGAAATATTTGGGAAGGTTCGTGAGGTTCCCCAGTGTGAAACAACCCCCTTTTATCCCCGCAGCCCCTATGGTGTGGCAAAAGTGTATGGACACCTGATCACGGTTAATTATCGCGAATCCCATGATCTTTATGCAGTATCAGGGATTCTTTTCAATCATGAAAGTCCCCGGCGCGGTTTGGAATTTGTAACCCGTAAGATCACCCATGCGGTAGCTCGAATTAAACATGGCTTAGCGAAGGAAATCCATTTGGGAAATCTGGACGCCCGCCGGGATTGGGGTTACGCTGGTGATTACGTGCGGGCGATGTGGATGATGCTGCAGCAAGAGCAACCTAGTGATTTTGTGGTTGGAACCGGCGTTACCCATTCGGTGCGTGATTTTTGTGATCTGGCTTTCAGCTATGCCGGTTTGGATTATCACGATTTCTTGGTTCAAGACGAACGTTTTTTCCGCCCTGCTGAGGTTGATTTACTTGTGGCAAATTCCAGCAAAGCCCAACAGCAATTGAAATGGCAGCCTGAGGTCAACTTTGAGGGATTGATCGAGATGATGGTGGATGCCGATATGCGAATGGTTGAAAAAGAAATCGAGTAAAAAATTGATCAAATGGTTTCAATGGGATCCTCGGAATGCCTGGTATCAAGCGCGAATTTTGTGAAAATGAAGATTCAATGGTATAGGGTAGAGATTATCCAAAAAATCAGAAATGTCATGTCGAGNNAGTGAAGCGAGTCATCTTTAATCTTTGGTGAAAAGATCCCTCACTTCGCTCGGGGTGATAACCTTCCTTTGGACAATCTCAAGTTTTTGGATAATAATTTATTACCTTAACTCGAAGAGAAGAGGAAGCTTATGTTTTTATCCATAGTTATTCCTTTGTATAACGAATCCGAAAGTGTTATCCCTTTGAAGGAAGAGTTGGATACTGCATTAAATCACTCGTTGAATGCCCCCTGGGAAGTAATTTTTGTAGATGATGGCAGTACTGATGACAGCCTCGAAAAGTTACAACAAATCGCCGAGGCAGATCCCAACCATGTCACTGTGATTAGCTTGCGGCGTAACTTTGGTCAGACTGCCGCTATTGCTGCAGGGGTTGACCATGCCCAAGGAGATGTGATTGTTTTGATGGATGCTGATCTCCAGAATGACCCGGCGGATATCCCTCTTTTAGTGGAAAAAATCGAGCAGGGCTTTGATGTTGTGAGCGGGTGGCGGGTAAATCGCCAGGATAACTTCTGGCTGCGAACTTTACCTTCCCGTTTGGCAAATTGGCTGATATCGCTGGTGACGGGCGTCCCTTTGCATGATTATGGATGTACCTTGAAAGCCTACCGGCGTGAGGTCATTACTGGCTTTCATCTGTATGGGGAGATGCATCGGTTTATCCCGGCTTATGCTAGCAGTGTAGGCGCGAAGATCATTGAAGTCCCCGTAAATCACCATCCCCGTAAGTATGGCAAGACAAAATATGGTTTAGATCGTACTCTAAAGGTTATCCTGGATTTATTAACGGTCAAATTTTTAATGAGTTATGCACAAAAACCCATCTATATTTTTGGCGGGACAGGAATAATCATGATTGGTCTCAGTGTCATCACGGTTATAGTTTTGGTCATCCGCCGGTTAACCATTGGGGAGCATTTGATCCGTTCCCCATTACTGCTTTTAAGTGTGATGTTATTTATCATGGGTTTCCAGGCAATTTTGATGGGTTTACTAGCGGAATTACTTACCCGAACTTATCACGAGTCACAACAAAAACCCATTTACACTATTCGGAACATCATACGAGGGAAAAAAGGATAAAATAAATTGGAAATCATTCTCTATCTCCACAAAATATATATTGGTGTGAGTTGAGACTTTTTAATTATTTGCTTGAAAAATGGGTGGGAAGAAATTCATCTACATTCCCGCGTTTGTATTCATGTGAAAAATTCACTTGACAGATATGCCAAACATAAAATGCCAATTCTTACAGAGGAGAATCATAACAAAACATATGAACGATAATGAAGGGAATTATATGATGAACTGGAAAAACATTTTATTAAAAATATTATTAACAACATTATTTACTCTTGTTATTGGATTTGCGTGTGTTGAATTTTTTTATGTTTGTCAGGGGACGGGAGAGGATTGGGGAGGATTTTCGCTTAAATGGGGAATAATTTTTATATTATATTTTTTATTAAGTTTGTCATTAATCCTTGTGGTTATATTGGAAGTTTGGAAACCCCAAAATTTAATTTTTCTCAAGAATTATAGTTTAAGAATTCGTGGATTTTTAAAATATCTGGATTGGATCATTGGATTAATTGTTTTCTTTTTTCCGATCTACTTTCTTCAATACACACCTTGGGGAGCTATTTTCTTCAGACCTTTTTTTAGATTATTCTTGTGGGTTGGATGTATATTCATTACCGCTTATTTTTTTGAAACAGGCAACAGTGTATTTAGTTGGAAAAAGCTCGTTACAGTATTATTACTTTCAAGTTTCTGTTTGATTTCTGCAAATTTTTTAAGGAGCGTTTCATCTTATCCATTTTCGTTATCTTGGTCAGAAGGGAACCGTCTATGGGATTATTCGATGCTCTTTGGTCGTTCTCGATATAGAATCCCAAACACGAGTGATATATCAGTACATTTAGACATTGGGCGTCAATTAATTGGTGGTTTGCCTTTTCTTTATTCGGGATTGACAATTGCCCAAGAGCGATTCTGGCTGGCAATTGTAAACATCCTTGCTTATCTTATTCTGGGATGGGCGATGTTTTATCTTCCAAAGCCGAAACGTCCAAAAATGTGGATATTGGCTGGCATTTGGGGATTGGTTTTTCTCATGCAGGGGCCAATTCATACTCCTTTGATTGTAGTGGCTTTCCTTGTGACTTTAGCATGGGGGCGACCTTTGTGGATAGCAGCGATATTGGTATTTCTGGCTGGATATATTGCTCAAGTTAGCCGTTTTACTTGGATGTTTGCACCAGCGATGTGGATTATCTTATTGGAGTTTTCTGGTGTCCAAATAAAGGAAGGGAAGATTCCGGGGATTATTTGGAAGCGTTCAATATCACTGGGTTTAGCTGGTTTACTAGGGGGAGTGATAGTTCCTTATCTTTTGCAATTATTGAAAACCATCAATGGTGCAGAACCCCATGGTTTTGCTAATCTCCAAAGTAATTTATCTTTTCAACAACCATTATTGTGGTATCGCTTGTTTCCAAACTCTACTTACCGTCCAGGAATTCTTCTTGGACTTCTTATTGCAATTGCCCCTTTGGTGATTTTATTGATTATTTTAATGGCAAAGAAGATTTGGTTAATTCATCCCTTGCAAAAGCTATATGCGGTGGGTTGTTTGTTAGCATTTTTATTCGTGGGATTAATAGTAAGCACAAAAATTGGAGGCGGAGGGGATCTTCACAATCTGGATATGCTATTACTGGGACTACTATTTTGTACGGTGATTTCCTGGAGAAATGGTGGGGATGAATGGTTAGCGGCTAATTTAACCAAACCGGCTTATACGAATTATCTGATATTAATACTGATTGGCATTCCTTCGCTATCTTTTCTGATGGGACTTTACCCTCTATCGTTGGGAAATTCAGTTGAATGGGTTACAAAATTTTCCGATAATAATATTAATTATCAAAACATTATTTCTTCAAACGAAACGGTTCAAAAAACGTTCAAAAGACTCCAACAAGAGATCAAAAAGGCTCAAAAAAAGGGTGAAATTCTATTTATGGATCAACGTCAATTATTGACATTTGGATATCTGAAAAATATTGAATTAATCCCAGAATATGAGAAAAAAGTAATGATCGATCAAGCTATGGCTAGTAATGAAAGCTATTTTAAACCATTTTATGAAGATATCGCTAAGCATCGTTTTTCATTAATAATTACATTTCCTCAATCAGAAAATTATAAAATAACGGATCTTTCATTCAATGAAGAAAGTAATATGTGGATAAAATGGGTTGGCAAACCTTTGCTGTGTTACTACAAGCCAGTTGGGATTTATTTTGAAGTTAATATTCAATTACTAGTTCCAAATAAAAAATCGCAGGACTGCTCAAACTCTGTACCGCTACCTATGAACCCTTAATATTTATAATTTAACAATTATAAATTTTTATACTTATTTTGAAATTATTACAAATTAAATTATTTTTAATTATTTTTGAAGTAAAAATCTTGATTACGATTTATCGAAGTTAACTTTGGCTTTCAAAATAGTTAATTTTGTAAACAAATTTTTTTTGTATTTTATAATGAAACCCTTAAAACAAAATAAACAATATTCCAGTCTGAAAAATATCACATACTTCTTGTCATTTCTAGCGGGAGCACTCACCATCATTCAATCCTGGCTATACCTTCATCAACTTGAGACCAACCTAGATGAAGGCGCTTACTTATATAAAGGCTATTTGTTCGCTACCGGGAGCTATAGCCCTTTTCAGATGTATGGATTTTGGACCAATAAAATGCCCTTAGCTTTCCTCATTCCCGGCTATATCCAAAAGTGGTTTGGACCTGGTTTGGCAGTAGGGCGTTATTTTATGGTGCTAGCCTTGGGACTTACTTTGCTGGGATTATGGATTGTTGTCAGAAGAATAAATGGAGATGGGTGGGCAACTTTGGCATTAATCATCGTAGCCATAAATCCTGTCCTCATAAAAATGTACAGCACTGCCGTCACACAAGGGTTGACAGCATGTATATTGACTTGGGTATTGGTTTTCAGTCTGGGTGAAAAACGGTCATTATTGCAACTGAGTATCTCCTCATTATTAGCTTCATTGCTCGTCTTGATCAGGATAAATCTATTGCCGGTTCCCGTTTTCTTAATTTTGTATATTCTCTGGCAATATGGCTGGAAAGCAGGAATTCTTTCATTTATTATGGCTGCCTTGCCCATTATCGGCGTCCATGTTTTGTATTGGCCTAACATTCTTCAGATTTATATTCAATGGGTACCGCGTGGCTTAATCCCAATTTTGGATAGCTTAAGAATTCAACACCCAGCTCAAAGCATTTGGCACCCCGATTTGAATCTGGAAAATCGTTTGATCAGTATTGCCCGTACATTTCGATTTCATTTTTTGTTAATGATCGGTTCGATCGCTTCGTTAATGGTGATTCAAAGAAAATTCTTCCTTAATCAACGCTCAAAATGGCGGGAACAAATCTTTCTTTTATTTTTATTTTGGGTTTTGTTTTTTGCTCATGTTTGGGCAACTTTGGGTGGTGATTATTGTAACTATTGTTTAGAAGGTTATATTTCATTTTTTGCACCTTTGGGGATCGTCTTGTTCATTTCGACTGTCCCGGTTTGGGAAAGGCAATTTCCAAAATATCTCACCATTGGGTTAATCATTTTTATTATTCTGACCAGTGCCACTATTGGGCTGGCTTTGATAGATGATTTTCATTTTGGTATCCTTTATATTCCATTGCCCAGGTTTCTACTTAATCTTCCAAAATTTGAAGGCGGTTGGTTCTTACCGGTTGAAGTGATCCGAAATGTCCTAACGACTTTGACGGACCGGCAAACTCATATTCTGGATATTATCTCTACCAGCACAATCATCGGTCTTTTGATGATGGTTCTAATTTTTATTATTTGGAAAGGGCTGGATCAAAATTCCATCATAAAACGGCAAACATCTTATGGATATGTTTTATTGATTTCTGTCATAATAGTGGGGTTTGGATTAAGCCCCTCACCAATTTTATCGGGTGGTCTTTATACTTATGATTGCGCTCCAACCACATTGAACTCCTATGAAACAACCGGGAAAGCCTTGGCAGAACTAATCCCACCTGAATCACAAGTGTTTTGGAAAAGCATGTCTGCCACACCATTACTTTATGTACCGGATATCCAAATTTACCCCCCCCAAGTCAATGATATATATTCTTTTTATGTCAATGGAAACGACGATGAATTATTAAAATTTGGATTATGGAATGAATCATTAGCGCGTCAATGGTTGAAGGAAGCAGACTATATCGTGATCGAAGATAAGTATTTTAGCGGATTTTATCGCTCAATATTAAAAAGTGGACGATATCAACTTATCACCATATTACCATCCCAATCATCCTGCCGCGAGAATTCACGCCTGCGAGTTTATCAGCCTATTCGTTAAAAAATCATTGATCAATTTGAATTTATATCTTTATCTTTCCCGATTTGTTGGTAAAGATGTTGATATTGCTTTGCCATTTGTATCCAATTGAATTGGTCGGTTAACCTTGTTCTAGCTAGTTGACTTAATTCAGTTAATTGATTTGGATTCTCCCGTAACCTCTGTAATGCTTGCTGAATTGCCTTCCCATCCCTTTTCGGAACCACGATAGCTGCATCTCCAACCACCTCTGCACAGCCACTGTCGTCGGTGGTGATGATCGCCATTTGAGCTGCCATGGCTTCGAGCAGCACCATCGGGAAATTCTCTTTTTCGGATGGAAAGACAAAGACCGCTGCCGATTCCATAAGTTGCCAAAAGCGGGGGTCAGCTTGGTCCAGCCAGCCATGGAAGGTGATCGTTGCGGCGGTTTTCATTCTTTGAGCTTGTTTTTCTAATTCTGGTTGGTAGGGGCCCGATCCAATGATATCCACCTGATACGGTGTTGTCTCCCCTTCCAGAGCTTGTAACAGATATTGGATACCCTTTCGTTCGAAAAGACGGCTCACCGCTACAATATGGAGAGGGTCTTTATGGTCGGTTTGCAAGGGCGGAGGGGTGAAGGCATTGTAAATTTGCTCAACTGGATGACTGGGGAGGGACTGTTGAATAAGATGGGCAAGCCCTTGACTGGCAGCCACAGTAAATGAGGCGTCTTGTAGGATTTTCCGCCAAAGGGGGAGCAAAAAGATATGCTCAATTTGGAAACGATTAGGGTTATAACCAGGTACATCCGATCCGTGAGCTGTGACCATATAAGGTAAATGGGTGGTTTTTTTAAGCCAGTAAGCTAAGCCACCGTCGGGAAAGATAAAGTGGGACTGGATTAAATCATAATGATTTTGTTTGATTAATCTCTTAGCGGCGGGCAAGGCACTGATTAGATAAGTGCCCATTTCAAGCGGAGTACAGATTTCTTTTCTTAGACGCAGACAGGGTACTCCAAATACCCGCACGCCATCAATCTCACGCTGATAGGGAAGGTCACCATAGTGCATGGTTAAGACGTCCACTTGCTCCCCTTGCTGAACCAGCGCCTGACTCAATCCTTCCACCACTTTTCCCCCGCCTCCACCGATAGGAGGATATTCATAGCATAAGGTTAGAATTTTCACATCTTTGATTTTAGCACACTCCAAACCGTGTTATAATTCAATACCTGAATTTTGAAATGGTTAAATCATGATTGACGAACCACAAAACGATCCCGCCCGTGAAATCCTCATCTTAGAGAAAATCGAGGATGATCCGGATGTCTCCCAAGCCTCTTTAGCAGCATTATTGGGCGTTGCCGTTGGAACGGTCAATTGGCATTTACGGCGTTTGATCGAGAAGGGCTATGTCAAAGTCAAACACGCCCAGCGTCGGAAACTGCGCTATATTATCACACCAGAGGGAATTGCCTTTCGAGCTCGTCTGACCATCAATTATATTGAGCAGTCTATGCGCCTTTATCGGCGAGTCCGGCAGCGAACCGCTGAGCTTTTGTCTGAAGTACAAAAAGCGGGTTATCGTTCAGTGCGGATACAGGGGAATGATGATATTGCGGATATTTGCCGCCTTACCTGCTTGGAACATGGTATTACTCTTGAGGAGGATGCTTCGTTACCCGTCTTGGAAGTGGTAGGAACGAAAGTCAATCTCAAAATGGACGGGAAGCTATGATGGACGGTTTGGGACACGTCATTGTCACCGGCGCGGCAGGCTATATTGGCTCCTCCCTTTGTGGGGAATTGTTGCGGAGGGGTTACCGTGTAACCGCGTTAGATGAATTATTATTCGGTGGCGAACCGATATTGGCATATTTTTCAGATCCAAATTTTCAGTTTGTAAAAGTCAATGTGTGGGAAGAACGAGCGCTCCGAGATAATATCCGCCGTGATTGGCAAAAACCAGTGGCAGTTTTTCATTTGGCAGCACTGGCAGGTTTTCCAGCCTGCCAGGCGGTAGGACGGCAGGTAGCCTGGCGCTATAACGTCGAGTCTACCCAACGGGTATTCGCGCAGGCAGAAGATTTGGGGGTAGAACGGTTTATCTATGCCTCAACTTATAGCAATTATGGACTCTCTCCACAAGGTGAAGCGGTCACAGAAGAAACTCCCCTGCATCCCCAATCATTGTATGCTGAAACCAAAGTTGCTTCAGAAGAATATTTGCTCAATCAGAAGGTTAGCAGTTGTTCACCGATTATCTTTCGGTTAGCAACACTTTACGGACTTTCACCGCGTATGCGGTTTGATCTCATTGTTAATCAGTTTGTATTGGAAGCCTATTATCGGCGGGAACTATTGATCTATCAACGCGGCTATTCCCGCTCATTTGTTCACCTCAATGACGCCCTGCGTGGGATTTTGCTAGGTCTAGATAGCCCATTAGAGTTGATCCGTGGGCAGGTATACAATCTTGGATCAGAGGAGGGGAATTATACCAAAGACCAGATTGTGGCACTGATCTTGAAACGTCTTCCTGAAACTCATGTTAGCTATAAGGACATGACCTTCGGTGGTGATATGCGTGATATCACGGTATCGTACGAAAAAATCAGTCGCCAATTAAATTTTCAGACTCAATACAAGGTTGAAGATGGCATTCGTGAAGTACTACATGCGCTCCAGGCAGGTGTATTTCGAGAACCTTTTGATGCACGTTACCGCAACGCACAATTTATTGTGCAATAACTAATTCGGATAAAGGATTGTCTATGACAGAAAATCAAATTTTTTCTCCTCCTTCCCAAGAATTTTGGGGACAGCAGAGGGTGATTGTCACTGGGGGAGCCGGTTTTTTGGGCTCTTTTGTGGTTGAAAAACTCAAAGAGCGCGGTGCCGCGGAGATTATTGTGCCGACTATTGAAGAATATAATCTGGTGCAATTGGAGGATATCCAACGTCTTTATGATGAAGTTTTCGAAAAGAAACTCCAATCCTCATCTTCCCAGGTGATGGTCATTCACCTGGCGGCTTTAGCGGGTGGCATTGGCGCCAATAGAGCCCGCCCGGCTGATTTTTTCTATATCAATCTGATGATGGGTGTACAACTGATGCATGAAGCCTGGCGGCGCGGAGTGGAGAAATTTGTGGCGATTGGGACTATTTGTGCTTACCCAAAATATACACCCATTCCATTTAGGGAAGAGAACCTATGGAATGGTTATCCTGAAGAAACCAATGCGCCTTATGGGTTAGCAAAAAAGATGCTGCTTGTTCAGGCACAGGCGTATCGTGAACAATACGGATTCAATGCAATTTATCCCTTGCCAGTTAACCTCTATGGACCGCGCGATAATTTCGACCTTGAAACGTCCCATGTAATCCCAGCAATGATCCGAAAATGTGTTGAGGCACAAGAGCATGGCGATAGAGAAATTGTTCTCTGGGGAGATGGCTCCCCTACCCGAGAATTTCTCTATGTTGAGGATGCCGCAGAGGGAATCCTGTTGGCGGCGGAGCGTTACAATGGTGCTGAACCATTTAATCTTGGCTCGGGTATGGAAATCTCTATCAAAGATCTAGCAGAACTGATTGCCCGCTTGACTGGCTTTGAAGGGCAAATCGTTTGGGATACTAGCAAACCCAATGGACAACCGCGCCGTGCTTTGGATATCAGCCGGGCGGAACGTTTTTTTGGTTTTCGAGCTCAAATGC
The DNA here is from genome assembly GCA_002402275.1 of Anaerolineales bacterium UBA4823. Classification (GTDB taxonomy): domain Bacteria; phylum Chloroflexota; class Anaerolineae; order Anaerolineales; family UBA4823; genus UBA4823. The sequence goes on from DHFN01000203.1 coordinate 33,456, forward strand.
CATTTGAAGAAGGATTGCGGCGCACAGTGGATTGGTATAAGACTCAACGCACAAGAACAGGAGTAAATTAATGGCCGAATCTGTTCTGACAACCAAGCCGAAGGGGGAAGTAGTAATCCTAAGACCTTCGCGGGGTTGGATATCTTTAAATCTCAAAGAATTATGGACTTTTCGTGAGTTAGTTTATTTTATGACTTGGCGGGACATCAAAGTGCGCTATAAACAAACGGTATTAGGGGCTGCTTGGGCAATTTTACAACCATTAATAAATATGATTGTGCTGACTTTTATTTTTGGGAATCTGGCAAAGCTTTCCACCGACAATATTCCGCGTCCTATATTTACATTTACTGCCCTACTGCCCTGGGGTTTGTTCAGTAAAGCGCTTACGGATGCCGGACGTTCGATGTTGACCAACCGCAGTATGATCACCAAAATTTATTTCCCGCGCTTGATCATTCCTTTGTCTTCTGTTTTGGGGGGATTATTGGATTTCCTGATCCAGTTCGTGATTTTATTGATGATGATGTTTTATTATCACATCACACCCACTCAGGCAGTCTGGACATTGCCATTTTTCTTACTGCTTTCTTTGATCACTGCTTTTGGATTAGGCTTATGGCTTTCGGCGTTAAACGTACTGTACCGGGATGTTGGGTATGTATTGCCATTCCTCACCCAAGTTTGGATGTTATTAACACCCGTAGCCTATTCGGCTAAAACTATCCCACTGAAATGGCAATTCTTATACGCGATCAATCCCATGGTGGGGGTCGTCGAAGGGTTTCGCTGGGCGCTCTTAGGTGCCCAACCACCCTCAATGACCATGTTATGGATTTCATTTTTTATTTCGGTGGTGCTCTTAATCAGCGGTCTATATTATTTCCGCCGTATGGAACGCACTTTTGCCGATATGATTTAGAGTTGGATGATTTATGAGTGATATTGCAATTCGAGTTGATAACGTTGGAAAATATTATCGGATTAACACCCAAATGGATTATTATCCCACCCTAAGGGATACCCTGGTGGACATGGCAAAAATGCCTTTCCGGGTTATAAAGTATGGATTACCCACCTCCCATGAAACCATTTGGGCTCTCCGAAACGTCTCGTTTGAGGTGAAAACCGGGGAAGTATTGGGGGTCATCGGACGGAATGGAGCCGGCAAAAGCACATTACTTAAGATTCTTTCGCGAGTGACTGAACCTTCGGAGGGATATGCTGAAATCCACGGGAGAGTTGGTTCTTTACTGGAAGTTGGAACAGGGTTTCATCCTGAACTCAGTGGACGCGAGAACATCTATCTCAACGGGGCTATTTTGGGGATGAAGCGCTCCGAGATTCAACACAAATTTGATGAAATCGTTGATTTCTCTGGTGTGGAAAAATTCATTGACACACCGGTAAAGCGTTACTCCAGCGGGATGTATTTACGCCTGGCTTTTGCTGTGGCAGCTCACATGGAACCGGAAATCCTAGTGGTGGACGAAGTCTTGGCGGTGGGTGATGCTGAATTTCAACGCAAATGTCTGGGGAAAATGAGCGATGTCGCTAACGAAGGGCGCACCGTTTTATTTGTTAGCCATAATATGTCGGCTATCTTGCGTTTAACCAGAGAGACAATTGTTCTGGACAAGGGGAAAATGTTGATGCGTTCCCCTTCCAATGAAGCCGTAGATTATTACCTTTCCTCTGGCTTGGCGATGGAAGGCGAACGGCGTTGGCAAGCAGAAGAAATACCCGCTGGGGCGGCTCCATTCCAGCCGATTGCGATGCGTATCCGCAATGCCCAAGGACAAATAGCAGAGAGCGTTCGTTCGATAGAACCACTTACGGTCGAGGTTGAATATCAACTGGAAAGCGCGGTTAATGATCTCCGCGTGGGTGTTTATTTAATGAATACTCATGGTGAGGTTATTTTTACCTCATTCGATACCGACGATCCAATTCAATATGAGCAATATAGTGTCAGGCAAGCTGGACATTATGTCAGCCGTTGTACTATTCCAAGCGATTTGCTCAATGAAGGACGATATATGTTAGGTGTAAACGCTAGCATATATCGGTTAAAACGCTTTTTTCAAGATGAGCATGCGTTGAGTTTTAACGTGGATGCCACCGGCGCTCCGGGCAAGCAATGGTTAGAAAACCGCCAGGGATTCATACGGCCACGCTTAGATTGGGAGATCCTTAATGCATGAATAATATTGCGGATAACGGTTTTCACCCAATAGAAGATTTTGGAACAGAAAAAAAGGTAGTTGGGATTAAGGGTTGGTATTGGAGAATACGCCGGTCATGGCGGCGTTCCAAAAAGGACCGTTCTTTTCGCAATCTATCCAAAGCACTGCCAGATTGGTGCACCGAAGTAGAACAGGCTCGGGCTAAGAAGATTGGATTAGATACTCCTTTCAAAAGGGTTGCACTATTTGGCGTTTTGCAATATTGGATCGAACAAACTGCCCTGCTCGGTTGTACATTATCTGGATATGGGAAGGAAATCTGCATTGCCACCTTGCCATATAGCACTCCTAATAAGCCAATGCCAGAGCGTGATATTCATCAGCAAGAGCAGAAAATCCAAACTATTT
>DHFN01000036.1 GCA_002402275.1 Anaerolineales bacterium UBA4823
TTTCTCGTAGGGGCGACCCACCAATGCCAATCCATATATCATACGACAACCGGTTTATGAATGTTAAAGTGAAAAATAGAGATGAACGGATCGCCCTTATGTAGATAGTATTTTTACAAGTTTCATGCTGCCTTAGGATGACCTTGCATAGCAAGACATATTTTACTTTTGGGATAGGTTAAGGGTGAGTGGATCAGGAGGGTGGGGGAATAATATTGGGTAAAAAATTATGGTTAGGAAACCAGAATATCTTAAAAAGATCTTGACGATTTTCAATAATCTATTATAATTATATAGATGTCTATACGTCTAGATATCGAAACGAAGGATTGTAAGTGACTACTCTGATTTCCACTGAGGGTGTTCCACTATATGTCAAGATCCGTGAAGTATTACGGACTGAGATTATTAATGGTAATTTAAAACGGGGTCAAAAAATACCCTCCGAAGACGAATTGGCAGCCCGCTATGGGGTCAGTCGAATGACGGTGCGCCAAGGGATTTTGGATTTGATTGACGAAGGATTACTCTATCGCCGCCAGGGGCTAGGTACTTTTGTCGCATTCCCTCACATTGAACGGGATCATACCCGATTAACCAATTTTTTTGAGAGCGCCCGTCAAAAAGGGATTCAGGTTGCCCAAAAAATTTTAGATGTCCAGGTGGTACCTGCCCGGCGCAAAATTGCCGAAGCGTTGGATATCCCAGTTGGCGAAGCAGTTATCCATATTTGTGCATTGCGATATGCCAATTATGTGGCGGTCACGTTACATGATTCTTATATTCCGGAAAAATTGTTTACTCCTATTTTAAGTGAGAACCTGGAGGATACCTCGCTTTGGGATTTAATGGAAAAATACGGTTATCGGGTAAAGCGGGCAATCCAAAAATTGGAGGCCCGTGAAGCAGGCCCAGAAATAGCAAGACTAATCGGTATAGACCCAGCCGCGCCTATTTTATATAAAGAGCGCAAAATTTATGCTGAGGACGGTACCCCGGTTGAGTTTACTTTTTGTTACAATCGGGGTGATTTATATTCATTGACTGTCGCAATGGAACGTTAAGACGAAGATTGTAGATATTTTGCTGGCAGGAAAAGCCGGCAGTTACGCGCGCAAGGTCGGCGCGGTTTAAAGATCAAGATCAAAAAATCATTGAACTAGGAGGTTTTTTTATGGAAGCAAGTGTTGTTGAACGTTTAATAGCTACCAATCCTGAAATGGAGATTTGGTGGGATTCTTCGCCGTTGATTTATAAAAACTGGAAGAAGAAAATGATCGATTTAGCGCCAGATAAGCGCAAAAAAATCATGGAAGAAGAATTAGATCGCTTCTACAACCTGGAAGACCCAGCTAAATCTCTTATCCGCGGCTGCACAACCAATCCACCGCTCTCATTAGCCGCGGTTAAGGATGATACCGTATTTTGGAACGCTTGGATTGATAATCTTATTTCAGAAAATAAGGATAAAACCCAACATGAGCTGTTTTGGATGACCTACAAAGAGGTAATCCGCCGGGGCGCTGAAATGCTAATGCCCATTTGGAAGGCTTCGGAAGGCCGCTTTGGATATATTTCCGGACAGCTGGATCCACGCCTTAATTTCGAGACCGAGAAGATGATCGAGACCGCCCAAGAGATTCGGGCTATTTCCCCTAATGTGATGATCAAGGTGCCTGGAACCACCCAAGGCGTTGAGGTGGTGAAAGCGCTCACTTCAATGGCGATTCCAACCAATGTAACGACCTGTTTCATGCTCCCTCAAATTATGGCAGTCGCCAATGCTGCTATGGAAGGGATCAAGATCGCCAACGAAAAGAAAGTGGATATGAGCAAATGGCGAGCGGTCATCACAATGATGATCGGGCGCTTGACCGAAAATCCCGAATTAGATGTTCAAGCTGCCCGGCGAAATATTCAATTAACCTGGCAGGACAAACATTGGTTTGGAATCCATGTCTTCCGCAAAGCCTACCGCTTATTAACCGAAGGTGGTTATGCCAGTAAGCTGCTAGCTTGCTCCATGCGGGATGGACCGAATGTGGCAGGAAGGTATCGCTTCTGGGATGTCGAAATGATTGCGGGTGGGGAAATTGTCTACACCATGCCTCCATATGTTCTCGAACCTCTCTGGCATCGTTGTGGCGATATGCAATTTACTCCGCGTATTTATGAAGAAGTGCCCGATGACGTGCTTACCAAGTTAAACAAAATCCCATATGCTCTACAATCTATGGATCCAAACGGTTTGGAAATCACCGAATTTAATGATTTTCCAGCTACCATTGCAACTGCGGATTCATTTGCGAAAGCTTCGATTGGATTGGAAGACTATGTCGGCGAACGGATGAAAATTGTTCTTGGTAATAGGGTTACTGTAAAATAAGATAATTAAACCTTTCCTTTGCTGGTAATATTTACTTCAGAGGAAAGGTTTATCCAAAGATTGGAAAGGGATCATGAAAGAATATAGCAAACTTGATCGGCTGGTTGCAACTACAATCCGAATGTTGGCTATTGATGGCGTGCAGCAGGCGAATTCTGGTCACCCGGGATTGCCGTTAGGTGCCGCGGATATCGCTACCGTCCTATGGGGACATTTTTTGAAACATAACCCGGCTCAACCTACCTGGTTTAATCGCGATCGTTTCATCCTTTCAGCTGGGCATGGATCAATGCTTTTATACTCTTTGCTGCATTTGTTCGGATATCCTCTACCTTTAGACGAACTCAAGCATTTTCGCCAGTGGGGGAGTGCAACTCCGGGTCATCCAGAATATGAACCAAAGCATGGTATTGAAATGACTACCGGACCTCTTGGGCAGGGCATCTCAACTGCAGTGGGAATTGCATTAGCTGAACAGATGTTGGCAGCACGATTTAATCAACCCAATTTTTCAATTATAGACCACTATACTTATGTTTTAGCTTCCGATGGCGATTTAATGGAAGGAGTATCTCATGAGGCTGCCTCACTCGCCGGTCATTGGGGACTGAGTAAATTGATTGTGCTATATGATGATAATCACATTACCATTGACGGCTCTACCGAATTATCCTTTAGCGATGATGTGCTAACGCGCTTCAAAGCTTACGGATGGCAGGTTCAGCGTGCCAATGGTCACAATTTCGCATCCATAGACAAGGCAATTAAAGCAGCTCAGGCTGAGACAACGAAACCTTCGATAATTGCATGCCGGACTCATATCGGATATAAGAGTCCTAAACAAGATAATTCTGAAGTACATGGCGCTCCTTTAGGTGAAGAAGGTGTTGCTCTTACGAAAAAAGCTTATCGTTGGCCCTTGCAACCGAAATTTTACATTCCCACCCAAAAGCTAGCCCCTTACTTTGATGAAGTTAAAGAGCGAGGGTCAGCTGTCCAAAGGGAATGGGAGCAGCTTTTTAAGGACTATCACAAGAATTATCCGGAATTAGCTGCAGAGTTAGAATATTTTATAAAAGGCGAACTCCCCGAAGATTGGGAATCTAGCGTTCCCGCATTTCCAATGGATAAACCACTAGCCACTCGAGTGGCTTCAGGGAAAGTGCTGGATGCAATTGTTCCAAAAATTCCAACATTGGTGGGTGGATCAGCGGATTTAACCCCCAGCAATAACACAAAACCAAAAGAAGCCAAAAATATCCAGAAAGGCGATTTCAGCGGCAATTATATCCACTTTGGCATCCGTGAGCATGGGATGGGCACGATTATGAATGGTTTAACCCTGCATGGTTTTCGTCCCTATGGAGGAACATTCCTGGTCTTTTCGGATTACATGCGTCCATCCATCCGACTTGCTGCTTTGATGGGATTACCGGTTATCTATGTCTACACTCATGATAGCATTGGCTTAGGAGAAGATGGACCCACCCATCAACCGGTAGAGCAGGCTATGGCTTTGCGGGCTATTCCTAATTTAGTCGTAATCCGACCGGCTGACGCAAATGAAACGGCTGCAGCTTGGCAGCTGGCTTTAAATCATAAAGAAGGACCGACAGCGTTGTTGCTTACCCGTCAGGCGGTTCCTATGGTTTCAACTAATGGAAAGGGTGTCGAGCAAGGTGCTTACATCTTGGCTGAAGCGCCAAATGGAAAAGCTGAAGTTGTTTTGGTGGCGAGTGGTTCGGAAGTCAGCTTGGCACTAGCCGCTCGAGAACAGCTTCTTCAGGAAGGTATCCAAGCCCGCGTCGTCTCGATGCCTAGTTTTGAATTGTTCAATGAACAACTCCTCGATTACCAAGAAAGCGTTTTGCCGAAAAATATCCCGTCTATTGCTATTGAAGCCGGTGTTACCTTGGGATGGGATAAATACCTCGGCAGTAAACATGCGGTCATCGGTTTAGATCGTTTTGGAGCTTCGGCACCCTACAAGACTCTTTTTGAGCAGTTCTGTTTTACTGTTCCAAATATTGTCGCAAATGTGAAAAAATTGTTATAGGATAGGTGTAATAACAAAAAATGCTATCTTCCTCCTAAGCTCCCCTCCTACTCCCTAAAAACCTCGTTCTTTCTATAATTATCGGAAAGAACGAGGTAGGATGGGAAAAGATAGAAAAAATTTGGTTTCAATTCTTGATGATTATGAATTTTTGCAAGAAAGTCTTCTGTTACATTTCTAGAAATTATATTAAAAATAGGGAGGTTATTAATGGAATTGACGCTTGAGCAAGCTATTGCACGGGTTCCGTTTCTGAAAGATGCTAAAGATATCCAATCAACTGGGTTAACAGGTGGAATTACCAATAAAAATTATCGCCTTGACACAGGTGGAAAATCCTATATGTTGCGGATTACTGGTGAGAGTACCGATTTACTTGGCATCCGCCGAGAAATTGAATATGCCGCCAATAAAGCAGCCGGCTTATTGGGAATTGCACCAGAAGTGCTCTATTTCATTGAACCAGAAGGATATCTGGTGACCCGCTTTATCATTGGCAAACATATTTCTCCGGAAGAAATGAACAAGGAATATAACATCCGCCGGGTAGCTCGCAAACTGCGCCTTTACCACCGCAATGCTCCAGCAGTGGCAGGGGAGTTCAATGTTTTCCGACGAGTGGAGATGTTGACCAGGGTATCCAAGGAACATGGCAGCAAATTTCCCTTCGATTTTGATTGGGTTATGCAGAAGATGCACGAAGTAGAACGAGCTTTGGAGAATGATCCCTATGTTCCCACACCCTGCCATGATGACCTGTTGAATTTAAACTTCCTTGATGAGGATGTGCCAGGCGAAAAAGGGGAATTGAAGATCCTGGATTGGGAATATGCCGGGATGGGGGATATTTTCTTTGATTTAGGCAATTTCTGTTGCCATCATCGCTTCAATGACGAGCAAGTCCGAATGCTATTACAAGAATACTATGGTGAAGTGACTGTTAAGGACTTTGCCCGTTGTAAATTGATGGTTTGCATGGCAGAAATCCATGAAGCCATGTGGGGAACGACCCAAACCGGTATTTCCAAACTGGATGAGGATTTTCAAGGCTATGCGGATTTATGGTTTGGCCGCTTCCGGGAAGATATTACTGATTACCGTTATGAGCCATGGCTGAAAGATGTGGCTAAAAAATAAGAGAAAATAAAACTCGATTCGGAAGGATGATGGAATCATTAAGAAGATTCAAAAGATTTTAACATTATGTCATTTACCTTCCGTAATGGAGTAAAATTATAAAGAAGGTTTGTGAATATCATAACAATAAGGAGTTTAATATGACAAAAGTAGAAGATTATTTTGTTCCATGGATCAAGGGGATCCCGATGTATGTCTCCCCCCACATCGAACTCGCCTGGCGAAATCCTAACCTAATCCGGATGATGTCGAATGAAAATCCAAATCCACCTTCCGATAANNGGTTTGATTGTACGGAGTAAAATTGCAGAAATCAATGGACTTCCAGGACCAGAAAACGTTCTCTTGGGCAATGGGTCATCCGAAATATTCGACATGGTGTTCCGGTCGTTTGTCACTCCGGGAGATGAAATAATCCAACAAACGCCTTGCTTTGGAATCTATAAATTACGCGGCAACGTCATCGGTGGAAAATTGATTTCAACGAAGATGGTTTACAAAGATAAACAAATTTTGTTTGATACCGATGCAATTATCAATGCTATTACACCCAAGACAAAGGTGATTGTAGTGGCTCATCCCAATAACCCAACCGGTAACTTCATGGATGAGAAGGATATTATCCGCATTGCTGAACAAGGGCGCCCCTTCATAGTTGATGAAGCGTACGTAGAATTTGCCGGTTTGCAGAAGTCCATGGTCAAACTGGTGAAAGAATACAAGAATGTAATCATTTCCCGCACTCTTTCGAAAGCTTATGGTCTGGCTGGTTTGCGGTTTGGATATGCCTTAGGTGATCGCGATGTCATCATGCAAATTGCTGCCACCTTAATTCCCTGGAACGTTTCCACTATTACGATGTGGGCAGCCTTAGCTGCATTTGAGGATACGGAAGGGCTGCGCAAACGAGTTGAATTCAATAACAATGAAATTAAGTATTATGAACAAGCTCTAGGGGATATTCCTGGCTTAACGGTTTACCATTCATACGGAAATTATATTCTCTTCGATGGGACCGATACCGGAAAAGTTGGAAATGACATGATCAAATATGCTGAACAAAACGGCATTATCCTGCGTAGTCAGGAAGATATCTTTGGGCGCAATGGTTGGTGGCGTGTGACCATTGGTACTCATGAAGAAAATGTCAAATTGGTGAAGTTAGCCCGCGAGTTTTACTCGAAATAATACCTTCACCTAAAATTGTTTAACAAGACCCCCAAAGGTTTTCTAGTTGATCTATTACCAGTTTTGAAAAATAAGTTCCTAGAAATACTTATTCATCTCTGAGACAAACCTTTGGGGTCTCTTGAAAAATTTTGCCTTTTAGGATAACCCCAGGAATATCTCCCCCTTTTCCGAATCGTAAATAAATACTCTATTTAATTTTTCCTTGACAACCGCTTGGTTATTGATTATATTAAATACCGTTATCGAACAACGATAACGGAAAGAGATATTGTAATGAGAAATCAACTCCTGCATGATTTTTTCCTGGGTTTTATCAATATTCATATTCTTCACCATGCGAGTGAAAAGCCAGTTTATGGGCTTTGGCTAATCGAAGAATTGGGAAAGCATGGATATAAGCTCAGTCCGGGAACACTTTATCCCATTCTGCATACTTTAGAGAATGATGAATATTTAATTTCCCAGAAGGAAATTGTTGATGGAAAAATTAGGAAATATTATCGAACGACTGAAAAAGGTCAAAATGCTTTAATAGATGCGAAGGAAAAAATAAAAGAATTAATCGAGGAGATAAAGATATGAATGAAACTACCCAACTAAACAGTCAAGGGTTGACAGACAGTGAAGCTAAAGTGAAACTTCTCGAATTTGGTCCTAACCAAATCTATCAACCAGAAAAAATTAGTTTTTGGGGTATTGCGAAGCACGAAGTCACTGAACCGATGATCCTGCTCTTATTGGTAGTGGGCGTTTTTTATAGTATTTGGGGAAAACTTGCCGATGCTATCACAATTTTTGTGGTTATCTTTTTGTTGGTTTTGGCAGAGGTTTATAATGAATTTAGAGCGAAAAAAGCCATTGCTTCCCTTGAAAAATTTGCTGCACCTAAAACGAAAGTCCTCAGGAATGGGGTTATCATCGAAATTGATACTGAAAATGTTGTGCCAGATGATATTTTGATTTTGACCACCGGAACAAAGGTTGCTGCGGATGCAAGAATCCAACAAAGCATTGGTTTGCAAGTTGATGAATCTTCCCTAAGTGGAGAATCTTTTCCACAGGAGAAAAACGATGGGGATGAAATCTATGCTGGGACTGTTACAGTTTCTGGTGAGGGACGGGCTATTGTCACCGTCACGGGTAAAAATACAAAACTTGGAAAGATTGCCTCGACTCTCAAAGAAGTTAAACCGCCAAAGACTGCCCTCCAACTCGCAATGAAATCTTTGGCTGGAAAATTGGTGTATCTAGCAGTATTCTTTTCGTTATTGATCCCAATTATTGGGATTATCAGGGGCGAAGATATCAAAACCATGGTGCTAACGGGGCTTTCATTAGCTTTTGCTACTATTCCAGAAGAGTTACCGATCGTCATAACGATGGTTTTAGGGCTAGGCGCGTATACACTTTCGAAGAACAACTTTCTGGTGAAAAGAATTCAAGCGGCGGAAATCTTAGGAAATGCAACGATTATCGTTACGGATAAGACCGGAACCATAACCGAGAGCCAGATGAAGATTGTTTCCATATATCCGGATAATGAGAAAGAAATTATCCAGAAAGCGCTTGAATCTTTGCTTCTTTATTCTATAAATCCGATGGATCAAGAAATAATAAATCGAGCAAAAAAAATACAGCTAGAGAATCCAACCTCTGAAATTGTCAACCAGAGGAACCTGGGGAACGGAAGAAGAACAAAATCGGTCCTTAGAAAGACTGGAGAAAATTATGAGTTATTCATCAGTGGTGCGCCGGAAGAAATATTAGCGGTATGCCGGGATATTGGCGAAGACATTAAGAATAAGTTGGCTGAAGAAACTTCTAAGGGCAGAAGGGTGATTGCTCTTGCCAGTAGAAAACTCAGCGAAGGTGAAGAAAACTTGGATCTCAAAAATCTGGAAAAAGGATTAAATTTTATCGGATTAATCAGTTTTGAAGATCCTCCCCGAAGTGGAGTAAAAGAGACCATCGCCAAAGCCGCAAAGGCGGGAATTCGAACCATCATGGTTACCGGCGATCACCCATTGACTGCTCGCTATATAGCGAAACAAGTGAGCATCAGTTCGGAAGACAATCAGGTTTTGACTGGTGAAGAATTAGAACGTTTAACGGATGAGGAGCTGCAGAGGTTGGTTAAGAAAGTTTCGGTTTTCGCTAGAACCACACCGCAGCACAAATATCGCATCGTTCAAGCCCTTCAGAAAAATGGAGAAGTAGTAGCAGTAACCGGTGATGGCATCAATGATACTTTAGCTCTGAAAGGGGCAGACATCGGTATTGCCATGGGTATCCGTGGAACGGATGTCGCAAAAGAAGCGGCGGAAGTGGTATTAGCAGATGATAACTATATCACGATTACTCAGGGTATTTTTGAGGGCAGAAAGTTTTTCGATAATTTGCAAAAAGGAATTAAGTATTATTTAGCGGTCAAAGTTGCCTTGATTCTGATATTCCTTATCCCCATTTTTTTAGGAATTCCGATGCCCCTGGCTCCAATTCAAATCATTATCTTAGAATTATTCATGGATTTAGCTGCCTCAGCGGGCTTTGTTGCTGAACCAGCTGAGAAAAACATTTACTCACGAGCACCTCGCAATCCAAAAGAAAATATCCTCAATAATCGAGTGATCGGGGATATCCTTATGAAAGGCTTGCTCCTATTCGCGGCAGTGACGGTAGTTTATCTTTATGCACTGTCACAGAACTTCAGTCTGGTTCAATCACAGACTTTCGCCTTTGCAGCTTGGATTTTTGGTCATATTGCCTTGGCGTTCATTTCTCGTTCAGATCGGGAATGGATTTTTTCCTTAGGAATGTTCACCAACAAAGTTATTAACATCTGGGCAGTGGCAGCAATTGGTTTCCTTGTTTTAGGAATCTATTTACCGATTTTGAATGAAAGGTTTAATTTGACGTTCATCAGTTACACTCAATTTATTGCCATAGCCTTGACTACCACCATCGTAGTTGGGTTATTGGAATTGAGAAAGGCGAACCCTAAAATATAAAAATTCTTCTACAAATTTATATCATCGTTTAAAAAAGACTCATTTTTGCCTGCTTTCTCGGCATTGGAAAATGGATTTATTCCCATTAAAAATCCTTTGGGGTCTTTTTCGGCAGTTTCACTCAAACTATGAAATTACTTTAGTAAAGTATAATTCGAAAGGACATCTCATTATTCGAGTGAAGAGTGCTTGTACTTAGGGTTATTTACAGTATCATTCTCTTTGGGATAGATCCTTTTTTATCTCAAGCCATTCCAGAGATTAGGAAATAAATGGCACGCACAATTTTGCACCTGGATTTAGATGCTTTTTTCTGCGCAGTGGAGGAACTCGATAATCCATCCTTGCGTGGGAAACCATTTGCAGTTGGGGGTAGACCAGAATCTCGGGGAGTAGTCTCGTCTTGTTCATATCCTGCACGTACTTTGGGTATTCACTCAGCCATGCCAATGGCACATGCAATCAGACTATATCCTGATTTAATGATTATTTCACCCCATTTCTCACGCTATCGTGAGTATTCTCAACAAGTGATGGACCGACTAAGACAAGAGACACCCCTGGTTGAACAAATTTCAATTGACGAAGCTTTTTTAGATATCAGCGATGTGATTGAACCAGTTCAGAAACTAGCTGAACGAATCCAAAATCAAATTCGAAACGAGCTCGGATTACCTAATTCGGTGGGTGTGGCATCTAATAAATTAGTGGCAAAAATTGCTACTGAAGTGGGCAAGAAATCGGCTCAAAAAGGAGTGCCTCCAAACGCCTTGATCATTGTTCCTTCTGGTGAGGAAGAAGAATTCCTGGATCCATTACCCTTGAAATTTCTTTGGGGTGTGGGTCCAAAAACGGAAGCGAGATTGACCAAATTAGGCATTCAGACAGTCGGGGAGATCGCTCGTTTTCCAGAATCGGAAATTGTGCGGTTATTAGGGGAGCACGGACGCGATTTGGCACGCTATGCCCATGGAATAGATGAACGACCCGTTGTAACAGAGCATGCCATCAAATCGATCAGCCAGGAGACAACCTTTGCACAAGATGTCCGAGATGTTCAAGTGATCCAAAAAACACTGCGGATGCTTTCCGATCAAGTGGGAAGCCGTTTACGTAAACACCATTTAATTGGGTCAACAGTCAAGCTCAAACTGCGTTGGCAGGATTTTACGACCCTTACCCGACAATCCAGGTTAACTAATCCGACCGATCAAGGGAATGTTCTTTATCAGACAGCTTGGGAATTATTTGGAAAAATTCCCAAAAAGGGACAAGCTATCCGTTTGATCGGNNGAAAACAACCAAAAGGAGAGAAAAATCCAGATTGTTCTGGACACCCTTCAGGAAAAATATGGCAAAAAAATTGTCATCCGTGGATATGAAAAAGGTCATGAGAAGGATTAAGGAGATAGCCTTAGTTGGGAGATAACAGTCCATGTAAGGCTTTCAATTTTGCCAACAGTATTCCTTGCATATTTTAATAAAACTCCTATAATCTAATCAATGAAATCCTGGCTTCGTCGCCTTCGAAATTTCCCCGTAATTTGGAAAATTCCTTTGCTCCTTACAGTTTTGTTAATGGTCTTGGGATGGATGTTTAACACACCCCCGGGCTTGCTAGGTAAATCCGATGCGGTAGGATATGCAGTCTGCCATCGGATAGATTTACGATCTTATCATTTAGGCGACCGGGCTTTGCCTTTATGTGCAAGATGTACGGGAATGTATTTGGGTGCATGCTTAGGGCTAGGTTTTCAATATCTCTTTAATAAACGCGCTTGTGGTACACCCCATTGGACAATTATTGCTTTGTTAGGTCTATTCGTCATTTTCTTTGCTGTAGATGGGATAAACTCTTATCTCACTTTTATCCCTAATTTTCCCCATCTTTACCAACCTCGAAATTTCCTGCGTCTGTTCACTGGAACGGGGATGGGCATTGCAATCTCTGCGGCTCTCTATCCGGCATTTAATGGGACGATTTGGGTAAATGTTTCAGCAAAACCGGGGTTATCATCCTTCTGGCAAGCTTGTGGGTTGATCCTGGCAGGGATCATAACAGATTTCTTGGTTATCAGCGAGAATCCGCTGGCGCTATATCCGTTAGCTCTGATCAGTGCAGGAGGAGTGCTGCTCTTACTGACGATGATTTACTGTATGGTCTGGGTAATTCTTTTTAACAAGGAAAACCAATACGAACATGCTGGTCAATTGGTTTATCCTTTAGTGGCTGGTTTTGGTTTGGCTCTATCACAAATCATCCTCATTGATGCCGGTCGCTACCTTTTAACTGGAACTTGGGATGGATTTCATATAGGCTGGTTGGAGAATCAACTTTTTCCTCTCTATCACGTATAATTATATTGAGAAAAGAGATATAGGAGTTAAGAATGAGCAATCAAGAGATTAATCAAGTTTCATATCCTTTCCACAATAGCAGTATGGCGATCATAAGCCTGATCGCGGGCATCTGTGGTTTGACCATTTTCCCATTTGTCGGCAGTATCATAGCAGTTGTTATCGGGTCGTTAGCAAAGAAAGAAATCCTCAATAGTCAGGGTTCGCTGAGCGGAGAAAATTTGGCGAAGGCAGGCGTCATCCTGGGTTGGATTGGAATTGGTCTGGGTATCATCGGATTTTGTTTATTGGTAGGAGTCATTTTCCTTGCGTTCAGAAATGCCAACTTTGGTGTAGGCTTGCTGCCCTGGCTGTGAGGATTAAGGACAATATAACCAATCCTTGATATACAATCGAATTACAGAATGGAGATCAAGTACTCATTCTGGTACTAGGGATGAGCTAAATAAAATTATTTTTTATAAACTGCAAGTCAATAAATTTGTAAGGAATAGCATACTTAATCAATTTTATAGGAGTCAAAATGAGCAATCAAGAGATTAATCAAGTTCCGTATTCTCCCCCTACCAGCACTTTAGCAATTGTAAGTTTAGTCGCTGGTATATGCGGTTTCACCATTTTCCCGTTTCTCGGTAGTATCGTTGCAGTGATCACCGGACCGATGGCAAAGAAAGAGATCCTCAATAGTCGAGGTGCATTGGGTGGAGAAGGTTTAGCGAAAGCGGGTATTATCATGGGATGGATTGGGATCGGCTTGGGTATTTTGGGAATTTGTATTGGTGCTGCCGTTGTTATCGTTCCTTTGATTTTAGTTGCTTTAGGAATTTCAAACAGCAGTTCTAGCTTGCTCCCGTTATTTGGAGTATTGACTACAATCTAATATAACTTTTAGCTACCAATTAAATCGGCTAATCTGAATTCTAGTTTCATATAGATATCTGTATTAATTTAATGAGGAGAAAAAATATGGAAGAGCCCTCTTTGCCGCCAGTTGAGGAAAAGAAAAAACGGAATACTACCTTAATTATTGTTTTAGTTATTTTGTTGGTTTTATGTTGTTGTTGTGCAGCACTAGGTGTTATTGGTTATCAATACGGTGATCAAGTGATGCAATGGTTAGGAGTTTATTAATAAGAATAATAATCAAAAATAGGTTGGCATCTGAATAAACTTGATATCTGCTTGATTTGGGATTTGCTGAATCAAGGGGATTTTATCTCAAGGAAGTTGTTCTAAATGCCTAATTATCAAAGGGGTAAATTTAAATTAAGATTCACCTAAAAGAAGGTTGTCACCCCGAGCGAAGCGAGGGGTCTTTACACAAAGATATCTCGCTACGCTCGATGTGATTTTTATATCTATTTGGACAACTTCTCACTCTAGAGCCAGGGTTCTCAACTGTTTAGTTTTTTTCTTGTCTGTTTGGGAGAGACAAGAATTTCTTACCCGAATTAAACCTATTAAAAGAATTACTTACGTTCTATATCAATAGGTATTAACTAATCGAGCGACCCGTGTTTTTATATCTTTCGCTATATCAGGAATAGAAACGTTGACTAAGGGCGTGCTGGTGAGTTAGGTTGGGTTGCCCCTACGGGATGATTTTGAATTGTAAATTCACCTCATAAATTGCAATAGAAAGTAAAGATGGGGTATCTATCCATGGGAAAAAGCATATATAATATATAGAGCCTCTTCACAGGAAGTGAGAATCAATGATGCGATTTATGAATCGTTTTTTCTTGATAGCATTCCTACTTGGTTTAACCTTAACTATTGTATTCTCCGACAGGATTATTGTTGAAGGTACTCCTCTCAAAGCTTCCTCTTCCTTCACTTTACAAGATATTAATCTCGGGTTTCCCATAGGGCAAACATTCCTCAATTGGTATGACCTCCAATCGGGGCATCACGGTAGTCAGGACTATTTTGGCGCTTATATGACCTTGCCGGTTTCGGACACCTTGTATCTTGCGCTTGGTTCGGATTTACCCGCTAATGATCCTGGGGATGGGTCTTATTTTGCCTCGCTGAACGGTTCAATCTTGACTGGCATTGCCAAACCAGATGAACAAGGCTTGCACGAGATGATCTATGATGGTAGTTTAATCCACATTGCCGGCACCGATCCGGATCCCGATGACCATACAGCCGGAAATCATTACATCTACGATCCGCAAACCAATCAATTTACCAAATATCGCGATCCAACCCATGGGTTAGTGGATGTGTATCACACCTGGGGATTATGGAAATCCACTTCAACCCTGTATGCCGCAGTCGGTTCACATGATGGAAGCGATCCAACGACCTGTAATTTTAGTGTGAATTGCTTTGGACAGATCTTCTCCAGTAGTAACAATGGTAAAAGTTGGAACAAACTAAGCAATTTGGGGGGATATCGGGCTTATGATGTTTTTGGCTATAACAACGCCCTCTATACCATCTCCAATGACACAATAGAAGGCGCTTTAACCATGAGGAAAAGCATTGATGGAGGTTATAACTGGAGTGAGATAAACAGTTTATCTGCAAATTTACGCCGGGTACATCTGATTGAATTTAACAATCAACTCATCTCGGTAAGTTTTGACCGCCAAAAGCTTTATGGATTAAACAATTACGACCAGGCCACGTCCTATCCCCTGCCTAACGGTTATTTAGCCGGGATCACTTATCCGATTACTGGTACATCCTATACCGATTACAATATTCTTGCAGTCGCTAA
This sequence comes from Anaerolineales bacterium UBA4823, assembly GCA_002402275.1. Lineage (GTDB taxonomy): Bacteria > Chloroflexota > Anaerolineae > Anaerolineales > UBA4823 > UBA4823. The sequence goes on from DHFN01000036.1 coordinate 14,865, forward strand.
GGGTTATCTCTACATTGTCGCCGAAAACCCCTCAACACTAGAAACTGCCATTTTAAGGACTAATGATTTAATCAACTGGGAAGGCGTTGTTCATACCAGCGAACGGATGATTTCCCTTGCTTACTGGCCTTATTGGGATTGGTTGGTGGTGGCTACGCCGGGTAGCCAAGCGAGTTTGAAATCTATTGACTTATATGGAAGTCCGACAGCGGTCACAATCAACTCGTTTTCTCAATCTACTCTTTCCTATAAATGGATCTTAGCTGGGTTATTTCTGGGTTTGGCAGGGATTGTCAGCGGATTGAGGAGGGTTTTTCATCTCTGAGGGGATGGAACACAGAATAATTGGATGACCTAGTTTAGGATTTGACCATGTTGCTATCTTGAAGCTAGGTTTGGTCTTCAGGGATGCCTCGATTAACTCTACCCTTAACCGAGGGTCATGATCACCACCAGAACCAGGTCTTGTGACTTGTAGGTGATAATGTTGGGATGAGAGCTGCTAGTTGACTGTCGAAGCGGAGTATCTACTGGTAAGGGCGGGTTGGATGGTTTA
>DHFN01000074.1 GCA_002402275.1 Anaerolineales bacterium UBA4823
TTTAAACAGCACAACCAAACCGATATTCAATCCATTAAATTCCAACAATTCCTCTTTTACCGCCAATGGAATGCTCTCCACCGATATGCCAATCAAAAGAAAATCCAAATCATCGGGGATATGCCTATTTTGGTTGCTCTGGATAGTTGTGATGTGTGGGCAAATCCACAACTTTTTAAGCTCAAACCAAATGGTACTCCTAGGGTCGTAGCGGGAGTTCCTCCGGATTATTTCTCACCAACCGGTCAATTATGGGGTAATCCTATTTATGAATGGCGTGAGCACCGCAAAACCCACTTTGAATGGTGGATCAAGCGCATCCGTCAACAACTGCAGCTTTTTGATTACCTCCGTTTAGACCATTTCCGCGGTTTTATGGGTCTTTGGCATATTCCCGCCTCCTCCTCCACTGCTCAAAAGGGGCGTTGGGTGAGATCACCTGGCAGAGAGATCTTTTCCCAAATCCGAAAAGAATTTGATAACCAGCCTTTACCCCTCATCGCTGAAGATTTAGGAGTGATTACCGAACCAGTCAAACGTTTACGTGACCGTAATCATCTGCCTGGGATGAAAGTATTGCATTTCGCATTTGATGATCGGAACCCCGCCAATGACTTCCTCCCCCACAATTTTGGTACTAATGCCGTGGTTTATACCGGGACTCATGATAATGATACGACCGTAAATTGGTTTAATCAGCTAGACCAAAATACAAAGGAATTTATAGCAGCTTATCTCCCTTCTATTTATCATGATCCGGCTTGGGAATTAATTCGATTTGCTTGGTCCTCCGTGGCAATCTTCGCTATTGCTCCTATGCAAGATTTTCTCCGCCTGGGAAATGAAGCTCGTATGAATCATCCTGGACAACTAGGCGATTATTGGACCTGGCGACTGGATAGTTCCCAAAAATACGAGGAATTAATACCTTCCATAAGATCTTTGAACGACCTATATAACCGTCATTAACTTTCTAGGGCTGTCTATTTTTCAACAACGATCACCAATTCCGCACTGCCCATTTGAGGAACGGGAATGTTTGTAGTGGAGGAGGAATTTTCACCGAAGGCATTAATAGTCAAAGTGGTTTTCCCCTGTGCAATAGCTTTGAAAATGAGGGTGATCTGGCGACCAGTTGCAGTTCCCGACTCAAGTTCCAATATCTTACTGTCATTCTCAAAAAAGCTTATTTGACATTTTGAGTTGATTTGGGCTACTGGTGTGTCTTCTTGCACATCTTCATCACGCACAATAATGTCATAAGCCGCTTGTTGAATGTTGGAAACCATCGCTGTGATGGTTACCTGCTCGCCAACTTTATAGAGAGTTCGATCCACATTGATTACCACTTGTGGTTCTTGTAAGATTTCCGCTTCGAAAGTTGGAGTAGGTGTTTCTGTCTCCTCTTCTGGGAGAATTTCAAGCATTGGGTAAGGGTTGGCACTATCGGTTTCCGTGAAAAATGGCTCAGGAGTTATCCATTCGTTACTGTTAACCGTTGGAAAATGTGTTGGAGCTTCTGAAGCATAGATTATTACTGTCGTAGAGGTAACAGAGGCTGGCTGGGTTTGGCACGCCAATAAAATCGTGCCCATCATCCATGATCCAAATAAAACCAGCAGTTTTTTAGTTCGTGTGTCTTTGATCTTCATTATGATCGCTACAACTCCTAAATATAATCAATCAAGGGAAACGAGTCAGTCAATGGTCTCTCAGGATTACTTTATCAGTGCAAATGGAAAACAAAAAAGGTGTGGGACGACTCTTTAACCCTCCAGATGCTGATGAATATTACAGAACTTTATTAACCGATAAAAATTCCCGAGTTCCACAAACACCTCTTCGGGAATGGATTCTAAGGTTGTGGATCTGGGTTGCATAGAAAAGAATTGTGGAGGTACTACCTTAGGTTATTCTGATTCAGAAGGATGACTTTCTTTCTTAGTTGGCTTCCAATCCGGAGCTGCATGTTCAAGCTCTGCTCGGGAAATTCGGTTTGCTCTGCGACAATGCGGGCAGTAAGCATTATAATGGTGCAAATTTTGTTCCTGGAGAGAATCCAAGGCAGCCACAATTTCTTCTTTTTTCAAAGCAAAAGGTTTATTACAGTGATTACAACGAATTTGCATCGTCTCATCTCCTTTCAATATAAGTATACAACAATTCTAAGGGTATAATGACTCGTCAAAATGGTTATTAATGGACATTTTTTACTTGATTTCATATTCCATAATGAATATCGCCTTAGGAGAACACCGTGATTGGCACCATCATTAATGTCATCTTAATTATTATAGGTGGTTTGGTGGGCATGTTTTTTGGTGCACGCCTGCCCGATAAAATGCGCCAAACGATTATTGCCGGGCTGGGATTGTTCACCCTGGCAATTGGACTGCAAATGTTCTTTAAGACGGCAAATTCAATTATCGTGTTAGGAAGTATGTTATTTGGGGGAATCCTGGGAGAACTATGGAAAATTGAGGATAAGCTCGAATCCCTGGGTGGATGGTTAGAAAAAAAATTCACCTCAAACAACCATCAAGATGAACAGGGAAGTCGTTTTATCCGCGGGTTTATGACTGCATCGCTCCTTTTCTGCATCGGGCCAATTGCAATTCTTGGTGCTATTCAAGATGGATTAAGCGGAGATTATAAATTGCTGGTCATCAAATCTATCATGGATGGTTTTGCCTCCTTAGCTTTTGCGTCCAGTTTAGGTGTTGGAGTGCTTTTTTCCAGTTTAATGGTCTTGGTCTATCAAGGCGGGATCACCTTATTGGCTGGCGCAGTTCAAACGTATGTCACAACTGCCATGATGAACGAGATGACCGCAGTGGGTGGTTTATTAATTTGTGGATTAGCCTTTAGCACTTTGTTAGAAATCAAACGGATTCGGGTCGGGAATTTCCTTCCGGCTTTATTCATTGCCCCCCTCATTGTGGCAATTTTAGAAGCGCTCCATATTGTTATTCAATAAACAATTTATAGTCAATTCTAAATTCTGAGGCAATTCCCCCTTTTTTTCTGTCTATTTGGGACAAACAATCGTGGACGGCTCTTATTGTATAGGAATGCCGTCCACTTAGGTACCCTGATAAAAAGGGAGCATCAATTTAGTTGATAAATGCGATGATTAAGGGGTAACTCCCGCGGCTTCTAAGGCAGCATCAAGCTCTTTTTTGAATTCTTCGTAAGGCAAGGCGCCTTCGATCAATTTACCATTGATGAGAAATGAAGGTGTGCCACCAATGTTATTATTTTTCCCTTGTTCTATTCCAGCCAGATATTTTTCCTGAAACTTCTTTTGTTGCATGCATGATTTAAATTGGTCCATATCCAAGCCCAGTGCTTGAGCAAATGCATTCAGGCGATTAATCGTAAAATCTCCTACATTTTCACCGGTCTGATTGGCATAGAGGATATCATGATACTCCCAGAATTTCCCCTGGTCGCCTGCACAAAAAGCAGCTAGCGCGGCATCAACAGATTCTGATCCAATCGCCATTCCACCCGGGCCATAAGGTATAAACTCATAAAATACTTTCCCAGTCTTGACATAGTTCTCGATAATGAGCGGTTCAGTGGTCTTGGCATATTGACCACAATAAGGACATTGAAAATCGGAAAACCCAATCATGTGCACCGGAGCATTCGGGTCTCCCGTGGTGTTAAAATTCACCTGTGGGCGAGCTATGGTGGTTATTTGGACAATATTCCCAAGAGGCGCATTAGCCGCTTGGATATTCTGGTAGATCAACAAACCAACCATAACCAAAACAACCACAACAATAGCTACTAGAGTGATCAAACGCTGCCTTTTTTGGCGCTTGATTCGTTGCTCTTTCACAATCTGTTTTTTCGATTTTGATTCAACTTTGTTGCCCATATTTTCTCCTTGAATTGCGGTCAACTGAAATTCTCCCATGAGCATTCTTTTTTGTCTAGGGTTTAAAATAATTGTCTTCTTTCATTAAGCTTTAATATTGATCTTGATAAATTTTAGATTAAATCCGCCTTACAATGTTATTATTGACTTTTCTTACTTTATTTGCTATTTTAAACATAGATTTAGAGGTATAAAAAAGATTGATAAAATTATCGGGAGAATAGGATCCGGAAAATATTGGTAGACTAACTAATATAAGATGAGAATTGCAAGAAATAGATAGAAAAGGAGGTATTATCGGAATATCAAATGAGAAATAAGATCAAAATCCATTTTCTGTTTTCCAAGACAGGAGGCGTTATCGAGAATACCTCAAAATGGGTCTTTACTTCAAAATACTAGCACACTTGTGAAGTGTGAGCCCTACATGGGCAAAGAATATTGACTCAATTCGAGCTTAGTCAGGTCAGGATAATCTGACCTGACTTTTTATTATCTATAACCTTTAATATCTTGACAAATCATCGTTAAATATATTACAATGTCAATAATGATGATTGGAACAGTAGAGTATAAACAATATGAGATTATCTAAACGGGGTGAGTACGGAATGCGTGCCATGATCTTGTTGGCAAACCAAAAAGCCGAGAGTGATATTCACTTCATGCAGATCAAGGAAATCGCCCAACGGGAGCAAATTCCCTCAAAATTTCTCGAACAAATTTTACTCACCTTAAAAAATGCTGGCTTGGTAAACAGTAAAATGGGTGTTAATGGTGGATATTATTTATCCAAACCAGCTAATGAGATTACTCTTGGGCAAGTCTTTCGGGTTTTAGATGGACCCTTAGCTCCAATTCGGTGCGTCAGCCAAATGGCTTATGAGCCTTGTGGTTGTCCTGACGAAGAATCTTGCGGGTTACGGCTGGTGATGTTGGATGTTCGCAATGCGATTTCTGATATCCTGGACAATACCAACCTCGAGCAAGTGGCACAAAGAGTTGAAAACGTTCGAAATAAACAACCCAGCCTCAATCCGCTAAATTCGGATTTCTAAAGTACCTTATTTTTTTGGTTTTATAGTCTACTATTATAGTAAACATACTAATACTTAGACCACATGAGGAGATTTAACATGACGAACCAAAAATTTTATCCTTACCAATTGATCTTTGTCTTATTTGTAGCTGTTTTGTTTGTCACTGCTTGTACAGCAAATAGTACACCCCTTCCTGCAAGTAACGAAAATAATATCGCGCCAGTGGCTAACGACGTTGCCACTACCCCCCCCAAATCAACCAGTGTCACAATCTCAGGTGCATTTGCACTCTACCCAATGATGACGCGCTGGGCAGAAGAATACCAAAAAATCCATCCCGAAGTGCGCTTTGATATTTCCGCCGGGGGCGCCGGAAAAGGTATGGCAGATGCCTTAGCTGGTGCAGTGGATATTGGAATGGTTTCGCGTGATATTACCTCTGATGAAGAAGCCAAAGGTGCGTTTTGGGTAGCCGTCACCAAGGACGCGGTTTTTGTCACTATCAATCAAGACAATCCGGTTAAAGATGATCTGCTCAAGATCGGCGTAACTCAGGAAACTCTTCAAAAAATCTTTGTCACCAGTGAGATAAAAACCTGGGGAGAAGTGGTCAACAAACCAGAAATTACCGATGAAATCCATGTTTACACCCGTTCTGATGCCTGCGGAGCAGCAGAGGCTTTTGCAAAATACTTAGGCAAGAAACAAGAAGATTTACTCGGTATCGGAGTCTATGGCGACCCCGGTGTGAGCGATGCGGTTGCCAAAGATTTATACTCCATCGGCTTTAATAACCTCAATTATGCTTATGATACCTCCAGTGGTAAACCGGTTAATGGGATCCTTGTTTTACCAATAGATGTAAATGGAAACCAAACGATCGATCCAGAAGAGCAGTTGGATAACAAAGAACAAGCAGTTCAAGCTGTTGCATTAAATCATTATCCTTCACCTCCCGCGCGAATGGAAAATCTAGTCACCAAAGGGAAACCAACCGGTATAGTTGCTCAATTCATTCAATGGATTTTGAGCGATGGACAAAAATATGTTGGCGAAGCGGGTTATGTGCAGCTTCCACAAGACCTGCTTGACCAAAATTTACAAAAAATAGCTCAGTGAGTAAGGTTTTGACAAATAACCAAACCATTTCTAACGTCCATCGAAATAATCAACCGATCACACAAAAACGGAACAGGCTGGATAAAATCGTCCACAATAGCCTCCTGGCAATTTCCAGCCTGCCAATCCTCTTCGCACTGGCTATTTTTCTCGCGTTATGGTTTCGGGCATACCCGATTCTCCAAGTCCACTCGTTTATTGAATTAATTAGTGGGACAGTTTGGAAACCTTTGAAGGGTCTGTTCGGTTTTTATCCCTTTATCGTCGGGACAGGTTGGGTAACGCTGGTGGCTATCATCATAGCGGTTCCAATCTGCATCTTAACCACTTTATATCTCAGCGAGTATGCCGGTGTATGGGCTCAAAGACTGGTAAAACCTATCCTCGACTTATTAGCTGCCATTCCGTCCGTGGTTTACGGGGTTTGGGGTATTTTGGTCATTGTACCCATGGTGAAAAATTACGCTGTTCCCTTATTTCAACCCCTAGGAAATGTGTTTCCGATTTTTATGTCCAAAAACCCTACCGGTTACAGTATCCTGGCTGGCGGACTCGTATTAGCAGTTATGATCACCCCCTTTATCATCTCGATTGCGTATGAGGTTTTACAGACCGTGCCAGCGGGTTTGCGCCAAGCTTCCTTAGCGCTTGGAACTACGCGCTGGCAAACGATTAAATATGTGGTTCTACCGGTATCCTCAGGGGGGATTTTTGCCAGCGTGGTATTAGGTTGCTCGCGCGCTTTAGGAGAGACTATGGCGGTGCTCATGGTTGTAGGAAATATGGTTCAAATACCCCACTCGATATTTGATTCCGCTTACCCATTGCCGGCGTTGATTGCCAATAACTATGGTGAAATGATGTCCATTCCAATGTATGACTCAGCCCTGATGACAGGAGCCTTGATTCTAATGGTAATGATCTTGATCTTGAATATCTTTTCTGTGCTGATATTACGACATATCTTGATAGAGCCCCATTAAACAGCGGAGGAATTTATGAAAACTAAGTGGAAACCAAGACATATCGAAGAAACCATTATGAAAATCTTGATGATTTTCTCCTTCTCGCTCATTATCGGCAGTTTGGGTTGGATTCTTTTCACAATATTAATAAAAGGATTGCCTTCATTAAGCTGGGCAATGCTCACTCAAACCCCTAAAGGTGGTTATTATCTGGGAAAGGAAGGGGGAATCCTTAATGCAATCGTTGGCTCATTGTATCTTGCTGCTGGAGGAACCATTCTGGCAGTTTTGATTGCTTTTCCGACCGCACTCTTCCTGTCGGTCTATGTCAACAAAAAAAGATGGGCAGTCATCGTTCGTTTATCCTTGGATATTTTATGGGGCATTCCTTCAATTGTTTATGGGGCGTTTGGTTTCCTCCTTATGCTAGCCATGGGATTAAGGGCTTCTTTACTAGGGGGAATTATCACTCTGGCTTTTTTAGAATTTCCTATCATGACCCGAGCGATGGATGAAATCATTCAGCGAATTCCGCCGGATCTTCCTCTCGCCGCGTATGCTTTGGGATCAACTCATTTTGAAACAGCGCTGCATGTGATAACCAGGCAGGTTATTCCGGGATTACTGACCGCTGTTTTACTCGCTTTTGGCAGGGCAATCGGCGATGCTGCATCGGTACTTTTTACTGCTGGTTATACCGACCATATCCCAACATCCCTCTCTCAACCGGTGGCTTCGTTGCCCTTAGCGGTATTCTTCCAATTAGCCACTCCTTACCCCGAAGTTCAAAATCGAGCCTATGCTTCGGCACTCATCCTGACCATCCTGGTTTTAGGGGTTAGCATTCTGTCACGCTGGATATCCTACCACCTAGATCGTTATTCCATTCGTTGAAGATTTTCAAATGAACAAAATAAAACCTGCTCTACAAACAAATGCTCTTTTCGATACCACTATATCGAAAGAAGCCGATTTATCCAAAAGGCAATAACCTATGTACTCGAATGAACCTCATATTGAAACTAATGGTCTGAATGCTTATTATGGGAATATTCAAGCATTAAAAAATATCTCTATTGTGATTCCCCGCAAACAAATCACAATGATCATCGGTCCTTCTGGTTGTGGAAAAACTAGCCTGTTGAAATGTCTCAACCGGTTCTTTGAACTATCCCCCAATACAAGCGTCACTGGTGAGGTATTGACGGATGGAGAAAATATCTATAACCCATCCATAGATATTACCGAAATTCGTAAAAAAGCTGGGTTACTGGCACAACGTCCCTATCCCCTCCCCATGTCCATCTATGATAATGTTGCGTATGGTATACGCATTCACCATACCCGGCCGCGTCGGGAAATGGATCACTGGGTGCAGCATTACCTCGAAATCGCTGGATTATGGGAGGAAGTGAAAGATCGTTTACACTCACCTGCTAATAATCTTTCTATTGGGCAGCAACAACGGCTTTGTTTAGCTCGTGGTTTAGCTGTCGAACCCGAAATCATCCTGGGCGATGAACCCACTTCTGCGCTAGATCCGATCTCAGCCCAAAATATCGAGAGCCGCTTGTTAGACTTAAAATCCCAATATACAATCATCTTAGTGACGCATATCCTACGGCAAGCCCGTCGTCTTGCTGATTACGTCATTTTTATGTACCTGGGAGAGGTGATCGAAGCCGGACTCGCGGAACAAGTCTTCAACCATCCACAACATGAACGCACCCAGGCATATCTCAGTGGAGTTTTTTAATTGAATATCTGATTAGCTACCATTTAGTTTGATATTTCATTGACAAAACTCATGTCAGTTGATATTTCATCTTTCTGTTATGCTTAGAAGATAAATTTTGGACTGAGCACTAATTATTTTCGTTTATTCGTGATCCTAATTTGTGGACGGTGCTCGATGCAAAGCGGTGGTTTGATCTTTTAAGATAATCATTTATGAATATAATAAGGGCGATCCATCCCAATCTATTTTTTATTCGATAATGGTTCAAGCCATTGCTAGATGAATTCCTGTCAGCCCTATATGGGTCGCCCCTACGATTCTTTTTTAAGAGTTAATCTGTTAAGGTGGTCTTTATTAATAAATTCGTCCAAGAACATTACTATCGATCCCCAATCCTGCGGGCATAAGATTATTTAGGTATAATACCTTCGGGAATGATCTTTGAAAGCGATGAAATCTAAAACAAATTCAGAAATGAAAAAGGTTGGTGGGTTCCTTTTCTAGAGGAATATTTATGTCAAAACTGCGTATCTATTTTTTGGCTTTACTGCTATTTACAGGCATCCTTCAGCTTTCTTATCCAGTTCAGTCTCAATCCTCTTCCCCTCTGATTCTGGTATTGACCGCCGATGGAGCAATTACTCCTTCCATGCGGGAATATTTAAAACGGGGTATCAAAATAGCTGAGCAACGTTCTGCAGAAACTCTGATCTTTCAGCTCAATACTCCCGGGGGCAACATTGAACCCATGAATACCATGGTACAAGATATCCGTGAAAGCAGTGTACCCGTGGTTGTTTATGTACAACCACGAGGTGCAATGGCAGCTTCGGCGGGTACTGTAGTCACCTTGGCAGGCCACGCAGCTGCTATGGCACCTGAGACAACCATTGGCGCAGCCAGCCCAGTGGGTGCCCAGGGAGAAGACTTAGAGCAAACCATGGAAGAAAAAGTGAAAAACATGCTCAAAGCTACTGTTCGTACGCTTGCGGAACGCCGGGGAGAAAAAGCCGTTGCCTTAGCAGAATCGACCATCGAGTCAGCCCAAGCGGTTTCTGCCAATGAAGCCTATCAGGCTGGTTTGATTGATTTTATTGCCAAAGATTTAGCGGATCTGATAACCCAATTGGACGGCTTTACGGTTGTTTTGGCGAGCGGCTCGCATACCATTCACACTCAAGGAGCTTTGACAGAAAACGTCCCGGCCTCGCTCATTGAACAACTTTTAACCATTCTCACTAATCCCAATATTGTGTTTATACTTCTAACCATCGGAGTACAAGCCATCTTGATTGAACTCTCGAGCCCAGGGGGTTGGGTGGCAGGTTTCCTCGGTGCAATTTGTCTTTCCCTCGCCATGTATGGGTTGGGTGTCCTGCCGGTCAATTGGTTTGGGATCGTCTTTTTGGTCATTGCATTCATCTTATTTCTTCTAGATATTAAAGCACCCACTCATGGGGCATTGACCGCGGCAGGAGTGGGATCTTTAATCATCGGTTCATTAATATTGTTTAATTCACCGGGAGTGCCTTCCTTCCAAAGAGTATCTGTTCCGCTAGTAATTTCTGTTTCCATAATGCTTGGAATATTCTCCCTTTCGATACTACTTTTTGCGTTAAGAGCATTAAAAGTCCCTATTCGCACGGGATTAGAAAGTATTATCGGGAAAACAGGCATCGCTAGGACTGATATTAATCCCATTGGCACCGTTCAGGTAGGAAGTGAGTTGTGGACTTCCGAATTAGAACCCAGAGCTGCTCCTATTCAAGCGGGAGAGCGGGTTTTGGTGACTGGCAAAATAGGAATTCATCTCGTTGTGAAATCGTTGGAAGAAAATCCGTGAGACCCGCCGCCTATCGCTATCCGGGGGAAAACTCCACGCTATACGGCACTCTCTTCCTGGTTTTTCTCATCATCGCTGTTACGTCAACTGCAACTTTTTTTAGTGCGGCTTTACTGGTAGCTCTGGTGGTGGCGATTACCTACACCAGGAACCGCTCTCAACATGAAAATTTAATGTGCCAGGGCGTCTTAGTTTCCTCCAAAACACTGCCTGAGCTGAATAAGTTGGTGGAGTCTTGTGCCAAAAGACTCAACGTAAAAGATTACGAAGTCTATGTTACTCGCAATCGTCAAAGAAATGCGTATACTTTTGGCTTACATAATCCAAGAGTGATTGTGCTCTATTCCTCCTTGCTTGAGATCATGGACCGAGATGAACTGGCTTTTATCATTGGGCATGAGATGGGTCATATTCGGTTGGGACATACTCATCTTAATTCATTGTTGGGGGGTATGGCTGGCATACCTTCTTCTAGTTTCTTTTCAGCAATCCTTAATTATGCTTTCCTAAAATGGAACCGTTCGTGTGAATATTCAGCAGATCGGGCAGGTATGCTTGTAAATGGCAATCCCCAAAAAGCGATCAGTGCTCTTCTTAAACTGATCACCGGAAAATCTGGTATGTCCGAACAAGACCTCCAAAAGGTTTACCAACAAGTGGACGCCCAAGACAGCACCTGGTTGGGAAATTTTTCAGAAGTCTTTGCTACTCACCCATTAATTAGCCGGCGTATCGAACAAATCCAACAATATGCTCAATCACCAGCTTATAAAAAATTGATGGCCAAGCTGCAACGATAACACGCCAGAATAAGGAAAATATTTATGGGCAATAGCTTATGCCGGATGTCAGGGAATGATCTCAACCACCACACCGTTATCTGCCCATTGATACAAATATTTTGAATCGCTCAAGTCTAAAATGATGCAGCCATAAGAAGCTGGTTTCCCCAAAACATTCGCCCATAAGCGTGTGCCATTCGAAAGCATTGGTAAACCGTGAATACCATTCATAAACCCTGGCCAGGCTTCATAAATACCTAGGAAATTCGGCATATAGAGGTCCCAAACTGAAGCATAAGCATTCACTTTATGGGTTTGCACCTGAAAAACTCCTGGCTGGGTGGGAGAACGATCTACACCGGTACTGATGACGAATTTCTTAATCTGCTGATTGTTCTCATAGACCATCAACCTTTGTTTGCTGAGGCTGATCACGATTCGTTTATTCGGAATAATATCCAGGGGTAAGAGGTCATCTTTGGAGGGAATATTGATCACTTGCCCATCATATAAATGGTCGGAATCAAGGCCTGGATTCGCTTCTAATATTTTCCACATAGGGAAACCAGCCCGCCAGGATATTTTTAGTAAGGTATCTCCCTTCTGAACAGTATAAGTGGTTGGATGATGATTAACTAGCAGAAATGGTGTTTGCCCTTGCTCTAATCCCTGAACAATTAATCTGGATATTTTTTCTGGATCAAGGTAACGAGTGCCCCCAAGTTTATTTCCTAGATCCATTAAATCCCGATTAATTCTATCTGGATCGGAGCTTAATTTTATTGGGTCTCCATTCACCTCAAATTTCAACCAGCCAGCTGCCATTTCATTGGTTACGCCCAATTCGAGCCATTCATTGGTTATCGCATCATAAACTTTCAATTGCTGGGCTTTACGGATCATCTCCTCAGCCCGGCTAGCAGCTTGAGTTAAATCCACCTCTGGAGGCGGAACCGGTTTTAAATTTATAGTATATTTAGCGGTGCTTATGATGGTTTGAGCATCGATCGCAAGTTTATGTAAGCTTTCCTCTAGGTTAATTTCAGAACCTAGTCCTCCTGGAGCGACTACCCAGCTCCCGTTTTCATAGATAATCTGTGGTGCTGTTGGTGGTTGACGAAATATTTCGTTAAGTTTCTGTAATTTACCCAAAGCAGTTTGGTTATCTACTATAACTACAGGAAGAATTGTTTGAACGCGGCTTAAACTTTCAACAAAGGCTTGCCAGTTTTGGATAAAATTCGGTCCGTGTCCGTAATTCAAAGCCTGCTGGGCGGATTGTTCTGCATCCACATTCAATCCTAACTCTTGGGGAATTAGATATTGTTCATGGATTCCATCCGTAGCTAAGAGCATTCTCCCGTAATTAAAATACCGGTCTATTTTTACCTTAGCAGCATTAATCTGTAAACCACCTACATCCACATCACCCACCCGAACTTTCGGGAGGATGACATCGAAAACTTGATAATATGCATAAGGTACTAAAAGGAAAATGAGTGGTATCAGACATAAGACCGAAATCAATAAGATTAACAGTGAAAAGTATCTCTGGTTATAAAAATTGAAACGTTTCGTTCTGGTCATTTTGCCACTTTATATCCATTGATATGATTATCCCTACCGGAGATCATTCTCCTCATTACTCTCCATTTTACAACACATCTCGAAAGATTACCCATTAGATTTCCGCAACCCAAAAATATCTAAAACAAGAGTAAGGGAAGATTTCGCAGGGGAAAACAAGTCTCACGATTCCGAGTGCAATTCGATCAAGCAAGATGATTATTCTATTATAGGATGGGTAAGGAGATTACTGGCTTGTTGAATTCATGGTTATGGAAATTCATACAAAGGATACGACTCCCCGGTTATTTGGAAACCAGTGTTCTCATAGAGGAGTAAAGATCCTTGATTATCTTCTTGAGTGTTCACAGTCACATAATCATAGCCTTGTTCATAAAATTGACATTGCAGGTCCCCTACCAATGCTTTGCCAATACCCTTATGCTGCCATTGTGGCGCTACAGCTAAACGGGCAAGGTGACCACTGTTATTCGCGGCTGTAGAAATCTGGTAACCGACAATTTCTTCAGCAGATTCCGCCACCATCGCCAGCGCTGCTTGATGAAAACTAGCTGCGATACCCTCTTGAGAAACCTGCCAAGGAGGTTGAAATGCCTGGGCATCTATCTCGGCAACCCTGGGTAAGTCCTCTGCCGTCATTGGACGGATGATAAGCGAGAGATTATTCCCAACCTTAGTTTGAATCTGAGATGCCATCCATTTTAAGATAATTATTTGATTGGTTTGATGAAATCCGCTTCCTTCTAGTAAAGAACGAAACCATAGTGAAAGTGGTATCGCCGCAGATTGAGGATTGGGAACCTGTCCTTTCAATATTTGCAATGCCCGGTCCCACATCGGATTCCAGACATTTTGGAAATTTTCATCTTCAGATACTGCAAACAACCTGATCCAGGCAATTTCAGGCGGATCAGGTGGGCACGCTAAAGCAGCCATAATTCGGTCATTCTCTTCCAAAATCACAAATGGCTGCCGTTCAATCCAATCTAAAGGAGACCGCCAATCTAAATGGCGGTGAACATGGCGTTCAAAATAAATTAAACTGGCTATTGCGGTTCTATCAGAACGGAGAACAGATCGGATGGTCAAATTACTTCGCCAAAAACTGCCAAGGAGATTTCAATAACTTCAATAAGAGTTTCTGTTTTAGGGAAGGTTTGGGTAAATCTTCTAGAGCGGATTGCATAGTTGATAATGCCTGGATTTGTTTCCCGGTTTTCAACTGCAATGCTGAAATCGCTTGGAGAACCTGAAGGCGGTTTTCATTGTCACCGGCGTGGAGTAATAAGTCAGCTGCTTGTTGATAAGCGGAAAAAGCTTCTTCCTTTTTATCACAGGCTTCTAATGCAGCAGCTAGATTGCCATACGCTAAACCCAACCGATGGATATCTTTCGCATCTTGAAAGGTTTTTATGGTTGGTCGGACTATCTCCAACGCTTTTTCAGGATGACCAGCTTGCAAGTAAGCCACACTAGCGTTATTAAGGCTTTCAGCAGCATTCAATTCTTCTTGGCGTACTAGCCAAGTTTGACTGACTGCTTCAAACAAGCTCGCGGCATTCAAATAATTTCTAGCTTGGTAAGCTTGATTAGCTTGATCAATCAATTCTTGCAGGGTGAGGGTTTCGTTCACAGCGTTATCTCAAGTAATCCTTCTGCCACAGCCCGCAGTTTTTCAACAGACATTTCACTTAGTCTTTGGGCTAGTTGTAAATAAGGACGGTTGGTAGGTTTAGAGATAAAATCCTGTAGTTCATCCGGTAGTCCTTGAAAACCAGCCCAACGTTGTTGTTGCTGTAATTTCTTACCAAGTTTTGTCTCGTGATCCACAAAATGATCTAAAGGTTCATCCAGGAATTGGGTGATCGCTTCTAAGATAGGTAATGGAATTGATTGTTCAGCAAATTCATACGCCTCAATTTCGGTTGGATTAACCTTGATAGCATGAGCAAGTGTTTCCACATCCACTCCTTTTTCCAGTCTTTGCTTTCGAATGCCAGCCCCAATAATCCGTTGGCGTATCTCGCGGATTGTTTCCAAATTGATCACTTCAGCATGGTTGTTCTCTTCTAGTAAGTGGTTATCCCAAAAATGGGATAAAAGAACACCATAATAATTTGCTAAAGCTTCCAATTGAGGGAGCGAAGGAGAGGTTTCGCCAGATTCAAACGCTTCCAATTCATCCTCATGAATGCCTAACAACTTGGCAGCTTCATTAGGGCTTTTTTGAGCAACCTCGCGGGCATTGCGGAGTAAAACTCCTAGTTTACGAGTACGGATTTCTACGGCGAATGGATTAATTTTCATATTTCACCTACGACTACTTGTATTTTAACCTAAACTCTTAATCCTATTATAAGTTGATTTACCTGCGAGATGAAGGGCGATGATTTGATGTTAATACATCCGCAATATTGACTCCAAACACTTCTGATCTGAGTTTGAAACCAGCCATCTCGAGCCGATGAATAAACAACGGGCGCATTCCAGTTGGTTTTAACTCCCCGAGCACTTTGCCAGATTCATCTGTTCCAATTTCTTCGAACTTAAAAATATCTGTCATGACAATGGTCTCCCCCTCCATTCCCACCACTTCGGTCACTTGAACGACCCTCCTTGAACCATCGCGCATCCTGGCCGTTTGGATGATCAGATCCACAGCAGAGGCAATTTGTTCCCTTACAATCCGGATAGGCAAATCCATACCCGCCATGAGGGTTAATGTTTCCAACCGGGAAAGGGCATCACGGGGAGTATTGGCATGTAAAGTTGTCAGAGAACCGTCATGACCGGTATTCATTGCCTGAAGCATGTCCAGTGCTTCTCCGCCACGGCATTCACCCACTACAATTCGATCTGGTCGCATTCGTAATGCATTACGGACTAAATCCCGAATCTTGACTTCGCCTTTTCCCTCAAAGTCTGGGTGCTTCATTTCTAACCGAACTACATGCTCCTGATGTAATTGTAATTCTGCCGAATCTTCGATTGTGACGATTCGATCGGTATCGGGGATATAACTAGATAGGGCGTTTAGCAGGGTAGTTTTTCCTGAACCGGTTCCTCCTGAGATAATGATATTAATCCGGGATACAACACAAGCTTCCAAAAAATCCGCTACAATCCGGCTGAGAGAACCCAATTCAATTAGTTTTTCGACAGTCAATTTATCGCGGGAAAACTTCCGAATAGTGATGGATGGGCCATCAATCGCAACGGGTGGAATAATGGCATTGAAACGTGAGCCATCTGTTAGGCGAGCATCTACTGCCGGATGATCTGGATCAACTCGTCTCCCTAATGGACGGATGACTTTATCAATTAAATCCATTATCTGGTTATCATTTTCAAAGGTAATCGGTGTTTTGAGAATGCGGCCTTCTTTTTCAATATAAATTTTTCTCCCACCATTAACCATGATTTCAGTGATTTGAGGATCATCTAATAATGGCTGCAAAATACCTAAACCAACTACTTCTTGATAAATATCATTAATTAATTTTTCACTTGCATGAGCATCTAGATCAATATTTAATTTCTTAATCGCCTTTTCTATGAGCATATGAGCGTTTTTTGGATCATGCCCATCATTAGATAGTTCCCTTTTAACGATCTGAACCAAATAGCTTTTAATTTTTGGTAATTCAGAAGCACTTACTTGACGAGGATTCTGTTGATCGGACAATGTCAATCTTCTCCTGGCTTACAATCCGAGACTTCTTTTATTTCTGATTGAGGGATCAGCCAGATAATGTGTTCACGGTTGACATTGACAAAATGGGTGAAATAATCGCATTCACCTTTTAAATTAAAAATTTTGGCATTTGTTACAGCGATAAATTGCTCGGTATTATTTATTTCATCTGTTAGTCTAGTACCTGCCATCACAAAAAGGTTCCCTTCAATTCGACCCGTTATGGTCTGTAAGATAACGGCAACCTCATCTTTGGTGACCTTTTCCGTAAACCATTTGCCTTTTTCATCATAATGGGTTGCCATTGCTTATGCCTCCAAGGCTGGCATTGAATACCCCATTCCGGAGCGGGTGACAATGTGAACTGGAATTTTTGGGTCATCTTCTAACTTTTGCCGCAAACGCGAGATACTCACCCATAAAATTTCCTTATCCTCTCGATATTCAGGGCCCCAAACATTTGCCAGCAATTCCTCTGAGGTTAATACTTGCCCAAGATTACGGGCAAATTGTAATAAAAGCCGATATTCGGTGGCGGAAAGAAAGACCAGCCG